>CAXYYJ010000005.1:0-122342 GCA_964293475.1 uncultured Draconibacterium sp.
ATAGGCAAAATTGCTTTTAGCAATCTGAAAATGAATGTTTTGACCCAGATCGAGCTTAAGATTTGTTATATATTTTTGCTTGAATTCCCGCATTTTAATATTGGTATGCGGAATCACAAAATTGCCCAGCACGAACGACATGGCTGCCAGAAATGTGGCTGCAATTAAATAGGGTCGTAATAACCTGCGAAAGCTCACCCCACTGCTTAAAATGGCAATAATTTCGGTATTGATGGCCAGTTTGGAAGTAAAAAAGATGACCGAAATAAAAACAAAGAGATAACTAAACAGATTGATGAAATAGGGCAGAAAATTCAAATAGTAGGAGAAAATGATTTCCATAACAGGAGCTTTATTTTCAAGCAAATCCTGAATTTTTTCTGACAAATCGAAAATTATAATCACCCCGGCCAGCAAAGTGATGGCGTAGAAAAAAGTTCCTAAAAACTTTTTGATGATGTATATATCAATTCTCTTGAGCATGAATCTACAATCTGTTTCTGAGTTTGGGCAGCATCATGGCTTTCCATGATGTAAAATCGCCTGCTAAGATATGATTTCTGGCTTCTCCCACCAACCACAGATAAAATCTCAGATTGTGCAAGCTTGCGGCCATGGGGCCCAATATTTCTTTGGCTACAAAAAGATGGCGGATATAAGCCCGTGAATATATGCTATCTACAAACGATAATCCATTGGGATCGAGCAAACTGAAATCATTTTCCCATTTCTTGTTTTTTATATTGATGATTCCTTCGCTGGTAAAAAGCATCCCATTTCTACCATTGCGGGTTGGCATCACGCAATCGAACATATCGATTCCCAAAGCAATACTCTCGAGAATATTCTCCGGAGTACCAACGCCCATTAAATATCGGGGTTTGTCAAATGGCAAAATTGCGCAAACTTCCTCGGTCATCTGATACATCATTTCGTGGGGCTCTCCCACCGATAAACCGCCAATGGCATTGCCTTCGGCGCCAATATTGGCTATATACTCCGCCGATTGTTTCCGCAGGTCGCTGTAAGTACTGCCTTGAACAATAGGGAAAAGCGCTTGCTGGTAACCGTATTTTGGTTCGGTATTGTTAAAATGTGAAACGCAACGATCGAGCCATCGGTGGGTAAGATGCATGGAGTTTTTTGCATAATCATAATCGCAGGGATAGGGAGTACATTCGTCAAAAGCCATCATGATATCGGCTCCAATGGAACGCTCAATATCCATCACTTTTTCGGGCGAAAACATATGTCGCGAGCCGTCGATATGCGATTGAAACATAACGCCTTCCTCTTTTAGTTTTCGGGTACCTGCCAGGCTATAAACCTGATAACCACCGCTGTCGGTCAAAATTGGCTTGTCCCACCCGTTGAACTTATGCAATCCGCCGGCTTCTTCAATAATATCAGTGCCCGGACGCAGATATAAATGATAGGTATTTCCAAGAATAATTTGGGCATGGGTATCGTTTTTAACATCGCTCATATGAACTGCTTTCACAGCTCCTACAGTTCCAACTGGCATAAAAATAGGGGTCAAAATGGTGCCATGATCTGTAGTTATTTCTCCTGCCCGGGCTTTGCTTTTATCGTCGAGTTTGCTGATGTTAAACTTCATGAATTCATATTTTTTGCAAAGATAGCAATTGCCATATTCTGCCCTATTTTGCTAAGTTATTAATTGTTAACCCCTTCTTTAAACTATTCAAAATCAATGCTGTTATTTTTTATCAACAAATACTGTTTATTAAATTTTCATATGGCACAATTATGGCTGGTTAAGGTTTTGTACTTTCGCTCGCTAATTGACTCCTTATGCCCGATTTTTACGATATCAACTTTTTAATTTACGGCATCTATCTGTTGTCGTTTATCATACAAATGGTTTTCATTTGGTTGATATTTAGCAGATTATCATTTTACAAACCTAAGAACGACAAGAGAATAGAAAAACCCGTTTCTGTGGTTATCACCTCTCGCGACGACTTCTTTAACCTTAAAAAACATCTTCACACCATACTCAGTCAGGATTACCCCGATTATGAAGTGGTGTTGGTAAACGATCATTCGGACGACGAAACGGAAGAGTATCTCGATGAGCTCATTAAGCAATACCCCCATCTCAAAGTGGTGAATATGAGTCACAGCGTGAGCTTTTATCCAGGAAAAAAATTCCCCCTATCCATTGGCATTAAATCGGCAAAAAACGAAATTATTTTACTCACCGATGCCGATTGTGAAATAAAATCGAAGGATTGGATCAGACAAATGCAGATGGGTTTTGACGAGAAAACCCAGATTATTCTGGGCTATGGCCCCTATCAGCCGCGCAAGGGAATTTTGAATCTCTTCATCCGCTATTACTCGTTTTTTACTGCCCAACAATACCTTTCGTTTGCTCTCATCAAAGTACCATATATGGGCGTTGGCAGAAACTTAGCCTACCGCAAATCGCTTTTTTATGCCAATAATGGCTTTATCTCCCACTATACAGTTGCTTCGGGCGACGATGATTTATTTGTGAATCAAACCGCTAACAGTCAGAATGTTAAAATTTGTATTGACCCTGCAACCTTTACTTATAGCGTACCCAAACAAACATTCAAACAATGGTACAAGCAAAAGAAACGACATCTTTCAGTGGGGAAATTATATAAAGCCAAACACAGATTTCTTTTATCGCTCTATCCTTTATCATTACTTGTGCTTTATGCTTTATTTGCCTGGCAACTTTACTCTAAATTCTGCTTATACTGGGCCATTGGACTCATGGCAACACGACTGCTAAGCTTTCTGATAATCCAGAAAACCAGCATGAACAAATTGAAAGAAAGAAAATTATTCTTAATTTCGCCAATATTAGAGCTGTTCATTTTTGCGTTTAACAGCTTTATTGTAGTAAGCAATTTCATTTATCCTAAGAATCAATGGAAGTAAGTAGTCAGTTAACACATAAAGCTCAGCGTGATTATGAGCTGGTTTTAGATGCATTAAAAGGCAATCGCGACGCATATGCCGAACTGATGAAAAATTACAAGGATAGCTTGTATTTCATGCTTCTGAAAATGACCAACAACGCCACCGATGCCGAAGATTTAACCATTGAAGCATTTGGCAAAGCCTTTAAAAACATACAATCTTACAGCCCCAACTACGCTTTCAGCACCTGGCTTTTTAAAATTGCCACCAATAACGCCATCGATTTTATCCGCAAGAAAAAACAACGAACTCTTAGCATCGACAAACCCATATCTTCCGACGATGACGGTCCCGATATTTCTCAAAACATCGACTCCGGAGGCCTCGATCCCGAAGAAACCGTAATCAACGAGCAGAAAATTCAGCTCATGCGCAGCATCGTTGACAAATTAAAACCCCATTACCGCACTTTGGTTGAGCTGCGCTATTTTAAGGAATACAGCTACGAAGAAATTGCCGAAGAACTCGATTTGCCATTGGGAACTGTTAAAGCTCAGCTCTTCAGAGCCCGCGAATTTTTATACAATGTTCTCAAGGATTCCCGCGATCGTATATAGTTTAATTGTGCAATCAGGTCCTTTTTCACGTTTCTTTTCAAATTTAATCAAGCATTTTCAAATTTTGTTTTGTATATTTATTCCCATTTTAAAAACTTAAGCAACCCGTATTTATGAAAAAAATAATCTTTCTTTTTTTATTGATTCCTTTCCTTTTTATCCAGTGTTCAACCTTGAAAATTGCTTCTGATGTTGATTCAGGAATAGATTTTACACAATATAAAACCTATAACTTCCTGCCTTTCAACAAACAAAGCAATGATATTCTATCGGATAAAGACAAAGCAAAGCTGAGGGAATTTGTTGGAAGTGAATTAGAAAAAAGGGGATATACAAAATCCACAGGTATGCCGGATCTGGCAGTGAATATTTTTGTCATCATCAACGAAAAAACAGGCACATCCACCTACAACGACTACTATTCCAGCGGAATAACTGTTGATTATTACAGCGGACCCTGGGGTTATAACAATCCGGGGGGAGTTTCTCCCTACACTACCATGCACAGTTTCGACTATAAAGAAGGAACTTTAATTCTCGATATTTTCGATGTTCAAAAGAAACAACTGGCTTATCAGGGCATTGCCAAAGAAGTCTTAAACGCGAAAACTGACTGGAAAAAGATAGAAAACATCATCACAAAACTTTTTAACAAATTCCCCAAAGAACCAAAACAATAACCGACCAAAAAACCATAAATATGCCTGTTCAACCACATAGCCCCCGAGTGCTTATTGTTGACGATGATAAACAAAATCTGGTTAGTTTGTCAGCAGCTCTAAGCCATCTAAATGTTGAAATAAAGACAACTACCAAAGCTCGCGAAGCCATTTATCTGATTAATAGTCACTCTTTTGCATTGCTCATTTTCGATGTGCAAATGCCCGAAATGGATGGCTATCAATTGGCTGAAATCATTCAAAGCGGATATAGAAACGCCAAAACCCCCATTATTTTTATCAGCGGCGTGTTCTACGATGAATTCAGCATTTTCAAAGGTTATCGCAAAGGCGCTGTTGACTATTTAACAAAACCAATAAATATTGAGATTTTCCAATCGAAAGTTAGAGTATTTCTGGAGCTTGATTTGGTTCGACAGGAAATTGAGATTGAAAGGTCGAAAACCATTGAAGCCCTGAACGAAAAAAACTTAGCCATGGGCGTCATGAGCCATGAAATAAGAAATCCGCTGGGGGTTATCATCAACGTAATCAACCTTTTGGAAGATAATAATATGGATGATGACTCAAAAACCTATTTCAAAATCCTTTCATCCGCTTCCAAACATATGAGCAATCTGCTCAACGATTTGGTCGATTTCTCTAAAATTGAATCGGGGTTGGTACTCCTCGAAAATACTACATTTAACCTCCACGACGAAGTTCAACTGCTCCTGCAGTCATTCCATATCAATCAGATTATCGACAACAATACCTTCTCTTTAGAATTTGACCAACAAATTCCCCAAATTCTCCGTGGCGACATAACTCGCTATAAACAAATACTTTATAACCTTTTGGGTAATGCCAATAAGTTTACAAGCAACGGACAAATTATCATTAAAATAAGTCAGACTCAACGAATCGATAACAAAGTTAGCCTGCTAACCCAAATCACCGATAACGGAATTGGCATGACCGAAGAGGAGCTTAAAGATATTTTCAAACCATTTTCGCAAAGCAACCAAACCATTACCCGAAAATATGGAGGAAGTGGGCTCGGACTTACCATAAGCAAACAATTGGCCGAATTGCTCGGCGGCAAACTATTGGTTGAAAGCCAAAAAGGAATAGGAAGCACTTTCTCTTTTGAAAACCCCTTCGATGTTTAGTTAGATAAACCTAAACAACACCTTTTTCTATATTCGTTTTTTATTTCTTATGAATTTCATAATTTTTTCATTATATTTGAAATTAAAAGAATCTGCAAAATGAACGCGCTCAATTTAACCACACTTAATATATCTATCAGTCAGCTTCTTAGCCAACCGACTCTCCTGTTCGACAATGGCCAAAATCATAAGATTTATTGGCTTGGAATACCCGAGGAAACAGCTTTTCGTTGCAATACCTACCTCATTGTCGATGGCGATGAAGCCATTCTTGTGGATCCGGGCAACCGAAATTACTTTGAGTTTGTAAAATCAAGAGTTAAGGAAATCATTGAACCTGACAAATTGAAAGGATTGGTGCTTTGCCATCAGGACCCCGATGTGGCGGCTTCGATGATTGATTGGCTGGCATTCTTGCCTCAGCTTCATATTATCTCCTCCGACCGCACCAATGTTTTGCTTCCTCACTATGGTACTGCCAATTACAGGTTTTACAGCATTGGCAGCGATAATAACTTCCAATATAAATTCGAAAGCGGTAAAGCGCTGGAATTTATCGAAGCTCCCTTTCTACATTTCCCGGGGGCTTTTGCAACTCTTGACATGGAAAGCGGATTTCTGCTTTCGGGCGATATTTGGGCAGCCTTAGACATCAACTGGAAATTAGTTGTGGACGACTTTGAAGACCACACCATGAAACTCGACTTGTTTCACCTCGACTATATGGCTTCGAACATAGCTTCTAAAGGATTTGCTCTGAAACTCAAAGACAAAACCATTGAAGCCATTTTGCCTCAGCACGGCAGCATTATCCCCAAAGAATTTGTTATAGATGCCATTAAATACCTCGAAAATTTAAAATGCGGATTAGACATAGTTTACCCCGAACTTAATCGTTTCTAACCATGGAAAATCTACGCGAACTTCAAGCTCAGATTGAAAGTCTGCAGCGGGAAAACAACTATCTGAAGCAGGCCATGCAGCAATGGAAATCCATTGAAAAGCTCTACAAATCATCGGCACAAAAACTCAAGGATAGCGAAAAGCGAATTCGGAATATCATTGAAAATACACCCATTGGAATGGCGGTTTCCAATGAAAATGCAGTTTTCGAATATGTAAACCCGGCTTTCTGCGAAATGCTCAACTGCTCATTGTTCGATTTGCAAGGCAAAAATATTTGGAGCATTGTAAATGGCGAAGACCACGATACGCTTCAACGGGACTACTATGATTTATACAGGGGAAAAAAAGATTTGCGCCGCGATTGGCGCCTGATTTCCAAGGACAATACAGAAAAATTTGTTCTGGCCGATACCACTCTTCTTGTTGGTGAAGATGGCCAACAAAAGGTTTTGACATTTATAACCGACATCACCGAAAGGCGAAATTTAATCAATGAGCTGATTGTTGCCAAGGAAAAAGCAATTATTGCCAATAACTCAAAATCGGAGTTTTTGGCCAATATGAGCCACGAAATACGAACCCCCATGAATGGAATCATGGGCATGACAGAAATTCTTAAACAAACCCCGCTAACCTCCGAACAAAAAGAATATCTCGACATCATAAACACTTCGTCGAACAGCTTGCTGAGCATCATCAACGATATTCTCGACTTTTCGAAAATTGAGGCGGGGAAAATTGAGCTGGAACAAACGCCCATCAATATCTCCGATATCATTAGCGAAATAGCGGATATGCTGGTACTAAAAGCCGAGCAAAAACGCATCGAACTCATTACTTATGTCAAAGTTGATGTGCAGCACCAACTGTTGGGCGACCCGGTGCGCCTAAAACAAATTATACTCAACTTTGCCAATAACGCCATCAAATTTACCCCCGATGGCGGCGAAGTAGTGATTTATGCCGAACTCGTTTCAACCTTTTACGACGAAGCCGAAATCGTTTTTAAAATTAAAGACAATGGGGTTGGAATTTCTAAGGAAGGAATGAACAAACTCTTTAAACCCTTTAGCCAGGTGGATGTTTCAACAACGCGAAAATATGGAGGTACCGGACTTGGACTGATTATTTCCAAAAGGCTGGCCAACATAATGAAAGGCGATGTGTTTGCCGAAAGCGAAGTTGGAAAAGGAAGCACCTTTGGTTTTAATGCCCGTTTCACTATGGATATGAGCAAATTATATCAGCAACCCGAAATAGAACTTGCCGGACTCAAAGCTCTTATTCTCGACGATAACGAAACCAATATCAAAATTCTTCAAAAATATCTGGAGTTCTGGGGCTGCCAAAGCGACACAGCAACTTCGGCCCACGAAGCCTTCGATTTGCTTAAAAAATCATTTCTGGAACAAAACAGATACGACTTTGTTCTTTCGGATTATATGATGCCTGACATTGATGGATTTAGCTTTGCCAAAATGGTAAGAACCAACCCCTTAACTCAAAATACACGGCTCATCCTACTCTCATCCATGACTCAGCTCAACCACAAACAAGAGTTTATTGCAGCGGGGTTTCAGGCTTACTTATACAAACCCATTAAACTTGAGCAACTCAAACGAACATTAATGCAGGTGCTATTTAGCGAGGAACAAATTGGCCCGGAAATAAATACCAGCGAATCGAAACAAAAAATAACCCGCGAGCTTTCGATTCTCATTGCCGAAGACAATCTCATCAATCAAAAAGTAGCATTGACCATTCTAAAAAAACTGGGGCATAAAGTAGATTTGGCCGAAAATGGTTTACAAGCTGTTGAGAAATTTGAGTTGAACAACTACGATGTAATTCTTATGGATATGCAAATGCCCGAGATGAATGGGCTCGAAGCAACCCGTATTATCCGTGAATATGAGCAAGAGAAAAATCTGAAACCAACCCCAATCATCAGCATGACAGCCAATGCCATGCAAGCCGATATGGAAAAAAGCCTCAGTGCAGGCATGAATGATTTCATCAGCAAACCTTTCAAACAAGACCAACTTATTGAAACATTATCTAAATTTACCGCAAACTAATTCTATGTCCGGGAAATTTCAATTTATTGTTTTATGCCTCTTCCTGATTATTCAGCCTATGATGGCTTCGGAAAAGGATACTGTAAATGCTAAAAACGAAGTCGTTAAATTCGACACCAACTATATAAAAAGCTATCGCGACTGGTTTCATCTCACCCTGGTTGGAGCCCAAAAACAAAGCGTGATTGACTTAACCAATGTGAAAGCCGCAAACGATCTTTCTTTCGCCACAAATAACCCCATGGGTTTTGGTCTTGCCTTTGATTATGAATGGTTTACCTTCGAATACACCCATAGCTTCAACGGTTTTAATTTTGTCGATTCCAAAAAAGGAATTAGCGAAAATTCATCGCTGCAATTTGGTCTAACAGGTCGAAAATTTCGTATGACGACCTATTACAGGATGACGACTGGGTTTTATATGGACAATATCGAAGATTTTTCGCCCAATTATTTCCAAACACACCAAAACTATCCCACCTTTCCAACCATCAATAATTTCATCTTCGATTTTTCTCTATACTATACTTTTAACCACAAAAAATTCTCGAACACAGCGGCCTTATGGCAAATTGACCGTCAGCTCAAAAGTGCCGGGTCACCAGTTTTGGGGTTCATTACCAATCTGGAATCCATAGATTTTGCGGTGCCTTTAACACTAGCCGACACTTCGCTCACCAGCAATATATATCCCGATTTTAAAGAGGCAGCCTATGTGAGAGTGGGTTTAACCGGCGGTTATATGCATACCTTCGCCATTAAGAAGAGATTTTACATTCACGGAGCTCTCATTCAGGGCTTTATGTATAATGCAGGAAATCAGCTATATTTCGACGATCGCGAAGAAACTTATTCACAATCGCTGGCCGTTTCTATTTTTCTCCGACTCACTGCGGGCTATAATGGCGACAAATGGTATGGCGGTATTTTTTATGAAGCCGACGCTTTTATGAGCGATGCCTTAGCCGATATGTCGGAAATTACAAACTATAACTATTTCCGTATCTACGTGGGCTACCGCTTTCACATCAATAAAAGGCCCTGGATGAAGAAATTATATTTATAGTCCAATAAATCGCGGCATTTTCCTAAATTAGCCTTCCCAAAACGTTCCCTCTTATGCTAATAAAAACATACGGAAGCACACTGATTGGTGTAAACGCCATCACCATAACTGTTGAAGTTAATGTGGATCAAGGAGTTAGTTTCTTTTTAGTTGGATTGCCCGATAGCGCTGTGAAAGAAAGTCAGCAACGAATAGACTCCGCTCTCAAGCAAATTGGTTACCGCTTGCCCGGCAAGAAGATTGTAATTAATATGGCTCCCGCCGATATTCGCAAAGAAGGCTCGGCCTACGATTTAACCATTGCCACGGGAATTCTGGCGGCTTCCGGACAAATGAAATCCAACAATATCGACAAATACATCATCATGGGTGAGCTTTCGCTCGATGGTTCTCTGCAACCCATTAAAGGCGCGCTTCCCATTGCCATTCAAGCCCGCGAAGAAGGATTCAGGGGATTTATTCTTCCCAAACAGAACGCCCGCGAAGCCGCCATTGTGAACAATCTGGAAGTGTATGGCGCCGAGAGTATTAAGGAAGTTATCGACTTCTTTGATGGTAAGGAAAATCTGGAGAGAGAAATTCTCGATACCCGTAAAGAATTCTACTCCAACCTAAACGCCTATGAATTCGATTTTGAAGATGTAAAAGGCCAGGAAAATATTAAAAGAGCCCTTGAAATTGCCGCTGCAGGTGGGCATAATGTCATTTTTATTGGTCCTCCTGGGGCTGGAAAAACTATGCTCGCCAAGCGAATGCCCAGTATTCTTCCTCCGCTCAGCCTTCACGAAGCACTGGAAACCACCAAAATACACTCGGTTGCCGGAAAGCTAAAGCGAAACGATTCACTCATTTCCGTTCGGCCTTTCCGCTCTCCCCATCACACCATTTCAGATGCTGGCCTTGTCGGCGGGGGAAGCTATCCTCAGCCCGGCGAAATATCGCTGGCTCAAAACGGAGTTCTCTTTCTCGACGAGCTCCCCGAGTTTAAGCGCACTGTGCTCGAAGTGATGCGGCAACCCATGGAAGACAGAGTGGTAACTATTTCCCGCGCCAAACTTTCGGTGGAATATCCCGCCAATTTCATGCTCATAGCCGCCATGAATCCCTGTCCCTGTGGCTATTACAACCATCCCGACAAGGATTGCGTTTGCGGACCCGGCGTGGTTCAAAAATACCTGAACAAAATTTCGGGCCCATTGCTCGACCGCATCGACATTCATGTGGAAGTGGTTCCTGTTCCTTTCAGAGAGATGGATAGCGATGTTAAAGGCGAAAAAAGTTCTCTGGTACGTGAACGGGTAATTAAAGCCCGAAACATCCAAACCGAACGTTTTGACGATGATTCTAAAGTTCATGCCAATGCTCAAATGTCGAGCAAGCAATTGCAGATTTATTGCAAACTCAACCCCGAAGGCAAAATACTGCTGAAAAATGCCATGGAACGTCTAAGCCTTTCGGCCCGTGCCTACGATAGAATTCTTAAAGTTGCAAGAACCATTGCCGACCTGGAATCATCAGAAAGCATTCAAAACGAACATCTTGCCGAAGCCATTAACTACCGTAGTCTCGACCGCGAAAACTGGGGATCGTGAGCGAATTTAAAAATACTGGTCTATACTAAATGAACTTTCTGGCTCATTTATATCTTTCGGGCGATCATAAGAAAATCGCTCTTGGAAATTTAATCGGCGACATGGTGAAAGGCGATGCCTGGAAAAACTACGAAACCGATATAAAAACCGGACTTTTGCTCCACAGAGCCATCGACGAATTCACCGATGCTCATCCCATCTTTAAGCATACCACTACACTCATTAAACCACACTTCAACCGGTATGCGGGTATTGTGGCCGACATCTATTACGATCATTTTCTGGCAGCTCACTGGCAACAATATTCCAATCGCGAGCTCTCAGTTTTTGTACAGGAAATCTATATCCTTCTAATTAAAAATTATCTGACTTTACCACCACGGGCTCAACGCATTGTCCCCTTTATGATATTGCGCAACTGGCTTGGAACTTATCAATCCATACCACATCTACATCAGGTTTTTCTGGGGATGCATCGCCGCACAGGCGAATTGGGAAACATGAACAAAGCCACAGAGATTCTGCAGCTGTATTATTCAGAGCTGGAAGCGGATTTTATGGAGTTTTTTAGCGATGTTCAATTATTTAGCCAACGGAAGCTCATTGAACTTTCGGCTTCGCCAAACCAAATAAGCACCCCCCAAAACAGCCGGAATACTGAGTAACTGACCCATATTCAGCATCATGCCATTCTCGAAAGCTACCTGATCCTCCTTCACAAATTCTATAAAAAAGCGCATTCCGAAAACCAGAATTAAAAACATGCCCAACAAATAACCATTGGCGGTTTTGGCATCTTTCTTATAGTAATAGTATATGAGGTAAATAAAAATGAGCAAATAGCTAAAGGCTTCGTAAATCTGTGTGGGATGGCGTGGGTCTGTCATGCCATCACGAACAAAAATAAATCCCCAGGGCAAATCGGTAATATGACCATAAATTTCGGAGTTCATTAAATTACCCAATCTGATGAGCATACCACCCAGGGCCGTAACTATTACTACCCTATCTACTGTCCACAAATAATCGCGCTTTTCGCGTTTAGCAAATATATAAAGGGCTATAAGAATTCCTATGGCAGCACCATGACTGGCCAATCCACCTTCCCACACATAAAAAATCTCGATGGGATTCGCCAAATAATAGGCAGGTTCATAGAAAAAAACATGTCCCAAACGGGCTCCAATTACCGTAGCCACAAGCATATAGGTGGTTAATGTATCGAGAACTTTATCGGGAACCCCTTCCTTTTTGAAGAATTTTTGCATAATCACATAGCCCACCAAAAAGGTGGAAGCAAACAACAAACCATACCAACGGGGAGCAATAAAACCCAGATTAATAATCTCGGGGTTCACATTCCATGTAATAAATCCGATAACCATGACCAAAAATTTTAAATGCAAATTTGCAAATAATATCCATGAACCCATCAACCAAAATGTTAAGCTTATTTAATATAAACTGATTATTCTAAAATAACTATCTTCGTCAACCAATTTCAGTGGTCTTTTATGGTTAAGCTCTCTGTTGTCATTATCACACTAAACGAAGAAAAAAACATTTTCAGATGCCTGGATTCTGTCAGCGATTTTGCCGACGAAATCCTTGTGGTTGATAGTTTCTCGACCGATAAAACCAAAGAAATTTGCAAAAAACACGGGGTTGTTTTTATCGAACACCGGTTCGAAGGGCATATTGAGCAAAAAAATTATGCCATTGACCAGGCATCCAACGATTTTGTGCTCTCCCTCGATGCCGATGAGGTGGTTTCGGATAAATTAAAAGCATCGATTATTGAAGCAAAAAACAACAATTCAGCCGATGGATATTATTTCAACCGGCTAACGAATTATTGTGGACGATTTATCAAACACTCAGGCTGGTATCCCGATCAAAAACTCCGTTTGTGGAACAGAAAAAAAGGTCGGTTTGCCGGCATCAATCCCCACGACAAATGTGAGCTTGCCCCCGGAAGTACGCTAAAATTTCTGCCCGGCGATTTACTTCACTATTCCTATCATTCTATCAGTGAGCATGTTGCCCAATACAACAAATTTACCGATATCGGCGCCCGCGAGGCATTTAAAAATGGTAAAAAATCGAATTTACTCATCGCTTTCTACAAGTCTTTCTGGAAATTTATCCGCGATTATTTTTTCAAATTAGGTTTCCTGGATGGTTATTATGGCTTCATCATTTGCAGGCTGTCGGCCAATGCGACATTCTTAAAGTACATAAAAATACGCGAACTGAATAAAAAGAATCATCTCTAAGCCTGAATACATGAAAATTCTCATCAGTCGTACCGACAGCATTGGCGATGTAATTCTCACGCTTCCCCTGGCCGGAATTATTAAAAACCAATTTCCCGATTGTACAGTGGTTTTTCTGGGACAGACCTATACTCAACCCATTGTTAAACTGTCAAAACATGTGGACGAGTTTATCGATTACTCAATGCTATCCAAACGCCCAATTCACGAACAAGTATCTATAATTCAGCAATATAAGTTCGACTACATTATTCATGTCTTCCCCCGGAAACAAATAGCTCAACTGGCTAAGCAAGCCAAAATTCCAGTAAGAATTGGCACTTCTCACCGTTGGTTTCACTGGCTCACCTGCAACAAATTACTTCATTTTTCGCGCAAAAAATCGAACCTTCACGAAGCTCAGTTAAACATCAAATTGCTTGCCCCACTTGGAATTAAAAAATCCTTGAGTATCGATGAAATCGGAAATTTTTACGGCTTCCAATGCAATTTTTTACTTAAGGAAGAACACAAAAAGATTCTATCATCGGGCAAAAAAAACATCATTCTTCACCCCAAATCAAAAGGCAGCGCCGTGGAATGGGGATTGGAGAATTTTGCCCAACTCATTCAACTTCTTCCCCCCGAAAAGTTCAATATTTTTATCAGCGGAACCGAGGACGAAGGGAAACTTTTCAGAAAGAAACTGGTTGATCCTTTCCCTCAGGTTCAGGACATGAGCGGGAAATTCGGTCTCGAAGAATTTATTGCCTTCATCAGCCAAAGCGATGCTCTGATTGCTGCCAGCACCGGCCCCCTGCATATTGCCGCCGCTTTGGGAGTTTTTGCAGTTGGACTTTTCCCCCCCAATAAGCCCATCCATCCCGGTCGATGGCAACCCATTGGAAAACACACCAAAATCCTGTTGCTTTTCAAAGAAAATCAGGAAAATTCAGTGCCTTCACTCACCGCTCAGGAAGTTTTCGCAACCTTGAGCGTCGGTTTAAAATAGCGGGATTTACCATCATCCGGAATATTTACTTAGTGGTTAATATTCCATAAAGATTTCATCAATTCTTCGGAATATCAGGGGCAATAACTAAATTTGCAAGGTTAATTTTAAAAAATGATATACTCTAATTTCCACACGCACAGCAATTTCTCCGATGGGAGCGACGAAATGAAACTCTATTGCCAAAAAGCCCTGGAGCTTGGCTTTCACTCGTTGGGCTTTTCCGATCACGCCCCCGTCCGCTTCAACAATTCATTCTCCATCAATCCCGAAAGACTTAGCGAATATTTCGAAAGTATAGATTCTCTAAAAACTGAATTTCAGGGGAGACTCAATATCTTTACGAGCATCGAAGCCGATTTTATTCCTAATCACAGCTTCGATTACAGTTTTTTTCGTCAACAAGCTGCCATTGACTATCTCATCGGAAGCATTCATTTGGTTTTAAACGAAAAAAACAACCGCATGTGGTTTATCGATGGGTCCGACCCCTTGGTTTGGGATAAGGGAGTGGCAGACATTTTCGATGGGGATATTAAAAAAGGAGTTGTAACCTTTTACGAACAAACCATGAATATGATTGAAACCCAGAAACCCGATGTGGTTGGCCATTTAGATAAAATTAAAATGCACAATAAGGACAGGCATTTTCTAACCACCGATAAATGGTACACCGATTTAATTGCAGCCACGCTCAAACTGATAAAAGGCCACAATATGGTGCTCGAAGTGAATTCCAGGGGAATTTACAAAGGTCGCTGCAAAGAGCTATTTCCATCACCCCAAATTGCCCTGCAGGCACAAAAAATGGGCATACCCATCGTTTTAAACTCCGATGCACACCAACCTCACGAGTTGAATGGTGGCTATGAGATTGCTCTGGAAACCCTAAAAAAGCATGGCATTGCCGAATTGGTCGAATTTACCAAATCGGGGTGGAAAAACAGATTCCTTTAAAAAAGAACACATATTAATCTGATAATTATCAACAGATTATGGTTTTGTTTTTATCTTTACAGTAAACTCGCCTTCTTTTTCTGTTACCTCAAATCTGCCAGATAGAAAGGCATTCTTTTGAGCCGGACTCAAATCGTTGAATTTTTTTACGCCCTCGATAAAGGTAGAGAAAAAGGAATGTAGTGAACCATCACCATTCCCATCCTGTTCTTTGATTAATTCACCAGCCTCAGCCACGGTATTGGTTTCGAAAAGACTGATTTGATAATTTTTCAGGGGCAATTCGGCTTTGCCGGCCAGCATACTTTTTAGCTCGTAAATCAATTCTTCCTTAAGCCGAAGGCTTAAATCGGCAACACCCGATGACTCGTTAACAAACCGATTTAGCTGTTTTAAAAAATGGGGTTTCGTTTTGCTCCAATCATAAAGCCACGATTCCATGCTATTCGAAGAACAAAACAAATAAAAACGCTTTTGGTGTATGCCTTCCAATGCTTCCGATTCTCTCTTCACTCTTTCGGCCAGCAATTCCACTTCAGTGGGAAGATGATAATAAACATAATGGCTGGCTTTGGGCAATTCCGCCTGAAATTGTTCGGCCAACAAAAGGAATTGCTCTGTTTGATGAGGCGATTTCCATATTGCTGCTGACTTTCTCTCCTGTGTCAAAAACCTTAGAATCTGATTTTGAATGGACGCGGATGAAACAAAAATCAGCACCTTTTCATCTTCCTTTAAGATGAGTTTATACGATATGAAATGCATGAACTCCAGCATTTTGGGAGTGGTTTGCTCATTGATTTCCAGGGTTCTTGTCCACTGACTTAACCTAAAAAGCTGCTGCAACCCGTTTCTAAGTTGCAGAACTTCAAATTGATTCAACTGATCTTTTTTGGCATATTGAAGTATTTTTCCCGCTGTATAGGATTGCTCTGACAGCAATTCTTTCGATAAAGCCACCGGAATTTTAACCACATCGGCTCTGGGAAGCTGCGAAGCTACTTCGGTTCTGCTGCGTCGCAGATATACGCCTTCAAGACGCTGATTTACAATATCTAAATGATGATAACCTAAAATTTTACTGGCATCGTGGGCATCGTATAAACAATGCTTATACGACAGCTCCCAAAGCGGAGTCAACAAATGCTGATCGATAAGCGAGGCCATGGTGTAGTACTTGATAAGGCTCGATTCCACAGTGCTGTCGGTAATCAGAAGAATATGCTTAAAATCAATCTGATGTAGCTTTTTAACAATTCCCGACTCGTAATAATCTATTTTCTGTGCCTCATCAATTATTAAAAAATCGACAGACGATTTCAGGCTTATTTCATTAAAACTCTCTAAGAAGAAACACTCGCGGTAGGCTTCAGAAACCCACAACTCAATTTCCCGCTCCCAATGCGAAATTAAATGATCGGGGCAAAGTATCCGCACCTTCGAAAAACCCAAAAAATCAATCTTGAGCATGGCGGCACTCAAAGCCTCCGCCGATTTTCCCAATCCTATTTCGTCGGCCAGAATTGCACCCTTCCTGCCACCAATAAACAGAGCTGCTTCTCTTTGATAGGCAAACAAATTTCTATGAAGCAATCCATCAGGAATATTCAGTTTTTCAAATTGCTCCTGCAGCGACTTTGCTTCAAAATAGCCGGCAATGTATTTCTTAACTTCGGATCGAATTTTTACCAGCTTGAAAGATTGAATTTTTTCCAGAAAAACGTGAAGCTCATCCAGCTTATTTTTTAAATAAACCTGTTCGGCATCGAAAAACTCCGAAAGTATGGTGCTTATTTCTGCCTCGGGTTTATGGGGAAAAAACCAGGCAATTTGATAATTCTTCAGGGGATGCCGGAAAATTTCGAGAAACGGATAAGTCTGAGCCGGTAGCTGCTCCACATTATATTGGGTGGCAAAATAATCGAAAGCAAACATAAGGTGCTTGCAGGTTTCCAATTTATTGGTCTGATAATCAGGGCACGAGCAATAGCCCAGCTTCTTTTCAAAATCGTAAAAGCTTAAAAAATAAGTATTTCCGCTTTCTGCGTGTAGCTGGTGTTCTCCGTGAATATTGTCAGCAAAATCGATGTGATACTTCTCTGCCAGCGATTTTTCTTTCCGCTCTTCCAAAACCCGAACCATCATTCCTTCGCGCGAATAAATAACGCTTCCGGCTATTTCAGATTGAAAAATACGATTCAACTCTTGCTGCGTTTGCAGCGAAGCCGCAAAAACATGGGCACAAACCACCGACGAAGCACAGGAACATTCGTAACTCACATTCTTTTCAGCAAACTTGATTTTTGTCTTAAAATCGTTGTAATCATCTTCAACCAAATACTCAAATTCATTAATCCCCGACATCATCAGCGAACAATTCCCATCTTCGTAAAGGCTAAATCCCTTTTTATACGCCAACCGGCTCAGCTTACCGCCCAATTGCAAATCCTTGAGGAAATCTGCAAGTAATTCCTGATTTATTTCTTTATGCATAATCGTAGTGCTTATGGCAAAACTAATGCTATTTCCAATGAGGAAATAATTCGGGTAAATAATTGTTTCCCGCTTTACATCAACCAAAAATATTTCGTAACTTAAACATAAAAAAATCATGCTTCAACGAATAGCCGAAAACCCCATCATTAAGCCCTCCGATCTGCTACCACTTCATGCCGATTTTAAAATACTGGGGGTCTTTAATCCTGCTGCGTTTATCTTCGAAAAAAAAATCTGTCTGCTGCTCCGTGTGGCCGAGCAGCCCATTGCCGTTGATGGAAAATGCAGAATTCCGTTTATCGACAATAGCTCCGGTGAGGCTAAAATGTCGTTTTTTGAGCTGAACAGCCACGACAAAGACCTCGATTTGTCCGATGTTAGAAAATACCGCTGGAAAGGCCAGGATTATTTAAGCTCATTATCGCATTTTCGGCTGGCCATGAGCGACGATGGCATCCATTTTAAAACAGATAACGAACCCTGGCTTTTGCCCAATGGCGAAAATGAGAACTTTGGCATAGAAGATGCCCGCGTTACGCAAATAGACGAATCGTTTTACATCAATTTCACTGCTGTTTCCGACGATGGATATGTTACTTCGCTGGTAAAAACCAACGATTTTAAAACACTTTCACGACTTGGAATTATATTTCACCCTCTCAATAAAGATGTTGCCATTTTCCCCGAAAAAATAAATGGGCTTTACTACGCACTTCATCGCCCTGAAACCATGCCCTTTGCCAAACCCGCCATCTGGATTTCATCGTCGCCCGACCTTATTCACTGGGGCGATTATCATGTTTTGCTCAGACCAGGTAAAAACCAATGGAATGTGCTGAAAATTGGCGGTGGCCCTCCCCCAATTAAAACATCGGCGGGTTGGTTAGTTATCTATCATGGGGTGGCACCTCATCCGGTCGATTCATCAGAAGTCTACTCACTCAGTGCCATGCTTCTCGACATTAACAATCCACTCAAAATCATTGCTGACCTTTCGCCCATCCTGATTCCCGAAACCGATTATGAAAAAAATGCTTTTGTAAAAAATGTGGTTTTTTCAAACGGAGCCATCATTCACCCCCTAACACAGCAACTGATGGTTTACTATGGTGCGGGTGATGAGAGTATTGGTGTGGCTGCTATTCCGCTTCAGGAAATAATAAATCAACTGGCTTAATTTGCTCCCTCAAATAAATTATAAAAACAATCCAAGGCAGCATCATATATTATTGGCTGTAAAACCTTTCCTACGCTTATTCACATTTCATAACACAAAAAAATATCAACCAACATCATTAATCTTTACTTTTGCCAGCCGTTAAACCACAGCTTATGAGATTTTATTACATCTGGATGATTTTCATCCTCGGACTTTTGCTTTTTTCGTGCCGAAATAAACCTGCCGAACACAGCAACGAAGCCGAAATCACCATGCAAAAGGATTTGTTTTTCAATATCAATGTCGATAGCCTCTCCATTGAAACATATCAAATAAGAAAAAACCAAAATTTGGCGGATATCCTGGCCATGCAGAAATTAGATTATAATCAGGTGCTTCAGGTTGAAAACTATCCAAAATATGTCTTCGATTCACGCAGAATGAAAGCCGGAAACACCTATCATATTCTTAAAACCGACGATAGTCTAAAGACATGTAAATACCTTATTTATGAAAAAAACAAGGTGGATTATGTGGTGATGCATTTCGATAGCGTGGTGAAGGTTTTTACCGGGAAAAAAGATGTTAAAATAGTGCTCGACACCATTACGGGGGTTATTAAATCTTCGTTGTGGGCATCGCTCGACGAGAAAAATATTGACCCACAAGTTGCCATAGAGCTTTCGGAAATATATGGCTGGTCCATCGATTTCTTTGGCATTCAGAAAGGCGACCATTTCAAGGTATTTCTGGAACATATGGTGGTTGAAGGCGACACCATTGGAATAGGTAATATTTTTGCTGCCAATTTCAATCACAACTCCATCAACTACGAAGCCTATTATTATGTTCAAAAAGATGAAGGAACCTTCTTCGACGAAAAAGGTAACAGCCTGAAAAAAAGTTTCCTGAAAGCTCCCCTTCAATACAGCCGCATCAGTTCCGGATTTAGCAACAAGCGTTTTCATCCGGTTCTGAAAATATATCGGGCTCATCATGGAGTGGACTATGCCGCCCCAACCGGAACTCCTGTTTTCACCATTGGCGATGGAGTGGTTATAGATAAAGGATATCAAAAATCGGGAGGTGGAAATTTTGTTAAAATAAAACACAATGGTAATTATACCACCGTTTATATGCACCTGAATGGCTTTGCCAAAGGTTTGCAGGTTGGTAAACGATTAAAACAAGGCGAAATATTGGGTTTTGTGGGATCCACAGGTCTGGCCACAGGGCCACATCTCGATTTTCGTGTTTATCACAATGGCGTTCCCATCAATCCGCTGAGCATTAAATCGCCCCCCATGGAACCCATTGACAATTCAAACAGAAAGGAATTCCAGCAATTGGTTGATTCATTAAGGCCTGCAATACTTTAGCCTAAGGAAAAACGATTATAATCAAGAGATTTCTCAGTCGCCTCACAAGCTCGGCTCTTTCGAAATTACCTGATAATGTGGTGGAATTAGAAAAGGAAGTCTTTTTCTTTTCTCCTTTTTTAGAAAAAGGAGAGCAAAAATCACCGCTGCATCAAAAAGGCTACTCCGGGACATTGTGGAACGGGAAAAGAAAAACTCCTCCTTTTAGCTGGCGCTAACGTCGTCAAACAGTTTCTTTTCCTTATCGTTCCACAACATCCCTCCGTTTAACGCCTTTTTGCTGAGGCGGTCGCAGACATTCCTTCGGAAGTCTTAGGATCGTAGCGGAGCGGGAAGCGGCTTGCCTAAGACTGTTCGATTGAACGAAATCACGAAAAACTGAAGCATAGATTTTCCAGCTGAAACACCGTGGGCAGGCCATGGCAAGGCACGGAGCGGCTCGGACAGTGTCTAAAGATAAAAATAGCCAAATGATAGACTTTTCGGCGAAGGGGTTTACCTTTTAAAATAATGACATTGAATAAACTGGAGCAATAAATAAAATCCTGGCTTCAAAACAGACCCACGAAAAGAATTGGTCATTATTTTTCTACTTCGCTTGAAAAATCAACATTTTGGCCGAGGCGGGTTGGCGATTGCCGGGCCTTGATGTCCTGCCTGGCTGCGCAGGCAGGTTTGTTACTTTTATTTCAAGAAAAAAGGAAAGAAAAGGGAAGCTGGATTTCTCACTCGCCTCACAAGTTCAACTGTAACGAAGAACACCAAAAAAAAGCTGCCCCAATATGAGGCAGCTTTTTTATTTTAGAATGTGGTATAACTAAAAGCTATTATCATTAAATATCATGGCAGGTTTTTTATCACCCGATTTTTCAACATAACTGCTTGAAGAAGAATATAAATAAGCATTTACAGGAACCAGATTATAGGTTCCTCCCGAAACACTAATCTCTAAAACTCTCCAGGTATTACCAGTTCCGGCAGAGAAAGCAGGTGCGGTAAAAGAAGAAACCAATCCACTATAATCGTAAACTTCTACGCGGGTTGGCGAAGTGTAGATACCATTTCCACCATCATAACCCTGGTCGGAATAGTTAAAAATAGAAAATCTGTATAAACCATCGTGAAAAGTCTCAATGGTTGTTGTTTCCGGACCGTAACTATAGGTATCGTCAACATCAAGGTTTACATCGCCACCGTAAGGTACAGGATCGTTGTAATACATATGGAATCTGTTGCCATCGGCCATGGGGCCTGTTAAATGAGAGTCGAGGTCATAAGGATTTTCGCCCCAGGTTAAAATCATTCTAAGGCTTCCTTCGGTTACAGTTTGAACCAAAGTTACCTGTGGAAAATCGAAATAACCTTCCAGAACCTGAATATTCTCAATAACTCTGGTAGTGAAACCATCGGCACGAATCACCATGATGAAATAGCCAAAAGCCAGTCCTTCAAAATTAAAATAACCAAATGCATCTGTAAAAAATACGAAATCGGCATTGGCCAAAGTAGTATCAACGGTAATTCCGCCCGCAGATTTTGCGCCTGTAAATGTTAAGGCAATTTGAGCATTGGCAAGACCCGAACCAGTCTGACTGTCGATAATAACCCCACTGGCAATAGTACCACCCACAAGCGTGGCGTTTTTAGTTTGATCGGAAGAAATGCTAACTGCTTCTTCAAATTCAACATAACCAGGCGACACAACAGAAAGTGTATAGGATCCCTCGGCAATACCAGTGATAGAATACTTTCCGGCAGCGCTAATGGTGGCAGTATAGCTTACTGTAGTCCCCGACAGCAAATTAACAGTTCCCTCACCAACCACACGTTCGCTCAGGTTTTTGATGTCTCCACTCAGTGAATAGGTTTTTGTTTCTTCATCTTTTTTGCACGAAACTGCAAAAACAGTAAAAGCCAACAATACAAATAGAAAATTTTTCATAAGGCGTTATTTTTGATTAATAATATTGATGGCTCAAATTTACACATTATATACATCCCCCAAACCATTAAAAGCCCATAGAAATCGGCCATTTCAGTAAACCACCTATTTTATGCCGATGATTTTGAAATTGATGAAGAAGAAAAAAAATTTAATAAAGAAGAAAAAAAATTTAATAAAGAAGAAAAATAATTTGATGAAGATGAATTTTTGAGTTGATGATGAATAGCTTTTACAAAGGAATGCTATTTGACAAACTATCGCAAGAAGATGGCTTGTTTTAGTTTGATTCCATTATCTAAAGAAATTATTTATTATTTAAATTGTCGTCTAAATGATATATTTTTACAAACACCTATTAAAGCAGGTGTTTTGTTATTGTCAATTTTTAGAAATTTACCAGACTAATGAAATTGACCGACAAAGAAATATTTGCAAGTAAAATTGGTAGGAGGCTAAAGGAAATCAGGATTTCTAAAGGGTATTCTAGCTATGAAACTTTTGCCAATGATATTGATATGACTCGTTCACAATACTGGAGTTATGAAAATGGCAGCAAAAACATAACCGTTTTTACACTTTTAAGGATTTTGAAGCAGCATCATATGACTCTTGAAGAGTTTTTTTCGGTTGGTTTTGACTAGATTGTTTCATGAATGCGCCCAAATTATATGCTTAGAGAATTAGAGCTTCCAAGCACACATAGCTATCATACAGATTCTGAACACCCCCCTTTGGAGCTGTATATGAATGTATTACCTTTGATTAGTACTATGGATTTGGAATTAGGTTTTTTTAACACCGCAGTATTCAGTATACTATCAGTTGGGATGGCGCAGTTTATTCAAAATGGAGGAGTATTAAGAATAGTCACAAACGAAAAGTTAACCTATAGTGATTCTGATTTAATCTATCAACAGGGACAAGTTTCTGAAAAAATAGAATCTTATGTTAAAGACCCAAGTACACTAAGGCAGCTGCAAGAGATACTTGAAAAAAGGGAGCAGCATTTTTATAATTGTCTGTTATACCTTAAAAATAATGGTCGATTAGTAATTCAACCAATTAAACCCAAATATTCCATCCATGGTATGGCACATTCCAAAATATGCGTTGTATCTGATGGTTTAGACCAATTATATTGGAGTGGTAGCGCAAATTATACAGCTAATGCATTAATTGCTAATACGGAGAATATAGATGTGGTTCCTTCTTGGCTTGAGCCAAATCATGTAGCCAATAACAAGATTAATTCCTTCTATGAAAGATTTGAAAAAATTATAAAAAAAGAGCATACAAACTATTATTATTTAGAAGAGAATGAATTGGATAAGTATGTAATAGAACGAGGTGTTGAGAAAGTATTACACGATTTATTATCAGATGAGTACGACATCAAATTGGCAGTGTACGAAGAAACTTTTTATCCACAGATTAAAAAATTACTTCTTATTCAAAAAGAAAGTCTAAAAAAGAAATTAGATCAAATAAAAAATGAACCGAGATTCCCATCATTTGGGAAGCCAAGACAATATCAAGAAGACGCGTATATTGCATGGGTACAGAATAATTACCAAGGAATTTTTGCAATGGCAACGGGTACAGGAAAAACAATTACATCATTGAATTGCGTTCTCAATTTATATAAAATTAATTTTGAATATTCTGTAATTATTATAGTTCCAACAGTAACTCTATTAAAACAATGGATTACTGAGGCTAAGCAGTTCAATTTCAATAATATTATAGCAACAGCGGAATCTGCAAATTGGGAAAATGAATTAAATAGATATTTATTTAATCGGACTTATGGAATAGGGAATAATAATAATTATGTATTCATAACTACGTATGCAACATTTAATAAAACTAAATGCCAAAGACTTATTAAAAAGATTAATGATGATAAGACAATTCTAATCGCAGATGAAGCGCATAACTTTGGAGCAACAAACTCTATAAAAAACATACCCCAGAATATTGTTAAAAGAATAGGCCTTTCTGCAACACCTGAAAGAATATATGATGAATATGGAAGTGAAAAAATAAACACTTTCTTTAATTCATACCCCCCAATATATACATACAGGTTTACCATGAAGCAGGCTATTGACCAGGATTTTCTAACCCCATATTATTATTATCCTTACTTCGTAAATCTAGAACATGATGAACTTGAAGCTTATCTGGAAATTACGAGACAGCTAGTAAAGTTCTTTGATTTTGAGAAACAAAAATTCAAAGATACTGCAACACATCTTTTAATCAAAAGAAAGCGTATTGTCCATAAAGCTCAAGATAAAAAAAGGGTACTGAAACAAATTTTTCAGGATGTAGAATTAAAAAATAATTCTTTGAAGTATACTTTTGTATATGTTCCAGAAGGGTATGAATCAAATGTGGGTTTTGAAGATGAATATGATATCCAAGATGATGATACCAGAATTATAAATAGCTATTCCGAAATTATAAATAGCTTCGGATACAAAACTTATCAGTTCTTGGGAGAAACGAAAAATAGGGAAACAATTTTAGAACAATTTAAGCAGGGATATATTGAAATCCTCACTGCGATGAAAACTCTTGATGAAGGTGTTGATATACCCATAACCAAAAATGCAATTTTTTGTGCAAGTACAGGGAATCCGAGACAATTTATACAAAGAAGAGGAAGAGTATTACGGAAATATAAAGGGAAAACACATGCCAATATCTATGATATGATTGTTGTACCTAGAGTTGAATTAATGGGAGATGAATGTGATGAATTAAAGAAAATGGAAATCAACATTTTTCGTGCTGAATTAATGAGAGTTGCAAATTTTATGTATTCCAGTGAAAACATGATCGAAGTAATGAATGATAAGATTCATGAAATGGCTATTAAATATGATATTGATATTTACAATCTCATCAATGAAAATATTGAAAAGGACAGATAATAACGCAAAATATTATGGCAAGAAAAACACTTAACGACCGACTTATCGAGAGTATCAAAAATGAAACAAATGATTTCCATGATACAGATTTAGATAGAACCAAATTACTTGAAATCTCGAACAGATTAGTGGAATATGTTCTTGAAGTTGAAAGAAATGAGACTAGAGTTGATAATGCTGCAAGAAGTCTAGAAAATGATTTATATAATTTCTTTAGCTAATTTACTATGAGAATAAAATCGATTAAATTAAAAAATTTTCAATCATATTATAGCGAAAATAATATGATTGAATTTACAAGTGGATTAAATGTTGTGACAGGTTCAATTGCATCTGGCAAATCAAAATTATTTGATGCTTTCTATTGGACTCTCAATGATATGATTTTTATAACCGGAAAAGACTGGGTGAAATCTAATACATTAAAAGCAGCTTTCATTAATGACAAGGCTAAATTTGAAGCAAAAAATATTGGTGATCTAATTGAGACATTTGTAGAAATAGTTGTTTCAAAAAAAACGAATAACCGAAGTAATAAAGAAATAGATTTCATCATTAGAAGACAATTACTTATCAGTCGTAAAAATGATGGGTTTTATCACGAAGCAGAAACCTGGAAAATAAATCCTAATACCCTCTCAGTTGAATTTACAAATCCTGACAATTCAAATTTTGAAAGGAAAACAGGTTTAGAAGCTGTAGCTTTTATTGAAGAGTTATTTCCAGCAAAAATCAGCCCATATATTTGGTTCCAAGGAGAAGCTTTAGATAAGTTAATTGATTTTAATAGTAAAGGAACAATAAGAAGAGCAATAGATTATTTGTCTTATGTTCCATTATATAAAATTATGAAAGATATTATAAATCAAGTAGATGAAAAAATAGATAGAAAGAAAATCACCGAACTCCGTAAGTTATCAACTAATAAAATTGCATATGATCGATTAACCAAAGAAATAGAAGAGCAGAGAGATATTATAAAGAACAATAAAATCTTTATAGAGGAAAAAGAATTAAAATTAAAAGAATACACAGACCAATTAGAAAAAGTAGAAACTGCGCTTGCTGCGTTAAGTGAATTTCCTGTTCTAAATGAGGAAAAAAATAGAATAAATAGTAGAATTCACGAAATAGGGATACGTATTGAGGATTTGGATATCGACGAAAGAAAAAGATTTACTAGTTCCTGGATGTTGAAGGGATTTGAACCATTTTTAAAAGATGCAGAGAAAATTCTTATAGAATATGAAGATTATAGACAATCTTTGATTGATAAAGTATATAAGCTGCCTGATGATGTGCCTGGTGATGTATATATAAAAAAAATGCTACAAAACGAAATATGTCTGGTATGCAATAGACCAGCAAAAAAAGAATCTGAAGCATATAAAAATATTGAAGCAAAGCTGAATAGAAAAGCAAAACCAGAGTATTTGACAACTGAAAATGAGGAATTGTATCGGAGGGCTTTAACATATAAAAACAAATTGTCGAATATTTTTCGAAATAATTCTTCCATAAAAGAGCAAATTATTGCTCATAAAAAGCAAATTACTTTAGCGATTAATGAAAGGAATAGTTTAAAGGATGCCCTTACAGATGTGAATGACAAAATAAACACCCTTTATACAACAAGAGGCATTGATGTTTCAGATGGAGCAAAAAGTTATAGAACGAAAAACAACGAATACAAAACCTTGAACGAGACGATTAGAAATTTAGCCAGAAAAATAGAAGTGATAAAAGCATCTATAACTACATCCTTATTGACAATTAAAGAAAATTCTGAAAGTCTAGAAAAAATAAAAAGAACAAATGTTGATGTTAATGTAATTGAAGAGGAAATAGCAAGATTTACTAATTATCTTGGGAAGAAAATTAGTAACATTGAGCAGAAAGAATATGAAAAACTTATATCATTAATTGAGTCTGAAGCTAATCTTTACTTCCTAGATATTACATCTGTAAATAATACCATAGATGGCAACATCATGATTGACAGAGATTCATATAGAGTTTTGAATGTTGATGATTCTGGACGAGAATTGGAAAATTACAATACTGGACATTATACTTTAATGAAAATGTGCATCATTAATGCCATTATTTCTCTAACCAATGATTACAAAGAAGAAGCATATCCATTTATAACCGATGCTCCGACTTCAAATTTAAATCCTGAAGCTACCTATGCCTATTTGCGATCAATATCAAATACTTTTGAACAAAGCATAGTCATTACAAAAGATATCTCTGAAAATGAGATTGAACAAGTTAAAAATCTGGATTACATTTCAAGTTTATTTCAATTGAAAATAATCAATAATAGTAGTTCAGATAAAATGAATAGAGAAGAAGCATTTACTCAAATTTCTAATTTAAAAAACTAATAAATATGTCTTTAGCATTAGAACTTTCTGAAAAACGACTGAGGTACTTAATTTCACATCGTGAGAATATTTTAAATAGGTTTTGTGAAGTACAAACATCAAAAGATGACATAACCCGTAAATATTTTTCCCAATTATGGGAAGGATATGCCTGGGCTGCAATAATGGGTTTTATTAATAATAAAAGGTCTCCTTTAAAAGGTAAAACAGACAATGCTTTTAGCTTTAGTACAATAAACAATAAAGGCGGCGAGATAGCCGATGCATTGGTATTAATGGCTATTAGTAAATCGGAAAATGGATACAAATCATTGCTAAACCCAGACGAAATTATAAAAATTATTGAAGAGTATGCAAATGGGGGCTTTGAAATCGTTGAAAGCATTTTAAAAGATGATGATAGGTATTTTGATAATCCTGATGCATTTATTGAGGAGTTACTCGAAAGATAGATGATATTTAAGAATTATAATTACAAAAACAAAAAAAATAATGATATGAGAAACAATTGGCATATATTGTTGCATTTTTTAAAGGAAAGATTCACAAAACCACTTAATCAACCAAGTTTTGTTTTTTATTTTTTCGTTGTAATATTTCTTTTGGGATCAATCGGGTTAATATCAGAGATTATTTTTCAATACTGTGAGAAAGTTTTTAATAGTAGTATTTTAGTAACGAATTCAGCAAATACATTTTTAACACTAATTGCTGCATCATCAATTGAATTAATTATGATAAATGATGATAATTTGAATTATCCATACAGAAAGAATGATATACAAATTTTTGGAGTTTCTGTTTTAATTTTTGGTTTTTTATTATGGATCTTTTCAATATATATAAAAGATTCTATTGGGGGATTAATATCTAGTATATTGGGTTTAATTCTAGCATATCTGTTATGGTGGATTGCAAATTCGAATAATAAAACTCTTGTGAGTGATGAACAACCAGATGTAGCTATCGGCGGAAATAAGCAGAACATCGCTAATGATAATTTAGAAGGTGATATTGATGAATTTACAAATTAATTTGAGATGAATAAAATAGAGGTTTTAGAAGTCAAACAACCTATTGGAGTATTTTACATAACTAAAATAAAAGCATCTGTTCTACTTGAAATAGTTGAGGCTGATCCTTATAGGATTACCAGCGAAATGCAACGAATTGGTACACAAAGGCCAGAAGACAGAAAAAGAATTGGTGATATATCCGAATTTTTGAAAGGAGTAGAAAGCACTTTGCCGAACTCAATAATTATTGCAGGTAATACTAATCCCAATGCTGAAAGATGGGAAGTTACAAAGGAAGGTAATCAGCTGTTTCTTAGCTTTCAAGAAAAAGTAATCAATGGAACAATAATTGATGGTCAACATAGACTAAAAGGCTTCAAACTATTGCCAAATGAAATCATAAAGGACTTTGATCTGATATGTTCAATTTATTTAGATTTACCCAATCCTTATCAAGCATATATTTTTGCAACTATTAATATGAATCAAAAGAAAGTTGACAAAAGCTTAGCTTATGAATTATATGGTTATAATCTAGACGATGATAATCCAAATACATGGTCTCCAGAAAAATTAGCTGTTTATTTATCTCGAAAACTTAATTTTGATAAAGAATCGATATTTTATAACAGAATTATTATAGCTGCAGAAAATGATAATATCCTTTATGAAATATCTCCAAAAAATAATGACTGGTATATTTCTACAGCTTCAATTGTTGATGGAATTCTTTTACTAATTTCATCAAACCCTAAAAGAGATAGAGATTTATTACAACAATTAGATGAAAAAAATAGAAAAAGATCATCTCTAAAGGTTGATAATGCTCCGTTGAGAAATTATTATCTTGAAAGTAATGATAAGTTGATATATACAATTATAAAAAACTTTTTTAATGCATCATATAAAACACTTTTCAAAAAAGGAAGCTATCTTTTTAAAACTGTTGGGATTCAAGCTCAATTCGGTCTTTTAAAAATAATAATAGATCAGTATCTTATTAAACATAAAAATATTGGTGAGATATATTACACTGAACTACTTGCGAATTGCGTAGATATTGACTTTTCGGATAATTTCTTTACTGCATCTGGTTTGGGTAAATCAAGAATATTAAATACCTTACAATTAAAACTAAAATTAAAAGATTTATTGGATATTAGAAAAGTTGACGATGTAGATGACTACCATCGAATAGCTAATTTATAAGTATTTAATAACCAATGGCATTAACTAAAAAATCAAAGGCTTCAATATTAGGATTATCTTCAATTTCCTGATTGATTATTTGCAAACCATCATCAATATGCATTTTAATATATTTAGGGATGTCTTTATCGGATTTATGAATTTTATAATGATCACAGATTAAGCCAACATAAATGTTTATATAATCACCAAAAAGTACTGCTTTTGAGTATTCCTTGCCGCTAGAATTTGAGATTTTTGTAAGGTCAAACCTCCTATCCTTTGATATTGAGTATGTCAAGGCAATGCGGGCAATAATATTTTCTGTGCCTAGATTTAGTTTCCTGGTAAGTTTGGAAACAATTTCTTTATTTTCTTTACTAGTCCTAATCTGAGTAAACATAATTTTGCTCATTGAATTTTATAAATAACTCATCAATTTTGCATTTTTCAATTTTTGATGAACCTTTTTCATTTTCTATTAAATATACTCCACACAATTTAGGTTTTAATTGCTCAAACTCTTTAAATGTTAACTCTTTCTCTAATAATGGAAATAGCACAACTTGTTCGGAAACAGATGGATAAAACTCATTTATAACATTTCTCGAATGCTGTTTGTCAAATTTTTGAAGTGGACTGTCGATAAAAACAGGAAAATTAATTCCGGATTCATCTACAAGAGCTTTCAATAATGCCGTTGCATAAAGTTGCTGCTCACCTTTAGACAATTCATCTTTATTGATAAGCATTCCATTGGGGCCAAGTAAATCAATATCCATAATATCGTCTTCTATTCTAACCCTAATATCTGAAATTAATTGTTCCTTATGCATCAGTTTCTTTAAACCTAATAATATTGCTTTTTGTAAGGAATATTTTTTCTCTTCTTTTATTCTATTTGTTAAAATATTTAGTTTATTCAATAATTGTACGGTAACATCATACTTCTTTTTATCGTTCTCGACCAAATTGAAGTTTTTCTCATATTCCGATAAAACTTTAAGATTAGAACCTTGGTTTTGCTTTAAAATTGCTTGATTTTCAATAAGTCTATGCTTTTCATCAAGCATATTATCTAGTCTTATTGTTAATGCTATTTTATCTTCCCTTAAAGTTTGAGCTAGGGGGTTGTTTTTCCTGGCTTCCGCTTGTTTTATTCTATTTTGTGCCTTAGCCAGATAAAGTTTTGTGTCTTTCTCTTTCTTAACTATGTTGCTAAATTGCAACTGAAAAGACTCCTTTATATATTGATGAGTTGCAGAAATTTCTCGGGCAATATTATCATCAAAATCTAGTAAAATATTTCCTGTGATATTCTGTTCTTGATTATTTCTCTCCAAAATAATTCTTGAAAGAACACTTTCTATTTCTTGATATTTAGATAAGCTAAAGTCAAGCTTCTTAAGTTCATTTGTAATTTTACTGGAAAAATCTCTTATTTCTCTGTTTAGTTGTTCATGATTAACTTTAGACTCCTTTATTTTTGACTCTAATATAACCCTATCAACAAGTTGGTCAAGTTTTTTTCCAGCTATAACCACCGGAATGATATCGAGCAATGAACCTAATTCATCTTTAATTTGTTTATGTTCCTTTTTTAAATTGTCTCTTTCTTTGATAATAACTTTTAAATCTTCCAGTGAAATGTCATTCCCTTCGCGAATCAGTTTTTCTTGTATCTGGTCAATTCTCACTTTAACCTGATTCATTTCATTATCCAAAGACCTTATTTTTTCATTATTTAACTCAATTAACTCGGATAATTCTTCATCTCTTTTTATTAGCCCTTCTAATTTTTCCTTGTCTAGTTTTGAAACGCCACTTCGTCTCAATTTCGTTAAAAGGGAGTTTAAATTTGTTTTAAGATCTTCATATTTTTTAATACCAAGAACTTCTGAATAAGCCTTGCTCAATGTTCTTAATTCAGCTTTTGTTTTAGCTTCAGCCAATGAAACAATTTTTTCAGCATCAAAGAAAAAGAATTTCGAAATTTCACGTGGTAAAATAAAATCGTTTATGAATATGTCATATCCAACATTTTTTGTAAGTTCATTTTCTTGTCCATCAATTAATATGCTAAGAGACTCTCTTTCGTTAATTAAATTGAATGTTCGGCTTATAACTACTTGCTTACAAGGAATAGAAGGAATTAATACATCTGTCAGATGAACTTCTACACCTAGTTCAGATGGGTTTTTTTTATCAGCTTCTAAAGCAATCAGAGAATTTTTATTAAATAATGTTTTTAGATATAAATCATAACCACCTACATTCTTAATATCTTGCTTGTACTTATCTTCAACCTGAACCATTAAATTGCCATAGAAGCACCATATTAGAGATGTTAAAAACGTTGTTTTACCATAACCATTTTTACCTGCAATTAAGGAAATGTTTTTGCCAGGTTTATAACTAAAAATGATTTCATTTTTGCCTTTATATACTTTAAAATTATTCAATATTACTTTTTCAATTCTCATTTTAAAGGCTTTTTGCAAATTTTTCAATTCTGTCTTCTATATCATTATGTATTCCATATTTTGAGATCAACAAAGTTTTTGATTCTTGCAGGGAAATAAGATTATCAATTAAATGATAGTAGCTCATGTCGGTATCGCACACTTCCTTCAATATTCTTCTTTCCAAATTGCCTAAAGACTTCATATTATTTGTTGATATGTCTCTTTGATATATTCTTCTATAAATATCTGATACTTTGAAATCAAAAATGCCATCTCTATTCCATATAACTTGAATTGCGATTAATTCTTGATTAGTTATTAGGTTGATATGAGGTTTCCGTATTTGTACATCCTTTTGTATTAACAATAAATCATTTAAAATTTTAGCTCTATAGAAATCTTCATAATTACCAGTTCTATGTCCTTCATCATCAACTGCAATCATTCCATTTCGTCTTGTATCTGACCTGTTTTGGTTAATATTTCTCTCATCAATCAATTGATTTCTAAAATCCATTAGTGGTTGAAGCCAATCTTGACCATTTTCAACCAAAGCACTCATAGATTTATCTTTTTTCACTACCGTGCATGTCCAGCAACCAAAACGGCTTTGCCCGCATGAAGTGTGTTGTTTGTCAGTAACTACAGTTGGACATTCATAATCATCTGCACTTGCATCTGAGTATATTTTAAACAAGATGGAGTTATCAAAACCCCAAGGGGCTGAAATGCTATTGATAACATACCATACTTCTTCCAACATTAATTCTTTAATTGGTGCAAATACGTATGTATTTGCATTTGTAGTATGTTTAGATAACCTATTTCCTTTAACTTCATGTTTTTTTATCGATCTCTCTCTTGTAAAACTCTCTTGATACCTTGTACCTAAAAGCACAATTGCCTCTCCAATTTCATCGACCTGCTCTAACAAAAAGTTTGAAGTTGGTTTTATTTTTAATTTATCTGTACACCATCGAAATGTGTTATTTGGCACTGGGTAGCCTTTGCCTATTACGTTAACCCAAAAGGTTTCTTCAAGTTTTGGGGTTGTCTTTTTAACAATAATAGGTAGCCCTTGCTCTCTGGCAGCTATAGTAATCTTAGATAGAACATCATCCACATAATCAGCTATTATTGGATTTTCAACCATAGTATCATTACAGACTACATAAACAGGTCGTTTAAGTTGATAAGGGTTGCTGAAATTATCTCTAATATGCCTTAAAGCAAGCCATACTAATGTTAATAAAACAGTTGAATCCTTACCTCCACTAAAACCAATTATCCATGGCCTAAGAGTTTGATCATAGGCATATTGGTCAATGATATCTCCAATAATTATATTTATTCTCTCACTCTTGGTTATTTTAATATTCTCCATTAAAAATTATTTGGTTCAAAAATACATATTGTTGTTTGCAAATTCGTAGTTGTTGACCATATTTTATTCACACAAAACTACTAAACTACTGAGCTAAATTTGATCAGATTTAAATATAAATTAATAAAACATAATACTGAATCACAGATATATAGCTTATTTTAGATAATTTGGAACAGCTTTATTTGCTTCGTGACCTCAATTTTCCTGAAAAAAAATTTTGGTATAAGTTTGTTTTCAATACATTTCTAAGGTATTGGCTTATTGTATGAGCGTATTCGTTAACATTAGAATAATTTATCTAAGCTATTTCGTATTCCCAAAAATAGCCCTGTGTTTTTCAATTAAGTCTTCCATTTTTTGCCTAAACTTTTCTTGTTGTCCTGAACCTGGAAATTCAATAGGGCTTTCGTTTAACACTCTAAAATTGTAATAGTTTAGTGTTCCAGCCATAGCTGAATAAACCGGCACACTTATAAGCACTATTGGAACATTTGGATTTTTTAATGACCTCACTTTATTTGCCAATGCATCTTTTTGATTAGAAAGATATTTTATCTTTTCATTGGTCTTACTTATATGAGATGGCATAGGATAATCTAAAGCATCAATGAGAAAAAAACCTTTTTCTTTAAACATTTCAAGGTATGCCACTTTCTCATTTCTTAATGTGTGCACAGGTATTTTTTTTCCACCAAAAAGCTCTTCATAAAGGTTTTCACCACTTTTTGGTGGCTTAAAAAGAACTTTCATCAGCTCCAAATACAATGAATCTTGCTCTCTAACGTCTTCAAAATAAAAAAACCTATCTTCATTATCAGGCGGTGCTTCAGCTATAAATAAACATTTAATATTTTCAGGCTTATACTTTAATCTTGCCTTTTCTATTTTTTCTTTATGTTCCGGATTCATGCTTTTGCGGGAGTTTTTATGTGCTAATTTATCAAATAATCCCTTATCTCTTCAAAATAAGTTTTTAATAATTCATGTCTACCCCTTTTAGCGCAATTCCTGATTTCCGCTTCGCTTCCTTGTCTATTTGCCATATTTCATTGGAAAAATTGTGGAAATTCAATAGTCAATTTGTTACCATTTGGATGACAAATTCTATAAATTTTGTTCTAATCTTGTTCCGCTTTTGTTCCAGTTTTGTTCTAATCTTGTTGCCGTTTTGTTGCAAATTTGTTGCAAATTTGTTGTTAATCTGTTTTTGTAAGCCTATCTAAAACATTGATATTCATATTTTTAAATGTAGTAATTTTCTCTCAAAATTGTTCATTTTTTTTATTCGTCATTTTGATGAAGGCAAAAAAAAACCTGTACATTTGGTACAGGTTTTTAATTAAAAATTAATTGGTTAAGAAACCTTCTTAAATACAGCACTGCTCAAAGCATCTGCGATAGCTTTCCCCGGACGGAAATTCAGGTTAGCTTTCTTGATGAGAGTGGTGCTGTATTCATTTACAGTGGCCACCCCATCACTCGAAACAGTGACTCTAAAGGTTCCAAACTCGCCTAACTTGACAATCTTGCCTTCCAATAAAAGCTCTGGCAATTCAATCATCAGGGCCATAATCACCGCATAAACATCCGGCACACCCAAGGTGGTTGATTTAGAGATTTTTTTGGCAAGATCCGTTAAGCCGATCTCTCCTGTGCTTTGCGCCATCCCATAAAATTTATGGGGTTCTTCGGGTGCACGAGGGTTTACCCTTTCTACCGTCTTTACGGTAATCATACGCATCTGTTTTAAATTATTAAAAACCTGCCTAAAGCAGGACTAACTGTTAGCTAATTCCAGCAGCTTTAAAACCATACGTTAATACAGCTTTTAAGTTTTTGATAATTAACTAAGCGCAAATTTAAGTCTAATTCAATATGGGTACCATTTTTCTTATCAACAGCCTTTGTTAATTATTTTTTATGTTTCTATAAAGTAAAGAACCACAGGGTTTCCGATTGGTTATACAAAGGAAATGCTTTTTATATTAAGCATTGAATAACAGCAAGTTAAACTGATTTTCTTATACATTTTCTTATTATTTTTGTTGAAAATTATTTTACCAATCATATTTTTCTGGTATAATATTTGATTCTCGCCCATTTTAAAGGGTTGAACAATATTTTAATCCAATTATTGGATTTTTCTTAAAATTAAACTCCGGATATTATTTCGCTAAAAAATGCATAAAGGAGCAATCGAACGTTTTGGAGTAATCAATTCAACAGAAGACCTTAACAAATTTGCCAGTATCTAAAATAAATTTTTGCTCCGGAAGGCTGAGCTCCCAAGTATTCGCTAATTTGCTTTAGAAACACTTTGTGAAATTGATTTGCTCTAAATCTTTGCTTTAAAAACCAACGGCGATACTTTTCTATTCACCAGAAAAACGCCAAGAAGAATCACGGTTACCCAAATAAAATAGCCAATACCGATCATTTCACCGTCAAAGATTCCCCAAAGGGTGGCTACGGCGGGAATAAAATAGGTTACGCTGGCAGAAAACACCGGATCGACCAATTTTACCAATTTATAGAAAAGGATAAGGGCAAAAGCAGTTCCCACCACCGCAAGGATACCTATATATAGGAGTCCCGATAAAAAGTCGGGATGGGTAGATATGAGGCTTGTGAAATTGGTAAAGAAAAACAAAACAATGGCTGCCGGCAAAACAATGGCAAAAAACTGCATGATAACAATGGTGAATGCTGGAATATGATTCAAATAATATCTCACCAGATTTACCTGAATTCCATAGCCCAAAGTGGCAATAATAATATAGATGCCATAATTAAAATTAAAATCGAAGCTTTTACCACCACTCACGGTTAGTAGCATGTAGGTTCCATAGGTTGTAATAGCTATGCCAATATAGTTCCACCATTTGGCAGAGAATTTAAAGAATAGCACCCCAATAAGCAAAGCAAAGAGCGGAGTAAGTGAGTTTAAAATTCCCGCGGTTGAACTGTTAAGACCTTGCTGAGCATAGGCAAACAGATAGGCGGGGAACAGGCTTCCCAAGGAGCCCGAAAAAGTAACGATGAGCCAATCGCGCAGACGGGTTTTTCGGAGATGTTTAAAAGCAAAGGGTGATAAAGCCAAAAAAGTAAGCACAATTCTTAAGGAACCCAATTGAATGGGAGAAAAAACAGTAAGCCCCCTTTTGATAAGCAGAAAGGAAGTTCCCCAGATAATTGCCAGGATAATAAAAATTAAAATTGCCTTTAAACTAAGTTTTGATTCCATCGATTTTATATAGGCTGCAAATGTATTTTAATAAGCTTGAAACATTTAATTTGCCAAAAAAATAAAAGTCAAGATTTCATAGCTTCTGAAATAAGAGCTTCACGATCGAAATTCAAATTTCTGGAAAAAATTAATCTTAGCTTTGCCCCCGAAATTTTAATTCATAAGATGGTATTCAGCAGCAGTCTTTTTCTGTTATTCTTCTTACCGGTTTTTTTAATTTTCTATCATTTGTATAAAAATGATAATTATAAAAACTGGGTAATTCTTGCTGGAAGCTTGTTGTTTTATAGCTGGGGAGCGCCATTGTTTGTCTTTGTGGTGGTGGGCTCGGTGATTGTAGATTACTACATCATCGAAGCCATGCACAAATCCACCAACCAGCGTTACCGAAAAACGCTTCTTGTTGTTTCTGTTTCAATCAATGTGGGTTTGCTGCTTTATTTTAAGTATGCCAATTTCTTTGTGGAGAATGTAGATGTTTTACTGAACAGTATTGGTTATCAGAATGTTCGCTGGACTCAAGTGGCCTTGCCTGTGGGAATCTCCTTCTACACCTTTCAAACCCTCACCTATGCCATCGATGTGTATCGGGGTGTTCACAAACCATTGAGAAATCCATTTCAATATCTGGTTTATATCCTTCTTTTTCCACAGCTTATAGCTGGCCCTATTGTTAGATTTAATCAAATTGCAGATCAGATTGATAGCCGGCAACATTTGGAAACCATTGACAATAAACTACTTGGATTTTTTAGATTTGGAATTGGGTTGGCAAAAAAAGTACTCATAGCCAATGTTTTGGGTGCCGAAGCCGACGAAGCCTTTGCACTAGCCGAAGGACAACTCACTTCTTCTGTTGCATGGATTGGAATTATAGCTTACACATTCCAAATCTACTACGATTTTTCCGGCTATTCGGACATGGCCATCGGCATGGGCCGGATAATGGGATTCAAATTCCCTGAGAACTTCAACAACCCCTATATTTCACAAAATATTACCGAATTCTGGCGTCGCTGGCATATGACTCTGGGTAGCTGGATGCGCGATTATCTCTACATTCCCATGGGCGGAAGTAAGGTAGATACAAAAACCAGGCTTTATTTCAATCTTTGGTTTGTCTTTATCATCTCTGGCCTTTGGCATGGCGCCGCCTGGAACTTTGTTATCTGGGGAGCTTATCATGGGTTTTTCCTGATTCTCGACCGACTTTTCTTTCTTAAAGTTAGCCAGAAAATTGGAAGATTCCCCAGTATTGCCATCACATTCTTCATCACCATTATTGGTTGGGTTCTGTTTAGAGCCGAAAGTCTGAACCAGGTTGGATACTACCTGGAAGCTATGTTTAACTTTCAGAATATCAGCTTTGAATATTATGAACCTGAATTCTGGTTTATGCTCATTGTTGGAATTATGTTCGCCTTTAGCACCATCTCTACAGCTGCATTATACCTTGAGAAGCAAATCTTCTTCCCTACTCAATACACATTAAAAGGCTATTTTTCAATGTCAATAATTATTTTGATCCTTTTGGTATTAAGTGTGGGATCTATCACAAGCTCTGGTTTTAATCCCTTTATTTATTTTAGGTTCTAAGATGAAAAACGCAGTTAAAACAGGGCTATTGGTAATTTTAATCGGGGTTTTATGCATCCCGATGTTACAATACTATTTTCCAACCATTACCATGAAACCATTGGAAGGGAGTTATACAAAAAAATCCCCTGAAAGTTTTTCGTGGAAAGGCTGGTTTGAAGGGACTTTTCAATCGAATTTTGATGAATGGTACAACGAAAATTTCGGTTTTCGCAATTTCTTCGTCAGGCTTCATAACCAACTCAATTATTCTGTGTTTACTCAAACCAACAGCCACAAAATTGTGATAGGGAAAAATGGTTATCTATATGAAGAAGAGTATATTAAATCATATTTTGGCCAAAACTTTCAGGGGATCAACAATATCAGCGAAACTGTGAATACCATTTCCGCAACCGCAGAATATCTTAAAGAGCATAACACACAATTCCTGATTGTAATAGCACCCGGAAAAGGATATTTTTACCCGGAATACATACCCAATTATCTGATAACTAAAAAGGATTCAACTAATTATGATGTTTTTTTAGCAGCTATCAAATCATCGGGTATCCCTTGCCTGGATTTTAACCGGGTTTTCCTAAACCGAAAGGATACATCCTCTTTTGTTCTTTACCCTAAAACTGGCATTCACTGGAGTCAGGCTTCCATTCCTTTTGTGCTTGACTCACTGAACAGGTTTATTGAATCGCTTACCAAAATTCCGATGGCACGATTCCAGTACTCCTATAAAGAACCCACTCGCATACCCGATAGGCAAGACTCTGATATAGAACGCTCTCTAAATTTATTATACCCTATTGAGAATGATTTACTTGTTTATCCCAAATGGGTTTGGAAGGATCAAAAGGACCATAGAAAACCTAAGGCGATTTTTATTGGCGATAGTTTCTACTGGCAAATCTACAATTTAGGCGCCAATAAGCGTTTTTATGAGGACGCAGAATTCTGGTACTATTTTAAACAGGCTTATGCCGTAAAATATTCCTCATCTACTCAGGTAAAAGATCTGGACATTTTAAATAAAATTATTGATTCTGATATAGTTATACTTTTTACCTCCGAGGCAAATCTTCATATTTTCCCCTTTGGTTTTGAAGGAGTTTACGGCAACTTTAATCTAAAAAATCGTTTGATTGAAGAAAAAACACAAAAGCTAATTCGGTATATAAGAACCGATAAAAACTGGTTTCATCATATTGAAGAAAAAGCGAAGAGAAAACAAATATCAATCGACAGCATGCTGTATCTTGATGCAAAAAGCAGTCTCACTGAATCCATGAAAAAAAACAGGGGAAATTAAATTCTTGTTGATATCGTTCACATTATTAACTACTTTTGCCCCGGTATTGGTCCACAAAAGTGGATAAATGGGAATCGGGTGTAAATCCCGAACAGTTCCCGCTGCTGTAAGTCGGTTTATTGTTTTGAGCATGATGTCACTGTTTCGCCAAACGAAATGGGAAGGCGCTCAAAAACCTCGACAAGTCAGAAAACCTGCCCGTACCTAATAGATTTTGTAGCTTTCGGTGAAAAGGCAAAAAATCGACCACATATATTTTTGGTTGGTTCATACCCTCTTATTTCCTCTGACTGCAAAATCGACTGCGGTTTTTTTTATGCCAAATCTTACCGCAAATTTTATCAAATTGACAGGTCATGAGAAAGTCGTTGGTCGTAGTTTTTGCTCTTTTGGTGTTGCTCACAGCAAGCACCAAAGCACAGTATGTGGCAGAAATTATTGATTATCAACCCGCTCCCGGACAGCTCATCAATACCGATTTATTTGGTAGCCCCACTGCAGCTCAAAGTATTGCAGGACAGCCTGACGGACTCGTTTCTTTGGGAGCTTTTGGCGGTTTTATTGTGGTGCGAATGGACCAAACCATTGCCAACGATCCTAACAATCCCTTTGGGGTAGATTTTACCATTTTTGGCAATCCGCTGCCCAACTGGAGCGAACCCGGAACAGTGGAAGTGATGAAAGATGAAAATGGCAATGGAATTCCCGACGAAGAATGGTTTGTGCTGGCCGGAAGCGATTACTACTGGAATTCAACTCACAAAAACTATGCGCTCACCTGGTTCAACTCAGCTACACCGCAAAATCCGGATATTCTTTGGGTGGATCAAAACCAGGATTCGGGCTATATTGTTGCCAATTCTACTCATTCGCAAAACTACTATCCCGACCATTTAATATTCCCCCAAATAGACCCTGTTCAGCAACAATACAGCGGGCAGCTTATCGAAGGGGCTCTCGATTTTTCATCCGATGGCATCATCCGCTCCTTTGCCCGTGGTTTTGGGTATGCTGATAATCAATTGCGCGGAAATTCAAACTATTCTACCCCCGACAATCCATACACCCCGGAAATAGAAAACAGCGGAGGCGATGCCATGGACATTGGCTGGGCGAGAAATTCAGCGGGCGAAAGAGTTATTTTAGATGGAATCGACTTCATCAGAATCAAAACGGCCATGAACCAAAATGGGGGCTATCTGGGCGAAATCTCTACAGAAATATCAGGGATTGCTGATGTGGAACCCAACTCCAATCTGAGCGGAACCACCCATTGCATTGTTCTGCGCGATTTGCCAAAAACAATGCTTGTCCATTCTGAATTGCCATTGGAAGCCCTCTATTTTGAACAGGGAATTCCCACTCAGCAGCAGAATCTGATTTATACGGTCTCCCCTGCCCCATTGGCTCAAATTACCGATAATCAGACCCTAACAGCTCTTCAAACAGGAACCTTTACCCTTTCCGTACATACTGAGCAGAATCCACAAATAGTTCAAACAACCACAATAACCATCATCGAACCAACTTCCATCCAACTCGATGAAGTATTCAGTAATTTGGTGATTGATGAAAGCAAATCTCTTGGAGTCAGAATTTTCGATCAGAACCAGTTGCCGATATCAGGATTAAAAATTCTTTGGCAAAGCAGTCAGCCCGAAATTGTCTCCATAAATTCTCATTCAGATATGTTTTCTGCTGAAGGAAAGGCCGTTGGACAAGCATATCTGAAAGCTTACGTTGAAGGGTTTGAACAGGTTTGCGATTCTTTTTTAGTGACAGTTGCCGAAACCCATCAACGAATCAAAGCTTTTATTACCGTAAAAACTACCGAAGAAACCATAATTCCCCGGCAGGCTCTTTGGGTGGAAAACTTTAACCTGCAACCTTATATCTACGACCCACAGGAAGATTATAGCCCGGCAACTCTTCCACAAATAAGCTTTGCTCATGCAATAGCCCAATTATTTAATAATCAAGGATTAACAGGAAATTTCTTTTTCAAGGACGATCGGCCTGACAAGGGATTGTATGTTTGGAAAGTTCCGGTAGCTGGCGAGAATAGTGTGGAATATTATTACGGTTACGGGGGAAATCTTCAAAACCCATATACCAAATGTTGGCTGGTGCAGGTTAACGGGCAACCTTTTACCGCTGATCTGGAAAACTTATTGATTTCGCCCAACGATGAAATTCTCATTTATCAGGTGGAGACCTTGGCTGAACCCTGGCAAATAAGTCATCTGACCATCTCGCCCGACACAATTCAGCCCGAAGAGACCGCGGTTGCCCTGCACCAATCTTTCTCCTTTGAATGGAACGATATCGGGATTGTGGCCATAAACTCAAGCTTACTCACTGATAGCCAACTGTTTTTAAATGGGAATCCGCTTATTCTTAACAATGAAAATGTGGTAACAAACTCCTTTGGGGAAGCAGAATTCGAGCTTGGCAGCGAAGGTTCATATCTCATTTCTGCGGGGACGGATGCTGCCCATGTGTTCGTGAAAAGCGCCACAAGTATTCAGGAGCAATTCTCAGACAAATTCCATATCTATCCCAATCCGGTAAATCAGGGTTTTGTTCACATTCAGTCGGACCAAAACAATCCGCTGAAAAAAGTAGAAATTCTTTCCATTAACGGGCTTCTAATTTGGGCCAAAGAGACATCTGAAAAGAATATCCCCATCGATTTTCTGTCGCCAGGAACCTATATCCTTCGAATTTCAACCGATTCGGGCCTTTACCACCAAAGGTTTATTAAACTTTGATGCCTATCCACAGAAAGATACAGTTTTCGCCGGGGCTCCTTTTCATATTGTCCCTGCTTTTTATTGATTTTAGCTGTCAGGCTCAAAGCCTATCCGACACCATAGAATTGAAGCCCGTTGAAATTATTTCTGCAGCTGACCTGGTCACGCAAAGCATTGTTTCTTCAAAAACCGATACCACCCTACTTCGCTATCTCGAAACCAAAAGCCTGGCGCAGCTTTTGGCCGATGCCTCCCCCGTTTTTATTAAAACATACGGGCGGGGAGCTTCAGCATCGGTAAGTTTTCGCGGGACAGCTTCATCGCATACTCAGGTTTTGTGGAATGGAATCAATATCAATTCGCCCATGCGTGGCGATGTGGATTTCTCCAATATTCCGGTTTATTTTATCGACGATGTGAGCTTGCTTTATGGCGGCAGTTCCCTGCAACAATCAAGCGGCGCTTTTGGGGGAAGTATTCAGCTAAAAAACATTCCAAATTTTAGCAATAGGCTGGAAATAAAATATATACAGGAAATTGAGAGCTTTAACACCTTCCGCGAATTTTTCCTTTTTGGCTTTGGGAACACCAAATTTCAGAGTAAAACAAAACTCTTTCACGATCAATCGGAAAACAATTTCGAATACTACAACTGGGCCAATCTGCCCCACGAAACTAATACCCAAACCAATGCGAACTATTCAAAATATGGTTTTCAGCAGGAGCTCTATGGGCAGGTAAAACCAAGCCAATTGATAAGTCTGAAAATTCAGGGGCTTCATAGTTTTCGAAATTTGCCTCAGTTGATGTCGTATCAGGGGAGCGAAAGAAGCGAATTACAGGAAGATGATGAATTTAAGGCCGTTGGGAGTTGGGAATCAGTTCAAAACCGCAGCAAATGGAATATTCTGTCGTCGTTTCAATATCACCGTCTGCATTATTTGCGAAAGTCAGTGGAAGCCAATTTTGTGAATTTCAACTCCACCAGCCACGAGTACTCCGCAATCAACCAAATTGGCTATAACTATCAGAATGACAGTAGTTTATTTTTCAGTTCGGCGGTAAATATCAATGGTTTTTGGGTGAATGTTTATGATGAAAAACTTAAATCCGGCTACCAAAAAATGCGCCCCGAATTGAGTTGGACAGGACAGTTGAGTTATGGATGGACCGAATCCTTCACCACCCATCTTATTGCCCGTTCGGAATTTTACGACAACAAGTGGATTCCCATAATTCCAGCCTTAATGATTCATTATCAGTTTTTAAGCCAGAAAAACATGTCGTTGAAAGCCAATATCAGCCGCAACTATCACAAACCAGGGCTCAACGATTTGTACTGGATTCCAGGGGGAAATCCGCAACTCAAACCCGAAGATGGTTATGGGGGCGATTTGTCAGTTACCTGGAACGGAAAAAGCAAAGTTCTGACCACCGGAATCTCGCTAAACATCTTTAGTTCCTGGATCGACAACTGGATTATTTGGCAACCTTCGGCCAGTGGAGCATATTATTGGGAAGCCAACAATGTGAAAACAGTCTGGGCGCGCGGATTCGAGCTGCTGACCTCGGTCAATTGGCAAGCAGGCAAACATTTGAACTTCAAGCTGATTGGCAATTATTCCTTTACCCGTACCACCAACGAACACGCCGTGCCATCGGTGGACGAAAGTCGTGGAAAACAGCTTATTTACGTGCCGCTACATTCGGCCAATGTGAGCCTGGCTTCCCATTATAAAAATCTTGATGTGTATTTTGCTTCTCAAATTGTTGGACAACGATTTACCACGAGCAACAATATTTACTCCGATTTTGAGCAAAAACTCAATCCCTACACCCTTTCACAATTAGATTTTGGCTATTCCATTAACATGAAAAAATGGTATTGGCGTTTGGGTTTTAAAATCGAAAATCTTTTCAATCAGGACTATATGACCGTGCTTTGGCGGGCCATGCCTTCGCGGTATTATAATTTGAGCCTTCAGATAAAGTGGAATCAATAGTAAAAGTAGGGCAAACGCATACTTTTGTTTTATCCACAGATTTTCGCAAATTAGCACGGATTCTAAGCAGTGTTCAGCAAAGCTTAACATTGTTTAGAAAGAAAATCTGTGAGAATCTGTGAAATCAGTGGATTGATTTTCTTTATAATAATTTGCTCATCGATTTCTTAGCGCACTTGTAAAGTGTGCGTCTACCCCGAATAGTAAAAGCCAGATTGCGCTTCCTATTGCATAATTCGCTAAATTCGCAACAATAAACTCCTTAAATTGCCTGTTATGTCACCAAAGTATCATTACCTCATTATTTTACTGGCTACCGTTTTGTCTTTTCAATCGTGCGACGATGCCCCCAAAACCGAGTCAACCCAGAAAAGCTTTTCCGATACCGAAACAGCCACCAAGAGCGATATTTACACAACTTTCACGCTCACGTCTGATATTTCGCATCTTTCGGCCAACGAAAAACAGATGCTTAAACTTTTGTTCGAGGCTGCCGACCTTATGAATCAGATATACTGGAAACAGACCTTCGGCAATAAAGAAGCACTTATGGAAAATATCAGCGATTCAAATCTCATGCTGTTCGCCGAGATAAATTATGGCCCATGGGATCGACTCGATAATAATATCCCCTTTATAGAAGGTTTTGGTGCAAAACCCGATGGCGCCAGATTTTATCCCGAAGATATTACAAAGGATGAATTTGATGCCTGGAAAGATGATAACAAGCTGAGTCAATACACTATGATTACCCGCAACGAGCAAGGCCAGTTGCAATCTGTCTGGTATCACGAGTATTTTAAGGCAGAGATAGAAAAAGCCGCATCGCTGCTTAAGGAAGCCGCAGTTTTGGCTAACGACGAAGGTTTTAAGAAATATTTGAACCTGAGAGCTCAGGCTTTATTAACCGACGATTATCTGGCCAGCGATATGGCCTGGATGGACATGAGAGATAACAATGTGGATTTGGTGATTGGCCCTATCGAAAACTATGAAGATGCACTTTATGGAACCAAAGCCGCTCACGAGGCCTTCATTCTCATCAAGGATTTGGAATGGACGAAAAAACTGGCTCATTTTGCCCAATTTCTCCCCGAACTCCAAAAACAAATGCCTGTCGACGAGAAATACAAGCAGGAAAAACCCGGCAGAAATGCAGATTTAGGTGCTTACGATGCGGTCTTTTATGCAGGCGATTGCAATGCGGGATCCAAAACCATCGCCATTAACCTTCCCAACGACGAGCGCGTTCATTTGGAGAAAGGTTCCAGACGTTTGCAGCTTAAAAACTCCATGAAAGCCAAATTCGATAAAATTCTGGTTCCCATAAGCGATATTCTCATTGCCGAAGAGCAACGTAAACACGTAACTTTCGATGCTTTCTTTGCCAATACCATGTTTCACGAAGTGGCTCACGGTCTCGGTATTAAGAATACCATCAATGGCAAAGGCGATGTTCGGTCGGCTCTTAAAGAACAATATTCCGCTCTGGAAGAAGGCAAAGCGGACATTCTGGGGCTGTTTATGGTAACAAAGCTTCACGAGATGGGTGAGCTGGGCCAGGCCGACCTTATGGACAATTACGTAACTTTTATGGCCGGAATCTTCCGCTCAGTGCGGTTTGGAGCTGCCAGCAGTCATGGAAAAGCCAATATGGTACGGTTCAACTACTTCCTCGAAAAAGGTGCTTTCACCAAAAACGAAAATGGAACTTATGCCATTGATATGGCTAAAATGCAGGAAGCCAGCAAAGACCTCACCCAAATGATACTTCAGATTCAGGGCGATGGTGATTATGAAGCAGCTAAAAATATGATTATTGAACGAGGCATTATTGGGCCCGATCTGGAATCGGATTTAGATATGATTGATGCAGCGGGAATTCCAGTGGACATCGTCTTTAAACAAGGTGTGGATTACCTGAATTTCTAAAAATAAAAAAGGCGGTTTTACCGCCTTTTTATATTTCTATAAAACTTAATATCAAGGTATTAAACCAAATGTCACAATATCTGGAATTCGTCCCAATCCAAACCCACCGTAAACTTCTCTCTGAATTCCTGAAGTTCCTTCCCATTGAGCTCAATGGTTTGAATACTCTCCGCATTGGGAACTTTCTCGCTAATCCACTCACCTTTAGAATCAATCACACCGCTGTCGCCCTGATGTGGGGTTTGGTTTCCGTCGGGGCCAATTCTGTTTACCCCCACCACATAGCACTGATTTTCAATGGCACGGGCCACAAGCAACGATTTCCAGGCAAAGCTGCGGGCAGCAGGCCAGTTGGCTACATAAATCAGCAAATCGAATTCATATTCCCCTTGCTGATAAGTATTTTTTGCCCAAACAGGAAAACGTAAATCGTAGCAAATCAATGGTCTGATTTTCCAGCCTTTATAGCTGATTAAAATATTCTCCGTTCCTTTGGTAAATCGCAAATGCTCGTTTCCCAAACTAAATAAATGACGCTTGTTGTAGCTTTGGGTATTTCCATCGGGCCAAACCCAATAAAAACGATTATAATATCTTTCTTCCTCCTCCACTATCATGCTTCCACAAACGGGGATATTTAACTCAGCAGCTTTTTCCTTCATCCAGCTTAGGGTTTCGGGCGCTGAGGTCTTTTCAATCTCCTGGGGCTGAACCACAAAACCCGTATTAAACATTTCGGGGAGAATGATTAAATCGGTGGGCTGGACTATCTGAGCAATTTTGGTTGAAAATGAGTCCAAATTGGCCCTGTAATCTTTCCAAAATAAGTTGGCCTGTATGAAGGTAATTTTTAAATCCTGCATAATATCTCCGCGGCTTTTTCTAAGGTTTCTTCAGTTTTTGCAAAGCAGAACCTAAGCATTTTATTGTCGTCGTTTCTATGATAGAAAGCAGAAACAGGAACCGAAGCTATGCCCTTTTCCTTGATAAGCCATTCAGCAAACTCCATTTCTGGCTTATCGCTAATCTGCGAATAATCAAGCACTTGAAAATAAGTTCCTGTGGCGGTTATGGGCTTAAATTTGGAATCCTTAAGGGCTTTAAGAAAGAAATCGCGTTTTTGCTGATAAAATTTACCCAATCCCTGATAATGCTGCTCATCTTTTAGATATTCAGCCAAAGCATGTTGAATGGGGGTATTCACTGTGAAAACAATAAACTGATGCGATTTTCTAAACTCTTTCATTAAATTGGCAGGAGCAACGGCATAACCAATTTTCCAGCCTGTGGCATGAAATGTCTTACCGAAACTGGCCACCACAATACTTCTCTCCGCAAGGCCCGGATAGGCTGACATGCTAAAATGTTTGGCTTTATCGAAAATCAAGTGCTCGTATACCTCATCGCTCAGGATAATGATATCGGTATTCTTGGTGAGCTTGTGCAACTCATCTAAATCTTTCTTTTTAAGAACCGTGCCAGTGGGATTGTGTGGAGAATTAAGAATAATCATGCGTGTTCGATGACTTATCATTTTGCTCACCTCTGTCCAGTCGATATGATAATCGGGCAACTTGAGCTGAGCATATTTCACAATTCCACGGTTCAGTTTAATGGCGGGGGAATAGGAATCGTAGGCAGGTTCGAAAATAATTACTTCGTCTTCGTCCTTTACAAAAGCAGAAATGGCAGTAAAAAGCGCCTGGGTACCGCCTGCGGTAACAGTTATTTCGGTTTCCGGGTCATAGGAGACGCCATAGGTATTCTGGATTTTTTCAGCTATTCGTTCGCGCAACAAAGGCAATCCCTGCATAGGGGCATATTGGTTAAACCCCTTTTTTAAGTAGCCCGATATTAAATCTATAAGCTCTGGCGAGACTGGAAAATCAGGAAATCCCTGCGATAAATTGATGGCATTATGTTCCGAAGCCATTCGCGTCATCACAGTGAATATTGAGGTTCCAACTCCTGGAAGCTTTGAAATAATTGATCCGTTAAATTCCTGCATAAAGAATACTTTGAGTTCACAAATATAAAAAAATGCCATATCAAGATACCTGATATGGCATTATATTTTATAAATAATAGGTATTAGATGCCTAATTTTTTCTTAACCAGCGACATAATATCAGTTCCACCAGCATAAAGAATAATCTGATCGTTCCCGTTGATGATGTAAGTAAATCCATTTTCTTTAGCTACTGCTTCAATGGCTTTCTGAGCTTTTAATAACAATGGCTGGGTTAAGGCTACCTGTTTATTTTGGATTTCATATTGAGCTTGTTGATTGAATGCTTCCATTCTTTGCTGCAAATCCATGATTTCTTTTTCTTTGGTTTGTCTGATAATTTCCGACATAGTGGCTTGACTAGCCTGATAATCAGCATATTTGGTTTCTAACTCACTTTGCATGGCCTGAAGTTGTGCTTCCAAACCACCAACAAAACCTTCCAACGCTTTGTTTATTGAATCCTGACCGGGCATAAAACCTACCAAAGCCTGAAAGTCGATATGGCCAATTTTTTGTGTTTGCGCCTGTGAATTAATAGAGATACCTACTATCAGAATAACGACAAATAATTTAATTATGTTCTTCATTGTTTAATTTAATTAGTTTCCAATATTTTAGCAAAAGCACTTTACAATTGCGAGGCGCAAATTTATTTAAATAATTCAATATTCCGAATTGAGCTCCAAAAAAATTAAACCGTTTAAGTTTCTTTAACCTTTTACTTTAGCTAATCGCCTATAAATTAGAATAATAAAGAAAATAGATGTAAAGCAAAGGGCCATTTTAAAAAAAATAATTTCAGTGAACATTTTTAACAAAGGTTTTGTAAAATTGCACCTGTTTATTCTGTTAAAAATAAATTGCCAACATAGACTTTTCCTTTTAACCTAAAATCAGCAAACAATGAGAAAAATTTTCTTCGCTTTTCTGGCATTGCTTTTCATCTCCCCGTCTTTTAGTTTTGCTCAGGAGAAATTGTTCAATTATGAAGATGCCATCTACTATAACAGATCCATCCTTCCCAAACGACTAAGTCAGCTCGCCTGGAAAACCGACGGAAAATCGTTTACCTATGTTGATAAAAATACGGTTATAGAACGGCGTGCCGATAATGAAAAAACTGCAGATACTGTTCTCAGTTTAAACGATTTTAAAAATCTAACTCTGTTCAGAGATTCCTTAAAACTCAAAAGAATTCCATCGTTCGAATGGGTTGGTGATAATGAGCTCACTTTTTTCCACAACAACAAGCATTACAGGTTTAATATAGCCGACAAGTCATTATCCTTATTAAACAGTTTCGACGAAAACGGCGAAAATATGGATATTTCATCGGCGGGAATTATTGCATATACCTTGAAGAACAATCTGTATGTATCGGTAAACGGAGAAGCTAAGGCTGTTACCACAGATAGCTTGCCATCTATCGTCAACGGGCAAACAGTCCACCGAAACGAATTTGGTATTAGCAAAGGAACCTATTGGTCTCCCAATGGAAAAAAACTGGCTTTTTATAGAAAAGACGAATCCAAAGTAGGAAACTATCCGCTTGTAGATATTACCACCCGCGAAGCAGAGCTTCAAAACATAAAATATCCAATGGCGGGGATGGATAATGAAGTGGTAAAACTGGGCATTTATGATATTGAAACCGGACAAACTATCTTCGTTCAAACCGGCGATTCGGTTGACCAGTACCTGACCAATGTTACCTGGGCTCCTGGCGAAGAATATATCTACATCACCATTCTCAACCGCGATCAAAATCAAATCTGGCTCAATCAATATTCTGCCACCGATGGTAGCTTTGTTAAAACTCTCTTCGAAGAAAAATCAAAAACCTGGATCGAACCCGAGTTGCCCATGGTTTTTCTCAAAAACAACCCAAAGCAGTTTATATGGTTTTCGGAGCGTAATAGCTGGATGCATATGTATTTATACACCACCGAAGGTCAACCATTGGTGGAAAACGCTTTGACTCAGGGCGATTGGGTTGTAACGGAATTCCTCGGATTTAGCCAATCGGGCCATGAGGTTTATTTTTCCGGAACTAAAGATGGGGTTCTCGAAAATCACATCTATAGCGTGGATTTAAAATCGAGAAAAGTAAATCAACTTACCCGCGAACACGGAACTCATTCGGCAATTTTTAGCCCCACCTCCGATTATTTTATCGACTCCTACTCTTCCACCGATATGGCCAAAGCCTATGAGATTAGAACATCCACCGGTAAAAAAGAATATGAAATTCTGATGGATAAAAATCCGTTAACCGATTATAAACTGGGCGAAATGGAACTGGGAACCATCGAAACAGAGGAAGGTGATGAATTGCATTACCGGTTGATAAAGCCCATTGATTTTGATTCCACCCTAAAATATCCTGTATTTCTCTATGTTTATGGCGGCCCTCATGCCCAATTGGTTACCGATAGCTGGATGGGCGGTGGAAACGTATTTATGCAACTTATGGCACAGAAAGGCTATGTGGTTTTTACCCTCGACAATCGTGGAACACCCAACCGCGGATTTGAATTTGAAAGCGTCATTCATAGAAAATTAGGAAAATACGAGTTAGAAGACCAAATGGCCGGCGTAGACTTTCTGAGCTCCTTACCCTACATAGATACGGAACGAATTGGAGTTCACGGATGGAGTTACGGCGGATTTATGACCATTAACATGCTCCTTTCGGAGCCAAAAGCCTTTAAAGTGGGAGTGGCCGGCGGACCTGTTATTGATTGGAAATATTATGAGATTATGTATGGCGAGCGCTATATGGATACCCCGGAACAAAACCCCGAAGGCTATAAAAGCAGCAACCTGTTGGAAAAAGTTAAAAACCTGAACAGCAATCTTCTCATCATTCATGGAGCCATTGACGCCACTGTAGTTTGGCAACACAGCTTAGCTTTCGTTCAAAAAGCCATTGAAGAAAAAAAGCAGGTTGATTATTTCGTTTATCCTCGCTCCGAACACAATGTTCAGGGAATAGACAGAGCTCATTTGCTGGAAAAAGTGGTTTTGTATTTCGAAAAAAATCTGAAATAGGTCTAACTACAACAATTCCAAGCGGTAAGAATCCATCTTGATAAAGATAAACAACAGGATGGTGAAAGACCACAGCGACGATCCGCCATAGCTAAAGAAAGGGAGTGGAATTCCAATAACCGGAGCCAAACCTATGGTCATGGAAATATTAATGGCAATATGAAAAAACAAAACCGAAGCTACCGCATAGCCGTAGATTCGGCTAAAAGCGCTTCGCTGTCTTTCGGCTACAATTATTATCCGGATTAATAAAAAGGAAAAGAGCATCAGCACCACCGCAGATCCCAGAAACCCCCATTCTTCTCCCACGGTACAAAATATAAAGTCGGTACTTTGCTCCGGCACAAAATTATATTTGGTTTGTGTGCCCTGTAGGAAACCCTTACCCGCTATCCCACCCGAACCAATGGCAATCAACGATTGATGAACATTATAACCCACTCCATGATAATCAGTTGTCTTGCCAAGCAATACATCGATTCTGTTCTTTTGATGCTCTTGTAACACATTCTCAAAGACAAAATCGATAGAAAAAATAAATACTGCAACTAGTAAAAAAATACCCACAAGGTTTAAAATATTCTTTCGTGCCTTTCGCATTAATGCGAATAACAGAATGACTATTGCCGCCAATGCAGCCAGCATAGCCCACTTACCAATGAGAAGGGTGAGCACAAAAATTAATACCAAAACTACTCCTATGATTAAAAAATTGCCCGAAAAACCCTCTCTGTACAAAACCAGAATAAAGGAGGAAAAAACCAATGCACTTCCCGTGTCGTTTTGTAAAAAAATGAGCCCTGCGGGGAAAAGAATAATTAGAAATGCCCTGAGTAGCTGTTTGGGTTCTTTTAAGTCCAACTGTATATCGCTCAAATATTTAGCCAAGGCCAAAGCTGTTGCAAACTTAGCAAACTCCGATGGCTGTAGCCTGAATCCGCCAATTTGAATCCAACTTTGAGACCCGGCAACAACGGTACCAAAAACCAAAACAACAAGCAAAAAAACCAGCCACAAGCCATAAATATAATAGGCAAAACTTGTAAAGAACTTCATATCAATCATCAGGATAACAAAAATGAGAAACAAAGAAGTTCCCATCCAGATTACTTGTTTACCATAGCGCTGGCTCATATCGAAAATATCGGAATGGTCAGGATCGTAAACAGCAGCATACACACTGAATAATCCCATGATAACAAGGATAAGATATGAGCCCACCAACCACCAGTCCAAATGTTTAAATATGTTATTCTTTTCTCTCATAATTGTCTGTTAATCAGGAATTATCATATCTCTTTAAGGACTTATTAAATCTGCTTCAATAATTCCACTTTCTTTTTCGAATCGAATCACTTTTCTGTTCAGATACATCTCTATCATTAAACTGGCAATGGGAGCAGCCCATGTTCCCCCAAAATCCCCCGAGTTTTCAACAACCACAGCAATGGCTATTTTGGGGTTGTCTTTTGGGGCAAAAGCAATAAAAATACTATGATCCTTACCCATTGGATTCTGAACTGTTCCTGTTTTACCGCAGATTACAATGCTGTCCATAGCTGCTCTTCTGGCAGTTCCGCCTTCTCCAACTACTTTTTGCATTCCCTCAATGATAGGATCGAAATGGTAAGGGTCGACATCAACAACATGTTTCACACGGTATTCTTCCAGAATATTATCAGGATTCCCAACTGCTCTCACCAAATGCGGAGAATAATAAAATCCCCGGTTGGCAATAGCAGCCACAACATTGGCCATTTGAAGCGGAGTAATCAGCAATTCCCCCTGGCCTATACTCAACGACCTCACAGTCATGGCATTCCAGGAACCAGCATACACCTTATCGTAATACTCGCGCGATGGCACCATACCCGCTTTTTCAAACATTAAATCGGTATTGAACTTTTCTCCCAAGCCAAAGGTTTTCACTTTATTATACCACATTTCATAGGAACGCTTCACGCTTCCCTGACTTCCGAGTGTTGTGCGGAAAACTCCCCAAAAATAAGGATTGCAGCTTTGTTGAATTCCATAAACCATGGCCAGTGGCGAACCATGATTATGAGAACATTTAATGGGAGTTGCACCCTTGCCTGAACAACTAAAAGTTGTTCCTATAGTAACGGCATTCATATCCAAAGCCACCAAAGCATTTACAAGTTTAAAAGTGGAACCGGGAGGGTAGGATGCCATTAAAGCCCTGTTATAGAGCGGCTTCAAACTATCGTTCACCAATTTATTGAAATTCTTTCCACGGCTAAATCCCACCAACAAATCAGGATCGTAGGCCGGACTCGAAACCAAGGCCAAAATTTCACCGGTTGCTGGTTCAATAGCTACAATGCTGCCCAGCTTATTTTTCATCAACTTTTCACCGTAGGTTTGAAGAACAGCATCCAAACTTGTGTAAAGACTTTGCCCATTCACAGCTATGGTATCAAACTTGCCTTCTTTATACTTTCCTTTGGGGCGGTTCAGCACATCGACCAACTCAAATTTTACGCCTTTTATTCCCCTGAGTTCTTTATCATAGAATTTTTCTATGCCGCTTTTCCCAATATAATCGCCCATTTTATAGTAAGGATCCTTTTCCATATCTCGCGGACTCACCTCGCCCACATCGCCCAGGTTTAAGGCTCCTGAATGATAAGGATAACGACGAAGTGTTCGCTCGGTCACAAAAAAGCCCTTGTATTCATAAATGGTTTCCTGCATATAGGCAAAATCAACCTGAGGAATTTGCCCTAAAAACAACGACGCCTTATATCGGCTGTGGTTTTTTGCTTTATCCATTCGGGCTTTAAACTCCGATTTCGAGATTTTTAGAAGTTGACAGAATTTATTGGTGTCCAAATTTTCAACCTGTTTTGGAATCACCATAATGTCGTAGGCTGCATCGTTGGCAACCATAATTTTCCCATTCCTGTCAAAAATTACACCTCGGGCGGGATACACAGTATTCTTCCTGATGGCATTACTCTCGGCCGAAAGGGCATATTTCTCTTCAATAATCTGAATATAAAACAGCCTTGCAAGAATAATAAAGGCAAACACGCCTATTATTCCAATGATGACAATCTTACGATCCGAATAGTTACTTTTTATTTTTGCCATATTATCTTCAAAAATAGATTAGAATTAGTCCTTACAGGCCAATCCCATATCTTTTAAATTAACTTATTTTTGTTAATCCTGTTCTCTTTCCATATAGTTGCTCCCAGGTCTTCAATGAGAATAAAACAAATGCTTAAAAGTCATTTTTTTTGGATTCATTTCCTGCCCCAAACATTAACAACTTATTTATCATTACATTAGACTTGCTTCTAATAACCCCTGATTAACAAAAAAATAAAGGTCAGTTTCTGCCAAAACCGTGTGCAAAAATCGGAGATTATCGATTCAATATTTAACATTGAAAAAAAAATAAATGATTATTTTTTATTACTTTTAATCGAATAAAAACCATAAAAATAATGTTATGAAAAAACTGTTTTTTTATATCGCAATAGCCGGATTATTAGCACTTAGTGCTTGTAAACAAAGCTCAAAAGAAAACATCCCCAACGAGGCAGAACAAGCAGTTGAAATGGAAAAAGCCAAAGCCAACATCTCTGAGATGCTCGATCAGCTGGCCAATTCAATCGAAACCGGAAACATGTCGATTGTAGAAAAAATATGGTGCCCTAAAGAAGAAACCATGCTTATTGGAACCGAAAACAATGAAAAACTAATTGGCTGGACGGCTATAAAAGATGCTATACAAGGGCAATTTTCGAAACTTAACGAAACACTAATTTCCATTACAGACCAAAATATCTGGCTTAGCAAGGATGGAAATACCGCCTGGTTTTTCGAAGAACTCAATTACAATTTTATTTACAACGACAAAGCCATGAGCATCGAAGGTATCAGATTTACAGGCGTATTTGTTAAAAACACCGATGGTGCCTGGAAATTAGTTCAGGGACATATGTCGGCCCCAACAAGTTTGGATGTAAAGAAGTAATAATCTGTTCGTAAAAATCAATGCTGGTTAGTGAATTCTAAGAACGAAAAAGGGGAGTCAATGACTCCCCTTTTTCGTTCTTTTTCAACCCATTACATATTTATTTTGAGATAAACATTGGTTTCTTCAATGAGCAGCTCCCTAAAACTATAACTTGTTATCACTTTTGTTTTACTGTCCTGAATCATAGCCCTGTCGCTGGTTACAGATTTTACTGGCGAAGGAGTATTCACAATAAACTTATAGTTGATATAGTCCAGCATGTCGTCCGATGGCATTTCAGCCGAAAGATTTTGTTCCTCTATGAGTTTTTGCAAATAAGGACTTAAATTAGGCCGAACAATTTTATTCTCTTTGATTTTGAGAAATTTCTTGATAAAAATATTGGGCTTAACTTCTGCTAAAGCATATAAAGCTGTATTCAAAGAATTAGGATCGGCAAAATCGAAACTAATCTGAAATTTCAAATCCTTTGGCTTAATATTATTCTTAACATTCGAAATCCCCGGCTGGTTTCTCAAAAGCGAAATCTTTTGATCCATTTCTTCCATCACAGGAATCTCCGGCATATTCCCCATTTGACTCATCAACGCTCCCAAGCCTGCAGTTTCCAAACGCATTTCATAACTGCCCGAAAGGTTTTTATTGATGGTTACCTCTTCAACCAAATCAATACAACTGGTCATTCCAAAGGCTAAAATGGCAAAAGCCAAAAGCAATATTTTATTTTTCATCAGGTATTTTTTTTAGGAGACAAATTTAAATGAATATCAAACTCATGAACGGCCAAAGGCCAAAACTATTACAAACCCCGCTATAATTCTTCAAATTCATCTCAATCTTAAAGTGCTTTGAAGGATAGCAATCTATAAAAACCAACCACCTTTTGCTGTTGCAACTTTGAAAATATCATGGGATTAATGCAAACTTTATTGCATAAATCTATCTGCTACAACCCTCAGAATCAAAAAAAATTACAACCTTTACAACATCAAGAATAAAAAAGATATGAAGCATTTATTTACCCTTACCTTCATGGCACTGCTTCTCATAATTAATGCAGATGGCTATTCTCAAAATTCTGTAAATCAGCACACTTCAAATTTTTCACTTTCACCAAAACCCTATGCACGTTATTGGTGGTTTGCTTCCGAAATTCAGAAGCAAGATGTAGCCTATAATCTCGATTGGCTCAAAAACAATGGCTTTGGGGGTGTGGAACTGGCATGGGTTTATCCGCTAAACAGGTTCAATGCAGCCGACACAAGCTATACACCTCGTCAGGAATGGCTCGGCGCTGAGTGGCAGGAAATAGTGGAATACACCATAAAATATGCCGACAGCATAGGTCTCAGCTGCGACATGACCTTTGGTTCTCTGTGGCCTTTTGGCGATAGTAAAGTAAGTTTTGACCAGGCTTCACAAAAATTTGGCGACCCGAACTGGCGACAGGAAATCAAATACTCCTGGGAGCACCCCAAAAAAGGGTTCGTTGTTGATCATATCACGCCTTCGAACTATTTACCTTATTTCTCTCGTCTGGCCAATTCGTTTCCAAAACCCAAACTAACTAATCCCCAGGCCTGGTTTATCGACAGCTGGGAAGTTGATACAGAACGACTTTGGAGCAATTCATTCGATGATGATTTCCAGAAGGCCTATGGATACAGCATTTCTCCCTTCATGGATTCTATTTATAACCCCAAAAATGCTCATCAGCTTTACGATTATTCAAAACTCCTATCACAAAAAGTACTGAAATTCTACGCTCAATTCGATTCTACCCTCAACTCAGCGGGAAAACTTTCGCGGGGACAAGTTTCCGGTGCTCCCTGCGATCTCATTTCGGGATATGCCCTGCTCGACATTCCAGAAGGCGAATCCATGCTTTTTGAACCTGAATTCTCTGCCATTCCAGCTTCTGCAGCTCTGCTCTCGCAAAAAAAATATACCTCCGCCGAAGCATTTACCTGCATCTATGGCTGGCCCCGCGATTATATGCGTCAGGAACAAACTGCCGACCTTAAATTAGTTGCTGATGCGCTGTTCGCCAATGGAATTAACCATTTCGTTTGGCATGGGAAACCCCATAATGAGGCACAATCCGATTCGGTAAATTTCTACGCCACCACCCATATAGGTCCTACAAGCCCCATGGCCTCTGAATTTCCGGAGTTCAATAATTATCTCGAAAAGGTCTCTGACTATATGAGTCTTGGAAAAACTTATACAGATATTGCCGTGTATCTGCCCACTGAAGATGCCTGGATGGCAGGTGTAATGCCAAAAGAAGACCAATTTAAATGGGCCTGGGGTTATTACGAAATGCGTTATAACAAATTCCCGAAAGAACTCAATGGTATGTGCCCCGCCTGGATTAATGGTGAATTCCTGCGAAAAGCAGACTATACAAGAAACAGACTTAGAGTAGGTGATGCAACATTTAAAGCCCTTTATGTGGATGCACAATATATTGACTATGAATCGCTGCGCGATATGGTTCGATTGGCTAAAAAAGGTTTGTATATCATTCTTAAACAACTTCCCACAGAGCCTGGCACTAAAAAACATGCTGATTATGATAAACTGGTTTATCTACTGTCGCGAGGTAAAAATGTGTACAAAAAAATTCCGGAAGGAAAATTCCTTCAACCCCTAATTATATCACAAATACCTGTAGAACATTGGGTCAGAGTTTTAGATAAAACCGTCTATATTTTCTTCGCCAATCCCAAATCATCGAATTTAAAATTTCCATTGGAGATGGGCCAGTCATTTAACGAAGAAACAAAATCTTTCCCAGTAACGGTTTTCTATAATTACCAATCTTTCAAATTAGTGCTGGATTTCAAACCTTACCAATCGCTTTTGTACAAAATAGAGAAGAGAAAAATAGAGAAAATTGACATTGAATTTACTCCCAAAACACCTGTCCAAATCAAAAGGCCCGATGGTTTTAAAGCCCCCTGGCTCGTCAAGTAGAGTATAGCGGGCTACTGCACTAACGATTTATAATAATCGGACTTGGCCTTATCGTCAAATCGCGCGTAAATATTGGCCAAATAAGCGGCATACTTATGGCCATTATCCATATTCCATAGCCTGTCGAAATATTTCAACGATTCTTTGAAATCTGCTGTGCTTTGGTCAAGCTCCTTTAAAAGAATTTTGTATTGGGAATTGGTTTTATTCGAGTTGTAAGCAGCCATTGCCTTTTGGTATCTATCTTCGGCTGTATTGTAGAATTTTTTGGCTAACCAATCAAGAGCCAATGCATTGGATTGATTTTGAAGCACCAATTTCTCTGCTATTTCATCGCACTCGCTGTCGATTTTCAAGGTTTTATTCAACAGAAAATACTTATTCAAATTGTCCTCGTTTGCCTTAAATTCATTACCAAGTTCCTTCCATTCATATTTCGCCTTTTCCCAATTTTCGCTTTTTATATAAGCGTCAAAAAGTCGGTTTTTCATTTCCATACTATCCAAATCCTTTTCAGCAAGTCCATCATAACCCTCCAGTGCCGAAAGCTCCCTACTCAAATTGTCAACATCTGCATACCACCGGCTAAGGATTCGATACATTTCGGGACTTTCATACCCCATCTCTTTGGCCTTTTCATATTGCATAACCGCCGTATTGGTCTGTCCTATTGCGTAATACGACTGTGCCAATTTTACAAATACATCAGTCGTAATCAGGTTCCCTTTGAGTTTTTCTTCATAGATAAACTGGTCGTAATAGCCTATTGCTTTTTGATAGTAGCCCGAATCAAAAGCATTGTCGGCCAATTGATTATATAAAACCACCGATTTTGGCGCACTGCAGGAAAAGAGAATAGAGAGCAAGGCGAGAAACAATAAGTGTTGAATTCTTTTCATTGGAAAAATTTTCAGCAAAAATAGCTGTTTTTAAAATCTGGTTAACCGTAGCTTTATTTTGGACTGTTATTATTATTCTTCAAAGGGCTCAATGTCACCTTGCCATTTGAGATGCTTTATCGCATCGCATCAATCAGCTTCCCGCATATAATCAAATTTCCCTGACCTTCCACATATTTGTCTTTTTTATTTGCCAATGGCATTTAACCATTTTAAAGAATTAGTTAAGTTCAGTTGACCTACTTTTTTTTAATTTTGCCCAACTTTAAAAAACCATAAAAAATGGATTTATTCGAAAAAACAACTTTAAAACTTGGTCCATTAGGCCAATATGCCGATCAGGCTGAAGGTTATTATATGTTCCCCAAACTGGAAGGTGAACTGTCGAACAAAATGATATTCCGGGGCAAAGAGGTTCTGGTTTGGAGCCTTAATAATTACCTGGGTTTAGCCAACCATCCCGAAGTAAGAAAAGCCGATGCTCAGGCAGCAGCCGACTGGGGAATGGCTTATCCCATGGGTGCCCGTATGATGTCTGGTCAAACTAAATATCACGAGCAACTGGAAAACGAGCTGGCAGCTTTCGTTAGCAAAGAATCGGCCTATCTTCTCAACTATGGATATCAGGGCATGGTTTCCATTATCGATACTTTGGTCGACCGTCACGATGTGATTGTTTACGACAGCGAAGCTCACGCCTGCATTCTCGACGGAATGCGCCTGCATATTGGAAAGCGATTTGTTTATCCCCACAATAATATCGAAAATCTCGAAAAACAACTTCAACGTGCCACCGCCATCGTTGAACAAACCGGAGGGGCTATCTTAGTCATCACCGAGGGTGTTTATGGAATGGCTGGCGATTTGGGGAAATTGAAGGAAATAGCCGACCTTAAAAAGAAATTCAGCTTCCGCCTGCTTGTCGACGATGCCCATGGATTTGGAACCATGGGAAAAACTGGTGCCGGCACCGGCGAACATTTGGGGGTTCAGGATGAAATTGACATTTATTTTGGCACTTTTGCCAAATCAATGGCTGGCATTGGAGGCTTCGTAGCCAGCAATGCTTCAGTTATTAAATACCTGAAATACAATATGCGTTCTCAAATATTCGCCAAATCACTTCCCATGCCTATGGTTATTGGTGCGCTGAAACGACTGAGCATGATTAGAGAATCGCAGGAATATAAAGTCAAACTCTGGGTTATTGTAAATGCCCTTCAAAAAGGTCTTAAGGAAAATGGATTCAATATCGGCGGAACCGAATCGCCTGTAACACCAGTAATTCTGCAGGGTGGAGTTTCACAAGCCACTCAGGTTACCTACGACATGCGCGAAAATTTTGGAATTTTCTGCTCCATAGTTTCCTATCCAGTTATCCCCAAAGGCATCATTTTACTAAGAATAATCCCAACCGCTGTTCATACATTAGAAGATGTAAACTACACCATCGAATCGTTTAAAAAAGTAAAAGAAAAACTGGAAACCGGTAAATACGATAGTGAATTCAAAGAAATGACAGCTTAAGCAACAATATTTAAGGAACTATTTTCCAAAAAGCTCGTAAGAACGCCTTACGGGCTTTTTTTAAAAACATTCATTTGATCATAGAAAAACTCTCATACTCAACTATTCTGCTTTTTTCGCTGTCACTTGCAGGCACCGATAAATCTTCATTTTATGCCAGGCCAAATAAAATTGAGTATCCGTGGTATAAAAGATTGTGGCGAATTTTTTGGTATTTGCGCCGGATGAGAAAGAAAGGAAAACAGTCGCGAAATGATTTTAGAAAAAAAGAAAAGGAAAATAAAAAAAGGCAAAGGGCATTCATCCGCAGAAAAAGATGGCGGAAGTTCAAAGTTGTTTTAAAGAGTATTTTCAGAAGCCCAAATAATAAAAATCAGTCAGAAAATGCCAAATCTGTGGCTCTGAATTTAAAGGCCTGGAAAAGAAGAAAAAAACGACGGATTTTCAAGGTTTGGCTAAAAAGCCTTTTTAAGCCAGCACGGACCAATAAACGCAAAGAAGCATTTCTGCAAAAACTGCAAAAGGAACAGGAATTTGCTCTATATCGACGCAAAAGAATTTATCGATTTCTAATCTTCCGATATAAAACAATTATTAAAGACTTTTTAAGCGGGAAGGGTTTACCCATTTTTAAAGGGAGAAAAGGTCCTTCGGTACTCAAATCAGCATGGAAATCACCCCAGCTCATCATAACATCGAACTCATTAATGTTCTTTCTGCTGAGCTATTTCTTTATAGAATTTATTTCCAATTTAAGCATGGCAACTTCCGGTATTCTTTTTGATTATCAAACCATTGTATATTATTACAAAGTAGAATATCTTGTGGATTACGATGCCTGGTATGGCGATAGCATCAAAACTATTTTTGCCGCAGGTCCTGTAACAGCACTCCTTATTGCCATTCTTTGCATTATCATTTACGGATTTGTTTATCTGGAAACGGGCATCTTAAAAACCTTCCTGCTCTGGACAATTCTTCATGGCTTAAATAAAATTGTGGGTGGAACTTTTGTAGGCAACCTTATTGGAAAAGGATTTGGCTACGTTATCATGTACCTTTATTACTCCGATACTGGGAAATTGGTCATGTCGCTGCTGATGATTCTGCTCTCTATTATTATAGGAACTGTTTCTACTAAATACTGGATTATGACGGGTAATACCTATTATAATTATTCCAAACCCCACAACAGGCCGGTTTTTATATTCAATCAGGTTTTTCTTCCTTTTGTTTTGGGAACATTTATTATTTGGGCAGTAACACAACCCGACAGTCAGGCCTATACTACCATGGTAAATATGTACATGATTCTCATGATTTTACCCCCTGTCATGATAAACAAATATCATCAGGAATTCTATTATGATGAAGAGCCTCGGAAAATTAAACTCTCAATAATTGCTATATTTGTAACAATAATTGTGGTCGCTGCCTATAGAATTTTATTGGATTTTGGACTCCGAATTGGTGAAAAACTGTAGATTTTTAATATGTTTGTTGATGTTCTGTATCTTTGCAAAATAATTCGACATTAAAATAGTTATACGATAAACTAAATATAATATGGAAACACAAAGCTTTGAAAAACCAAATGCTGGTAATAGTAAAATTGTATGGATAGTAATCATCATTCTCGCAGTTATTGTTGCAGGTTATTTTGCGTGGAATAATAGCTCGCTTAAAGCTGAGTATGAACAACTGTCGGAGGAAAAAGAAGCCATGAAGCTGGAGCTCGAAAACGAGTTGGATAGCCTCATGAACGAACATAAACTCATTAAAGAAGAATATGGAAAACTGAGCGACAGCCTCACTGCTAAAGATAGCCTGATTATTGCCAATGCCTCTGAAATTAAAGAGCTTCTTAATTATAAATGGGAGTATTACAGTGTGAAGAAAAAGCTCGACAAGCTCAGGGAAGTCGCAAAAACCTATGTTCATCAGATGGATTCTCTCTATACAGTGAATAATGAACTTGTGGAGGAGAACAAAGAGATAAAAGCCCGTTACAATGAAGAAAAAGCTATAACCCAGAATCTTAAAAAAGAAAAAGCCCAACTTTCTGATAAAATTGAGAATGCCAGCGTTTTAAAAGCTTATAATATCACAGCTAAAGCCATCTATCTCAAAAAAACAGGTAACGAAAAACCTACAGATAAAGCCCGCAGAACCAACCTGATTGAGGTTTGTTTTACTCTTGGCGAAAATCGCATCATAGAGCCTGGATCTGTTGATATTTACATCAGAATTGCACGGCCCGACAATAAAATTCTGACACCTGGTGTGGCTGAAGAATATGTTTTTGACTACAAAGGCGAAAAAATTCAATATTCCATCTTCGAAAAAGTGGATTACGACAACGAAGCCCGGGTGCTTTGTCTAAAATGGCTTAAGAAATTTGAAAATATCGAAATGCTCGAAGGTACCTACGATATAACAGTTTTTGCAAGCGGCGAAGAAATCGGAAGCGCAAAGCTGGTGCTAAAATAGCCCTGAAGTCATCTTTAATGCTCATTTTTCTAGTTTAACTTATTTCTAAGGCATGTGGTTTAAAAAGAATATTAACCTGATTTTCATATCTTTAATTATTCTAATCGCAGCCTTTCTGAGATTCTACAAATTTTTCGATTTGCCTTTTATGTGGGATGAAATGAGTGCCTGGCATCGCCTGCACTTTTCTTCTTTCTCCGAACTCATAGAAAAAGGCATTAAACCCGATGGTCATCCTGCGGGCGTTCAAGTCTTTTTGTACTATTGGACCCATCTTTTTGGCGACTCAGAATGGATTGTAAAACTTCCATTCACAATCATGTCATTAGCATCAGTTTATATTATTTATCTAATTGGCAAACTGTGGTTTGGGCAAAAAAGCGGATTGTTCTCAGCAGCACTTCTGGCAAGTCTCCAGTTTTTTGTTTTATATGGCTCCATAGCCCGCCCCTATGGAAGTGGATTGTTTTTGACCCTTCTCATGGTTTTCTACTGGAGCAAATATATTTTTCTTGAGCCAAAACTTAAAAATCTGATTGGTTATGTAATATTCTCTGCGTTGGCTGCTTATAATCATCATTTTAGCCTGCTTTTTGCTGCCATTGTGGGGTTTTCAGGTCTCATTCTGATTCCAAAAAGCCAAATGAAATATTATATTGGAGCTGGTTTAGCAATTTTTTTACTCTATACTCCTCACCTACCCATTTTCTTCGCGCAACTTTCAATTGGAGGCATTGGCGGTGAAGGCAATTGGCTAAGCAAACCTTCCCCCTATTTTACTTTCCAATTCATTTACTGGGTGTATCAATATTCAAACCCAGTAATGATTTTGTCGCTGGCGTTTCTTCTTTCCTCTGTGTTCGCCGTAAGCTATCCCATCGAAAAGCGGGTGGCCAAAACAATTGTGCTAATTTTATGGTTTTCAGCACCATTAGCCATTGGTTTGTACTATAGTATCTACATTAATCCCGTAATTCAGTATTCCGTGCTTATTTTCAGCGCTCCCTATCTTTTTCTATTGATTGGTTCCCGCATCGAAAACATGAGCCAATATGTTTTCTACCCAGCTATAGCTTTAGTCTTGTTGCTGAATGTTTATCAACTAATTGTGGTTCGGCAGCACTATACCATCATGACATCCCAGCCTTTTGAAATCACTTCATCAATAGTTCATGAACAGAACGAAAAAAACAAGCAAACATTTGCCATTTACAATAGCATTCCAGAGTATCAATTCTATTATTGCGACAAATACAATCTCAACAAATCTGATTTTCTAAGCGTTTATAACCAAAATTATAACTTCAGGCAATTCGATAGCCTGGTGAGTCAAATAAATGAAGATTATGTATTATGTAGTGGTTTACCTCCCGAATTTGTAACTGTAGTAGAATCGCACTTTCCATATCTTCTCCTAACAAAGGACGCATATACAAGCGAACACTATTTATGGAGCCGACAAAAAAGTGACTCAGCTTTTCGCAGAAAACCGTTTATTTCAATTAATTTCAATGATAAAATTCGCGGATTAAATGCCGACCCAGGCCGAATAGTGGCAAGTTCTTCCAATGCGAAAAGTTTCGAATTCAAAGAGAATCAGGAGTGGGGCTTCACTTTTAAAGACTCTTTGTCTCAGCTGGAATTTAAACAAGGGGAAATAATAGATTTAGTGGCACATATTACAAGCGATACAAACCATCTTAATGCCACCTGGGTTTGCCAATTCAAAGCCGACGGACTGCCGGAGGTTTGGCGCGGAAAACCCACACAACTAACTCCTACAAAAGAACCCTTGCACTACACAACCTTTCACAGCCTCGATACCCGGATTCTTGTTAAAGCCGAACACTGGAAAAACTATGTTTTTACAACCTATTTCTGGAATAAAAACCATGAAAAGTTTAATATTGAATCCATTCAACTGTATCGTCAACCAGCCAACCCAATTCGCTACGGGCTCTTCGAAAAAATTGTGGATTAATTTTTTATGAACAATTTTTTTGTTAAAAAATAAACTGTACTTTTGCCGCCCTTAGTACAACAACATCCCCTGATTATTAATTTGTTAAAATTATTAATTAGAAATCTGAATGAATCTGTTTTATCGAGGTGCAAAAACCTGAACCAGAGTATTGAGCATAATATTTGGACCCGCTTCTCCCCAAATATGAATATGCACAATACAGTTTGTTTTTAACAAAATTGTTTCTATTTTTGCAGCCCGTTTTTAAAATGGATATGTTCAATAAAGCAAAAAAATTGTAAATGAATACATTAAGTTACAAAACTGTAAACGCAAACAACGAAACTGTTACGAAAGAATGGCTTCTTGTTGATGCTGAAAATGAGGTTTTAGGACGTTTGGCTTCTAAAGTAGCCTACCTTCTTAAAGGAAAACACAAAGTCGACTATACTCCTCATGTTGATTGCGGTGATAATATCATCATCATCAACGCCGAAAAGATCACTTTAAATGGCAATAAATGGGAACAAAAACATTATGTTCGCCATTCAGGCTATCCCGGGGGTCAAACTTCTATCCAAGCCAAGGAAATGATGGCCAAAAAGCCTTACGCCATGGTTGAAAAAGCCGTTAAAGGCATGCTAATGAAAAATAAACTGGGAGCTACACAATACAGAAACCTGTATGTTTATGCCGGCACTGAGCATCCTCATGCAGGGCAAAATCCCAGAGCTATTAATTTAAATGAAATTTTATAGTCATGGAAATAATTAATGCCCTAGGAAGAAGAAAAAAAGCTATTGCCCGTGTTTATCTTAAAGAAGGAAACGGCCAGATTATAGTTAACAAAAGAGATTATACTGAATATTTCCCAACCGGAATATTGCAATATGTTGTTCGTCAGGCCTTAGAAATTACCGAGACTGCCAGCAGATTCGATGTAGTTGCCAATCTCGACGGCGGAGGAATAAACGGTCAGGCAGAAGCTTTAAGATTAGGAATCTCCAGAGCCTTAGTAAAGGTTGACGAGTTAAACCGTCCTAAATTAAAAGCCAAAAGCTTAATGACCCGTGACCCTCGTATGGTTGAGCGTAAGAAACCCGGACAACCAAAAGCACGTAAGAAATTCCAGTTCAGTAAACGTTAGAATTAGTATTAACAATTGTTTAGTATCTAAATCAATAAGACTCCGCTTGTCGGGCTACTTGTTGATTGCATATTAAAGAATGTAAACAAAAAATTAAAATGGAAAAAATATCATTTGATCAGTTATTAGATGCTGGTGTTCATTTTGGGCACCTCAGAAGAAAATGGAATCCAAATATGGCTCCCTATATTTTTATGGAGAAAAATGGAATCCATATCATCGACCTTTACAAAACTCAGGCAAAACTTGAAGAGGCTGCACAAGCCATGAAACAAATTGTTATGAGTGGAAAACGCATTCTATTTGTTGCTACCAAAAAACAAGCAAAGGAAATAGTTGCCGAATTAGTTAAAAAAACCAATATGCCCTACGTTACTGAACGTTGGCCCGGCGGTATGTTAACTAATTTTGTTACCATCAGAAAAGCTGTTAAGAAAATGGCTTCTATTGACAAGTTAACTTCTACTCCTCAATACAACAACCTTTCTAAAAGAGAAAGACTTCAAATTAGCCGCGAAAGAGAAAAATTGGAGAAAAACTTTGGATCTATTGCTGACCTAAACAAACTTCCCTCTGCTATTTTTATCGTTGATATCAATAAAGAACATATTGCTGTGGCCGAAGCCAGAAAATTGAACATACCCACTTTTGCCATTGTTGATACCAATACCGACCCAAACCTGATCGATTTCCCAATTCCCGGAAATGACGATGCATCTAAATCCATTTCAGTTATTCTTGAATATTTGGTAAAACATATTGAAGAAGGTCTTTCCGAAAGAAAAATTGAGAAAGATAGAATTCAGGCTGAAGAAAAAGCTGCAATTACTGCTCAGGCTAAATCAAAAGACCAAAAAAGCAGGTTAACTGAAATAGTTGATGAAGATGAAATTGATGCATCTATTCTGGAAAAGAAACCCAGAAAAAGATTGTCTAAAAAAGGTGATGAATAATCAAATTATTAATAAATAACATATTACAATGGCAAATATAACAGCTGCAGATGTAAATGAATTAAGAAAAAAAACCGGTGCCGGAATGATGGACTGTAAAAAGGCACTTGTTGAAAGCAATGGCGATTTTGAACAAGCAATTGACTATTTAAGAAAAAAAGGTCAGAAAGTTGCTGCCAACCGCTCAGAACGCGAAGCCGCCGAAGGAGTAGTTTTATCTAAAGTAAATTCTGACAACAGTTTTGGCGCAGTGATTATTCTTAATTGCGAAACCGACTTTGTTGCGAAAAACGAAGATTTTATTCAATTTACTACCACCGTTTTGGATGCCGCCATTCAAAATAAAGCTCAGTCTTTACAAGATGTTTTGGCAATCCAAATCAACGGCGTAACTGTTGAAGATTTAATTACTGAACAAGTTGGAAAAATCGGCGAAAAAATTGAACTCGGCAAATATGGTTGTTTGTCAGGAGCTTACGTAAAAAGCTATATTCACCCCGGAAACAGATTGGCTACCGTTGTTGAACTTTCCAAAAACATTCCTGGTGTTGACGAAGTAAGTAAGGATATCGCAATGCAAGTTGCTGCTATGAATCCCGTTGCCCTGAACAAGGAAAGCGTTTCTCAGGAAGTTATTGATAAAGAAATTGAAATAGCTAAGGATTTAATCCGTCAGGAAGGCAAACCAGAAAATATGGTTGAAAAAATTGCTGCGGGTAAACTTCACAAATTCTTTAAAGAGAATACCTTAGTAAGTCAGGATTTTATCAAAGATTCCAAAATCGATGTTGAAACATATGTTAAACAACTTGACAAGGATTTGAAAATTTGCAACTTCCTTAGATTTACTGTTGCCTAATTTTACCTTCGAAATATTAAAAACCACTCTTTCAGGGTGGTTTTTTTTTGGAAATTACACTGCATAAAAAAAGCAAGCTTCTGAGGAAAAGCTTGCTAAGGAATGGAAATGAGATTTATTCCTTGTGTTACATCAATAGAATTTGATTTTTACTTATCTCAAGTAATGGAGCAAAAGTAAATTTATCCATCCATCAAAAAATCACTAATGAGCAAGCGTCCGTATCTATCGACTGAACGCTGCGATTAAATGAACGAGCGTTCATTTTTTTCGAAATATATCAGAACCTTTTATAATTCAACTCATTTTTTTAAAAAAATTTTGTAAAAGGAATAATATTTTCTTATATTTACTATAAAAATTATTAGTCATGGAATACCACAACCTAAAGAATACAATCAACGAAAATACTCTGATTTATTTCGTTGATGATGATTTAATCTACCTTAAAGTTGTTTCGCATGACCTGGAGAAACAGGGATATAGAAACGTCAGATCGTTCAGTAATGCCAAAGATATCATTGAGGCTGTTAAAGAGAAGAAACCTGATATAGCTCTACTCGATTATCACTTGGGTGGCAAAACAACAGGAATAGATGTATTGAAACGTATTAAGGAAATTAGCCCTGATACTGCCAGTATCTTTTTAACCGCATCTGACGATATTAATGTTGCCATCGAAACCATGAAAAATGGTGCTTATGATTATGTTATAAAGGGCGACACAGCTCTTATTCGCATCAATCATTTGCTAGGGAATATTTGCAGTCACCGAAGAGCAAACAAAAAAGGTCAGGTGGTTCTTTATTACAAAATTTCTGTAATACTTCTTATAGCAGTTTTGGCAACTCTAATTTCTTTTATAAGTTACATGCCTGCCAATTAGGAATTAAAATTATCTCAGCTTAAAATAAATTTTAATTCTTTCCAAAAGCTTTTCAGATGAAAAGGGTTTACTAATAAACTCATTCATACCGACTTCAAAACAATGTTGTATATCATTTGAAAGCACATTGGCCGATAAGGCAATGATAATGGCAGGATGCTCCATTTGCCTTTCGTTTTCTATTTGACGGATTTTTATAGTGGCATCCAGTCCATTCATCACGGGCATCTGAATATCCATTAAAACTAACTTGTAAACTGATTTCTGATATTTCTCTACCGCCTCGGCACCATTTTCTGCAATATCCACAGGGAAACCCATCTTTTTAAGTGTGAAGAATGCAATTTTTTGATTTACAATATTATCTTCTACTAACAAAACAGGCAATTCCGATGGGTCTACCAATGAGTTTTCTGAAATGGAATCACATGAAACGAGGCCTATCTCAAACCAAAAATGTGTGCCTATATCTTCTTCGCTTTCAAATCCATATTTCCCCTTTAATAAATTCAGCAGCTTTTGTGCTACTGGCAAACCCATACCCATGCCGGAAAACCTTCGGTCAAGGCCATTATCCCCAGTGGCAAAAAGCCCAAAAATCTCATCTTTTTTACCTTTTTTAATCCCTATTCCAGTGTCAATCACATCAAAACGAACAGACAAGTGGTTGTCCGTAATATCTGTCACTTTGACTAAAACATGAATAAATCCTTTTTCGGTAAACTTAACACTGTTAGAAACAATTATCTCGAAAAGCTGAACTAACCTTTGCTCATTTCCTAAAACCAAATTGGGGATTCGCTCGTCGATAAAAATTCTTATTTCTACCCCTTTTTTAGCTAATGCAGCGCCTTTCTGATTTAGAACCTCGTGAACCATTGCCCTTATATCAAACTCTGTGGTCATGGCTTCTTTTACTTCCGAATCGGCCTTGCTATAAAATAAAATATCATCTATTAGCCTTAACAAGGATTTCCCGGAGCTATCAATTATTTTAAGTAACTGAAAATGCTCTGCAGACAAATCTTTCTGCAAAAGAATTTCGGTACTCCCGCTAATGGCATGAAGGGGTGTTCTCAACTCATGACTTATATTGGCCAGAAATTCATTTTTAATATTTAATGCATCTTTTACAACTTTGTGGGCTCTCTCAAGCTCCATCTCATAGCGTTTTCGGTTGGTGATATCCAAACTACTTGTGATAATTCCCTCCAAATTGCCATCTGCATTTCTGTAAGGTGAAATATTGGTAAGTAACCACATATCAACATCGTCAACAACAATGCGCTCCTCATAATTAAAAATACCCCTGGCAGAATTCAAAACATCTTGTTCAAGCTCCTTAATATTTCGAATTAAATAGAATGGGTAAACTTCTTCGTCCTTCTTCCCTTTTATTTCGTCTATTTGCAGATTAATCCAACTCTCAAACGCATGATTTGCCATAATAAATTCCTGAGAACGATTTTTGAAATAAACCATATTCGGAATCGTTGATAGAAGTGTAAATAGCTCTTTTGCAGCATCATCAGCTTTGTTAAGACTCGAAGTTAAATCTTTGGTGGTTTCAGATATACAATAATTTAAATGCTCTACTTCTGCTTTACTAATTTCCAATTCATCCTCTATTCGGGAATAATTTCGCAAAAACTCTCCCAGCGATTCAGCAAAATCCTGTGGTGTAAAATCAACAGATTCCCAGGAATCTAATCCAGAAACTTTTTGAATAATTTCAGAAAAATGAATTTTCATTTTAGTAAACATTAAAATATTAGAAAATATCAACCGTGACAAAAGTCAGATGATGCTCATCACTAACTTGTTATCTAAAAAAAAGACAGAAATAAAGGGCCTTTCCTCAATCCGGAACTTTTCTACCAAAATAACGAATTATTACAAACATTACAAGAATGCCCAGGAAAAAAGAAAGATACCCGGGAAACCCAAATGCAACCGGAATTGTTCCAAAAATCAATGATATTAAACCAACAATTACTGCATAGGGTAGTTGGGTATTAACATGCTCAATATGATTACATTGAGAACTTAAGGAACTCATAATTGTAGTGTCGGAAATAGGGCTGCAATGATCACCAAAAACCGAACCCGCCAAAACCACAGAAACCACATTGTGAAAAAGACTAAGAGATTGTTCGTAATCTAAACCGGCATTTTTCGACAAAAGCCAGGTGGCTGGCAGAATTAGTGGATATAAAATGGCCATGGTTCCCCAGGAAGATCCTGTTGAAAAGGCTATTAAAGCAGCTAATACAAATGTGATTCCTGGTAATAAAAATGGATTTATCTGAAAATCAATAAGACTTTTAGAGATGAATTGAGCTGTTTGAAGGTTTTGAGTAAGCGCAGCCAGAGACCAGGCTAATGTTAGAATGAGAATGGCTGGCAACATAAGCTTGAAACCCTCAATCATACTTTCCATCGATTCTTTAATGGAAAGTATTCTTTGAGCTACACTTAACGCTATGGCCACAAAAGTCCCGGCAAAAGAAGACCATAATAAGGCTTTGAAAGAATCGGAAGACCCAATAACCTGGCTTATATTTCTTGCAAAACTGAGTTCGTGTGACCAGCTGCTTTTTTCCAAGCCAGTGATGACGAGTCCTCCAATGGTACCAAAAACAACAATAAAAACCGGAATCAAAGCGTTGAATGCTCTTCCACGCTGCATCTGCGGTTGATTAGTGGCCTGATTGGAGTCAGTATTATCCAAATTGTTCAAAGCAAAGCTATGTTGGAGTTTTTCCTGGGCTTTTAGCATAGGGCCAAAATCGCGGCCAGTATAAATGAGTATCAATATAAAGATAAGTGTAAAAAAAGGATAGAAAGCATATGGAATGGAATGTAGAAAAACCATATAGGCCGATTCACCCATTTGTAAATTATCAATTCCCTCCTGAATATAACTCAATTGAGCACCTATCCATGTGGTTATTAGTGCAATTGAAGCTACCGGGGCTGCGGTTGAATCGACTATATATGCAAGTTTTGCACGGGATATTTTGAGTTTATCAGTCACCGGACGCATGGTGGTTCCAACAACAAGTGTATTGGCGTAATCATCAAAAAAAATGGCAACCCCCAATAACCAGGTTATAAACTGACCGCTCTTTTTTGTTTTTGCGAATTTGCTCAAATAGAAGACAATACCTCCCATCCCCCCATTTTTCGTAATAATTTGAACCATTCCGCCTATTAACATAGAAAACAGTATAATAGATAAATGACTTGATTCATTTAACGATGGGAGAATATAATCGGTTATAATTGCAAAAAAGCCTAAAACTATTGATATCAATACATTATATCCATAGAAATAGTATATTGCTACTGTCCCAAATAATAAGCCAAGCAATAAAGCCACAAATACTTCCTTGAACAGAAGAGCAGCCAAAATAGCTATCATAGGAGGAATGATACTAAACCATAATGGAATTGGGCTGATAGTAATCCTACTTTCTCCTAAAGAACATTGAATTTTGTAGTCTGTTTTCTCAAAAACTTTTACTGGCCATTTAAACTCCCCATTTACCTTGCTAATGCGATAGGGAACCTGATTCACAACAATATTAATCTCTGTTAGGGTATCAATGGCAGGCACAATAGTTATTTGAGTTTCAACGCCAGCCATCACAACGAGTGGTTTCTTGACCACAAAATTTTCTGAATCTGAGGAAAAGCTGTAGAAGGGGAAAATAAAAATGGCCAAAATAACCAAAAACACACCACCCCAGCTAAACCTAATGTACTGATTCATAACCTTTTTTAAATTAAATATTTTATCGCATTGATGATGGCATCTTTATCAAACCCACATATTTTCTTTAACTCACTGGTGCTTCCATGTTCAACAAAACTATCGGGAATGCCCAGATTTTTTATATTTCCGGTAAAATTATACTTTACTTTCATTTCTGCAATAGCTGAAGCAAGCCCACCTATTAAACTTCCATCTTCGATTGTAAGAATGGAAGAGTATTCAGCGAATATCCTTTGAATTAGCTCTTCATCCAGTGGTTTTAGAAACCGCATATCGAACACTGAAGGTTTTGTTTTTCCTTCTAATAAATTCAAAGCAGCTAAAACGGCGTTGCCAACTGTCCCCAGACTCAAAATAGCCAGCTTCCCCCCCCAAATTAGCTGACGTGCTTTACCAATGGGAATCAACTCCATGGGGCAAAGCTCTCTTTTCCAATAACCCAATCCACGGGGGAATCTGATAGAGATAGGGCCCTTTCCATAATTTTTTGCCGTTAGCATCATGTGTCGCAACTCACACTCGTTGAGTGGAGCAGCAATTATCATGTTGGGAATATTCCTAAAATAAGCCAGATCGAAAGCCCCATGATGCGTAGGGCCATCTTCACCAACAAGTCCGGCCCTGTCCAAACAAAAAATTACTGGAATACTTTGAAGTGCTACGTCATGAATTACCTGATCGTAGGCCCTTTGCATAAAAGTAGAATAGATATTACAAAAAGGTATCAGACCAGCCGAAGCAAGTCCCGCGGAAAATGTTACAGCATGTTGCTCGGCAATTCCCACGTCAAAGACTCGTCCGGGGAATTTTTCCTTCATAAAATGGAAGGATGAGCCGGAAGACATAGCAGGTGTAATTCCCACTACCCGTTCATCCTGTTCAGCTAATTCGAGTAATGTTAATCCAAAAACATCCTGAAACTTATATGGCGTTGATAATATCTGCTCATTACTCTCCAGCAAACCCGTTTCTTTGTCAAAAATGCCTGGAGCATGAAAGGTAACCGGATCATTTTCAGCAGCGGGAAGTCCTTTGCCTTTTTTGGTAATAATGTGGAGAACTTTCGGCCCGTTAATTTTTTTCAAATCGTTTAGAACCTTCACCAATCTGGGAATATCATGCCCATCGATGGGTCCAAAGTATCTAAAATTTAACGATTCGAACATATTGCTGTTTTTCAGCAGGGCCGTTTTTAGTGCAGCTTCTATTTTACTGGCCAGCCATTGCGACCTGCTCCCCAGTTTATCAAATTTCCCCAGTAGATTCCACAGGTCATCTTTAATTTTATTGTAAGTCTGCGATGTGGAAATATTGGTTAGATATTTATGGATGGCACCCACATTGGGATCAATAGCAATACCGTTGTCGTTGAGAATAACGAGAAGATTGCTGTGACTAACACCTGCATTATTGAGTGCCTCAATGGCCATTCCCGCCGTCATGGCTCCATCGCCTATAACTGCTACATGTTGTCTGTCAGTCTCTCCTTTAATTCTGGACGCTTCGGCCATGCCCAAAGCAGCAGAAATACTTGTAGATGAATGTCCTACGCCAAAAGCATCGTATTCGCTTTCGCTCATTTTTGGGAATCCTGAAATTCCATAGAGCTTTCTGTTTGTATGAAAGATATGTTTTCGTCCGGTGAGAATTTTGTGGGGATAGGCCTGATGACCAACATCCCAAATAATTTTATCATAAGGAGCATTGAAAACAAAGTGAATTGCTATGCTCAACTCCACAACTCCAAGACTTGAAGCCAGATGGCCATGTTGAGAAGAAATCACCTGAACAATAAAACTTCGTATTTCGGAAGCCAGCAATACAAGCTCCTCCTCCGATAGTTTTTTTAAATCAGCCGGATAATCGATTTTCGAAAGAATATGATAAAGTTCCTTACTCATTAAAGGCAAAATTAGATAAAACAATTAACGAACCATAGATTCGGCAATAAATGTTGTGAATTGAGTTTGCAAGATTTGAGCAGTATTCAAAGTATATCAAGGGTTATTAAATTTCCACTATTTTTGTAGGCAAAAGAATGTTTTCCGATGGTGAGTTTAGTTAAACCCGAAGATTTATTGAATGCTTCAAATATCCTGAGAAAATTTGGGGGAAAGCCCTTGGCCAGATTCATATTGTATATTCTCGGTTTAACCAGAATAAACAAAATATACCAGGACAACCACCACCTTTCGCCTATTGACTTTATCCACGGAATTATAAAAGACCTGGGAATTCGCTACGAAATATCTGACAAGGATTTAGAGAATATCCCTTCAGAGGGACCCTTTATTTTAATTGGGAATCATCCTTTTGGAGCTGCCGAAGCCATTATTACTATTGAATTTATTGCTGAGAGAAGGCCTGACTTCAAATATATGGCTAATTTTTTACTTCAAAAAATAACCAATCTCGAAGGTTATTTTATTCCAGTGAATCCATTTGAGACGATGCAGCACTTGCGAAGCAGTTACTCGGGGCTAAAAAATGCTTCGACACATTTACAAAACTCGAGCCCTTTGGGTATTTTTCCCGCCGGTGAGGTATCTACCTATCGCAAGGACTTGAAAGCCATTGCCGACAAGCCCTGGCCTCGATCTATCATGAAATTTATTAAATCGCAGCAAGTGCCAGTGATTCCGATATACTATGCAGGAACCAATTCCAGACTTTTTCATTTATTTGGGAAAATACATCCAATGTTAAGAACCATAAAACTTCCGTCTGAAATGCTGAATCAGAATAAAAAAGTAATCCAGGTTCGAATAGGGAAACCTATATCAGTCGAAGTGCAAAACACTCTTTCTGATATAAACGATTTCACGAAACATCTAAGGGATTCTACTTATAAACTTGGAGAAAAGAATTTATAAATTTGTGAATTGTTGTTGAAATCGTTATGATGCAAGAGGAAATTATAGAACCTATTGACCCAAAGCTTATCACCCAGGAAATTGAGCTCCTTACGGGTCAGTTATTAGTTGAATTAAAGAGATTTCAGGCTTTTTCTGCCAAATCAGCTCAAATACCAAATACTCTCAGAGAAATTGGCCGTCTGCGCGAAATCACTTATCGTGAGGTGGGAGAAGGCACGGGCAAATCTATTGATTTGGACGAATTTGACGAATTTTGCGATCATATTTTTATTTGGGATACTGATAATGCAAAAATTGTTGGAGCCTATAGATTGCTCCCTGGAAGAAAAATAATGGATGAAAAAGGTGTTTCAGGATTTTATGTAAATACACTTTTTGATCTTGATAAAGATTTGGAGCCGGTACTTTGGAAATCCCTTGAATTGGGCCGGTCATTTATTATTCAGGAATATCAAAAACGACCCACCCCACTTTTTCTGCTATGGAAAGCTCTGCTCTTTTCAGTTTTGAACAGCGATGCCCGTTATCTTATTGGACCAGTAAGCATAAGCGGAACATATACAGAAGAAGCTAAATCGCTGATTTACTATTTCTTACACAACAACTTCTTTGATGTCAACACGGCAAAATCTATTCACCCCAAAAATAATTATACATTAAGTTTACCTGAAGATTTCGATGAAAATTGGTTTAAAGAAGAAATTGGCGATGACTTCAACAAGCTGGACAAGTACATTCAAACCTTCGATCCTACTTTTCACACGCCCATATTGGTAAGACAATATATAAGTTTACTGGGAACCAAAGTTTTAGGCTTTAATGTAGATCCGCTTTTTAACAACTGTCTCGACGCGTTAATGCTTATGGATTTAACTAAATCGCCTCAACAAACCATCGAAAATCTTGCCAAGGATCACCCAGACCCATCATCCATTTATGAAAAGCTTAAAAATGATGAATATAGAGCTTAATCAAACTATATGCAATCAATACAAAAGTACTTTCAAAACATAAATAAATAATTATATTTGTGCGGGCCAATTTTAATTAACAAATGTATATAAATCAATCATTTATCAGCCAGACAAAGGAAACAGCGGATGCATTTAATTCCATTTATTTCCTCAATCATAACAGCATTGACCCAGTAAAACTATTGGGCTTCAGTTGGATAAGTTATGCACCGCAAACTCAGGACAAACCCACAACTTTTATCTTTAGAGAGGAAAAACAAGAGCTTCTTGTGGTAAAGGAAGGGGTTGTAAAAAAAGGTCATTGGGAAACCTTATTTCTTTCCAATTCCATGCTTATTAACGACGGAGTTCAGGAGTTGCTTTTCAATATTGTGTATTTCGGGAATGTGGCTATGATTTTAAAAAAGGAAAATCTGGATGAGTATTTGGTTCTCATTAAGCGTAGTAAGGCCAACTTACAGGACAAACCCCTCACCATTGTGCTCCAGGCCATGAACGAAGATTATCTCAAGATTCAAAAACAATTCGACAATATTAACCTGGAAACAACCGATGCTGCGCTTGAGTTTGAAGATATAGCAGAATTTCGCGAATACAGACTCTTTCCCTATGTTGCCACCTTAGGTACCATTCTAATTATTGTGGCAATTCTGGTAATTTTAATTTCGAATTTTTGGAGATAACCTGATTTAGCAGAAATATAAAGGGCTGTCAGATTTTATTATCTGACAGCCCTTATCTTTTGTTATAACTTAATGTCCTCCCCCATCGGGCATGAGGAGTTTCACGCCTGTATCTTCAACAATGCGTTTTTGCCATTTTTCGCCATAACCAGGAAACTCAACATTTGGATTTTGCTGACCGGGCTGTGGAGTTTTTACATTACCATCCATGTATTTCATAAACAGATATTTGTAAAAATCTTTCCAGGCATGAACTACCATGTCGGCTTGCGAACAAGAGTAATGGGTGAGATATTCAGCAGCAGCATAGGGGCTTTTTGCATATAAAATGCCAGCCTTCTCATCAACTGAGGCTGTATGCATAACAAATTGGTCTTCGAACATTTTTTGTTTTTTGGCAATCTCAGGATGGATGGCATTATAGCGGGTATAGGCAAAATTTGTAACCTGATTAAAAGCCCAGAAGGCTGCATCGTCCGACCATTCCATCATGGCGCCGTTTCCTCTTTCTACGGTGCGGGGAGCTTTGGTTATGCTGCAATACATGGGCATATAAACGGTGCTTGATGCATCGTCAACACCAAACCAGAAAATACCACCAATGGGGTTGGGTAACCAGCTGCGGCTTTGTGTTACGAAAGAGAATCCGGTTTGCTGAGTTGCAGTAACGCGTTCGTTGCAATAGCTCTTCCCATCGACTTTAAAAGATAAGGGTCGCCAGCGGTAAGGGTTTCCATAAGGACCAGCGCCCAAATCCTTACTCATATCGAGCTCGGTACCTTCGAGATGATCACGCATAAAATCCATCATATCCTGAACAGAAACTTTTCTATTGGGTTTAACCCATAGCGGCATGCGATTGGTTGCGTAGGAGTCGGTATTTTCGTCGCCATTGGCTAGCTTTTTATCGTGATGTATATTGCCTTTTACATAATCCCAATGATTATTCATATCATCAGAAACCTTATTAAACATACTCCAGACCCTTATTTCGCAGAAACGAGCACCACCAAATTCCACAGGTGCATAGGTATCGGAAAAGCTAAAATTCTCGTCTTTACCTTTGTAATAATTTTTACTGCGGGCAAAAGAAATCACATCGGCAGCATACACATTCTCAACCTCAGGATTAAAAATTTTATCCATTTCGGCAGATGAAATAGATGTTTTGCCATTGCTTAAAGGGAAGGTGGTGATACGAGCCTGATTGGCATGACCAGATACATAACCGTCTGGAATTCTGCGAGCTACCCAAACCGCACCTTTATTTTCGGGACCTTTGCTAATCATTTCCAAAATCCACACTTCGTTGGCATCGGCTATAGAAAAGGATTCTCCACTGCTGTAATATCCATATTCTTCAACAAGACCTGCCATTATTTTTATGGCTTCTCTGGCATTTTTTGCTCTCTGAAGGGTAATGTAAATCAAGCTACCATAATCTACTATCGCTTTTGGGTCAATCAGTTCTGAACGACCACCATAAGTGGTTTCGCCAATGGCCAATTGAAATTCGTTCATATTTCCAACCACATTATATGTTTGAGCTGCTTGTTTTATCTGGCCCAGATATTTACCAGTATCCCACTCATAAACATCGAGCATGGCATCGTCGGCCCATGTTGCAGCAGGCCAATGATAGAGCTCGCCGTAGAGCACATGGCTATCGGCAGCATAACTAATCATTGTTGAACCATCAACCGAGGCACCTTTGGTAATCAAATAATTGGTGCAGGCTACCGCCTTTTGTGAGCCAGCAAAAATTGCCAACCCCATAAAAGCAAGGATTATAATCTTCTTCATAATTTGTGTAGTTTAAGTTTATTAATGATGAAACAAGCAAAAGTAATTTTTTTCGTCATATGGCCAATAACGCCAAACATTATGATGAACTTTTTCTGTGTTACTTGGTTTTATTGAGCTAAGTCAACTGTAAAGCCGCAATTTTGTCCACAAGGAATGTAGAAAGTTTTATATTCGACTCCACCGACCAACCTGCAATATGGGGACTTAAAATAACCCTGTCTGATTTAATAAGCCGCTGATAAGCTTCGGGAAGGTTAGAGCCATTGAGATTTTCGAACGATGTTTCTTCAAATTCCAAAACGTCTAAGGCGGCACCAAGCACTTTGCCCTCGTCTATTCCATCCATCAGGTCATTGGTATTGACCACCAAACCCCGCGAAGTATTGATGAGATAAAAGGGTTTCGCCATTTCCTGAATCCATTTTTTATTGAACATATAGTTGGTTTCAGGAGTTAATGGAACGTGAAAGCTCACTATGTCGGCTTGTCTAAATATCTCGTCCAGCGAAACTTCCGTTACAAAATGATGGTTGAAATTGGCTTTGTATTTATCATAGACAAGAATGTTCATTCCGAAACCTTGCAAACGCTGAGCAAATGCCTGACCCATAAATCCATAACCAATAAGCCCTATGGTTTTTCCCATCATTTCAAAGCCCCGGTTTTCTTCTCTTCGCCAAACTCCCAGCCTCACTTCGGCATCCACCCTAATTAAATGATTGCGCAAAGCCAGAATCATGCCCACCGCATGTTCGGCCAGAGCATCGCGATTGCCTTCGGGTGAGTTTAAGCACTTAATTCCCAGCGATTCGGCTTTTGCAACATCGATGTTTTCCATCCCCGCACCCACTCTGGCAATAAATTTAAGCTGAGTTGCCTGCATTAAAAATTTCTCGTCAATTTTGATTTTACTCCGAATAACAACTCCAGTATATTCCTGAATTACAGATAAATAATCGCTATAAATATAACTGGGAAAATGATGACATTCGAACCCCAACTCTTCCAGTTGTGCGGGTAAAATTGGATGGGTGGTATCGATAAAGAGTACTTTTTTCATGTTCTATTATTTTTAAAATAGCTGAATATATTGAGCGCGATTTGATTAAAAATCAGGGGTAGATGAATGGGTTAAAGCGGAGGATGGATCAAAATGTCTGACAAGAATTTCAGCTTTCGATTGCCCAATGACCTCGATGAGCTCCTGGAGTTCAACCTGCTTTATTTTTTTAACCGATTTGAATTTTTTAAGCAATAGCTCTGCCGTTTGCGGACCAATACCCTTAATATCTGTTAGTTCAGTTTTTAGGGTTCCTTTGTCTCTTTTGGAGCGGTGGTGGGTAATACCAAACCTATGGGCTTCGTCGCGCAATTGCTGAATTATCTTTAAACTCTCCGATTTTTTGTCGATATAAAGCGGGAGTGAATCGTCGGGGAAATAGATTTCCTCGAGTTTTTTAGCCACTCCAATTACTGTTATTTTCCCTCTCAACCCAAGCTGCTCCAGGCTCTTTACCGCTGAACTTAACTGGCCTTTACCTCCATCAATAACAATGAGTTGCGGAAGTGGACTTTCTTCCTCTATCAATCGGCGATAACGACGCAAAATTACTTCCTCCATAGATGCAAAATCGTTGGGACCTTCAACTGTCTTAATGTTGAAATGCCTGTAACCGCTTTTATTCGGTTTGGCATTTACAAACTGAACCATGGCCGCAACCGGATAATCCCCCTGAAAGTTTGAATTGTCGAAACATTCAATTTGTCGGGGCAAATCATTCATTCTTAAGTCTTCTTTCATGGTTTCCAGGATTCTTTTCACATGCCGCTCGGGGTCAACCAAATCCTTTTTCTTCTTTTTTTCGAGCTGATAGTATGCTGCATTTCTCTCAGAAAGGTCTAAAAGCTGTTTCTTGTCGCCTATTTTGGGGATAGTGATTTGTGTATCGGGGAAAGTAAAATCCAACTCAAACGGGAGAATCATTTCGGGCGACTCGAGATTGTACATGGAGCGTATTTCTGCTATCCCCATTTCGAGTAGTTGAACCGGTGTTTCGTCGAGTTTCTTTTTGAGCTCGATGGTAAGAGTTTGAACAATGGCGCCATCTATCACTTTCAGGAAATTCACATAAGCCGATTCTTCATCCTCAATGAACGAAAACACATCCACATTTTTAATTTTGGGATTCACTACCAGCGATTTGCTCCGATAATTGGTGAGTATTTCAAGTTTTTCCTTAACCATTTGAGCCTTTTCAAATTCCATTTGGTCGGCAAATCCCATCATTCGTTGTTTCAATTCTTGTATCAACGAGGTGATATTTCCCTTTAATATCCGTTCAATATCTTTAATGTTATCGGAATAATCTGTAACAGATTGCTTTCCAATACAAGGACCAAGGCATTTACCGATATGATAATCGAGGCAAACTTTAAATTTCCCTGCTGCTATATTTTTTTGGGAAAGAACATAGCTGCACGATCTGAGTGGATATAGCTGATGAATGAGCTCCAGAATGGTTTTCATCATTCTTCCCGAAGCATAGGGTCCATAATACTGGGCACCGTTTTTAATTCGGTTTCGGGTTGAAGTTACCCGCGGAAAGTCTTCGTAATAAATGGTTATCCAAGGATAGGTTTTGTCGTCTTTGAGCAGGATATTATATCGCGGTTGATACTTTTTAATGAGGTTATTCTCCAAAAGAAGAGCGTCCATTTCAGTCTCTACGACAATGTAGGTTAACCGCACAATCTTCTTAACCAGCACTTTCAGCTTTCCCGATTGGTTTTGAAGGCCGGTAAAATATGAAGAGACTCTCTTTTTTAGGCTTTTAGCTTTCCCAACATAAATAATCTCATCGTTTTTATCAAAATATTGATAAACCCCGGGTTGATCGGGCAAAAGTTTCACCTGGTCGCTGAGAGTTGAAGCCTCATTCATCATGGGTTAGCTGTTTGATTTAAGCCCATCCCAACCCTGAGCTGTAATTGGAATTGCGGTATCAGCCGATGTAATTAATTGAGCTCCAGTACCTAAATCCATCATATGACCAATCACTACAAAAGAGTCATCGTCCTTGATTTTTTCATAATCCGCGGCTTTTATAGTAAAAAGCAGCTGATAGTCTTCGCCACCATTGAGTGCGAATGTAACCGGATGAATTCCAAATTCTTCTGCCACCTGAGTGGTTACAATGTCTAAGGGGATTTTCTCTTCGTAAACATGACAGCCCAATTTCGATTGCTTGCAAATGTGCAATATCTCTGAGCCCAGCCCATCGCTAATATCGATCATAGATGTAGGAATTACATTTAATTCTCTGAGTTTTTTCACGATATCGATTCTGGCTTCGGGTTTCAACTGACGCTCGAGCAGGTATTCAAAACCCGAAAAATCAGGCTGAACTTCCGGTGTTTTTTCAAAAACTTTACGCTCTCGTTCCAACAATAGCAACCCTGCATAGGCCGACCCCAAATCGCCTGTGGTAACTATAAGGTCTTTTTCCTGTGCTCCACTTCTCTTGACGATATATTCAGGCAGAGATTTCCCAAGCACAGTAACAGATATTATTAAACCACTTTTGCTGCTTGTGGTATCGCCACCCACCAGGTCAACCCGGTGTTTTTGGCAAGCCAGCCGAATTCCCTCATAGAGCTCCTGAACGGCTTCGAGTGAAAACCTGTTGCTAAGAGCAATGCTTACAGTGATTTGAGTTGGCAAAGCATTCATGGCAGCCATATCCGAAAGATTTACCATCACAGCTTTGTAGCCCAGATGTTTCAATGGAACATAGGCCAGATTGAAATGAACCCCTTCCACAAGCAAATCGGTGGATACAAGCACTTGCTCTTTGTCGGAGAACTGCAGAATAGCAGCATCGTCACCAATCCCATAAATGGTGGTTTCTTGCTGTATATCAACACCTTCGGTAATAATATCGATGAGTTTAAATTCCCCCAATTCTGAAATCTCTGTTCTGATACCCCTTTTTTCAAACATGTGCTTCTTTTTTTTACAAAAGTACGAAATGCCTCATCAACTTGATAAAGGGTTTGATATAAACTGATCCCTCTTTTTTAAAATTCCTAAGTGTTCAAATATTTACCTATTTTAGCCTAAATATTAAGACTATGGAAAATGTAAGTATTTATTTCTGGGGAACCTATATCATGCTCTGTATTGTGTTTGGCATGATCGGAAAAAACACAAAACTTGGTTTTTGGTGGGTATTTATCATCAGTCTGTTTTTAACTCCAGCCATTGGTATGGTTGTGTTGCTTACCGCCAAATCAAAAAGCCAGTCAGTTTCCAAAAAATAGCATCAGAAATGCCAGAATAAGTCATTTATAGAGCTTGGGTTATTATGCAAGCATAGATAAAAGACTGTTATTTCCTTTAATGAAATCTAATTTGTTCAAGGGTTATTTAAAATTCCTTCAAATTAGAATTCTATTCTATTCAATATCAAAGAAGTTTATGCTTTAAAAAATAGTAAATTAACCCCAAAAAGTAATTTTACATTTTATTGTCATTGTTTTTTAATTAACAATGATTGAAATAATTTTGCAGCACTTTAATTTATAACCTATTAATTGATTTAATGAAGATGAAACCAACACACATTGAACATATTGGAATTGCAGTAAAAAGTCTGAACGATAGTATTCCCTATTACGAAGAAGTACTGGGATTGAAATGCTATTCGGTTGAAGAAGTGGTCGACCAGAAAGTTAAGACAGCTTTTTTCATGGTTGGACAAACAAAGATTGAATTGCTTGAAGCCACCAGCGAAGAGAGTCCGATTGCTAAGTTTATTGAGAAAAAAGGCGAAGGCATTCATCATCTGGCCTTTGCCATGGACGACGTGGCTGAAGCATTGACTCATGCAGAGAGCAAAGGAATACAACTTATTGATAAACAACCCAGACAAGGTGCCGAAGGGTTAATGATTGGGTTTTTGCATCCCAAATCAACCGGTGGTGTTTTGACCGAGTTTTGTGGTAAAAAGAAATAATTAAATATTGAAAATATAATAATAATGGCCATTCAGGAAAAAATTAATCAACTCATCCAAATGAGGCAGCAGGCTGCCCTTGGCGGAGGAGAAGCAAGAATTGCATCGCAACATGCAAAAGGGAAATTAACTGCCCGCGAACGAATTGAAGTATTGCTCGACGAAGGAAGTTTCGAAGAGATTGATATGTTTGTAACCCATAGAAGCACCAACTTCGATATGGATAAACAACTGTATCTGGGCGATGGAGTCATCACAGGTCATGGAACTATCGATGGTAGAGTAGTTTATGTTTATTCTCAGGATTTTACTGTATTTGGCGGATCATTATCCGAAACATTTGCACTGAAAATTTGCAAGGTTATGGACATGGCCATGAAAATTGGAGCCCCCATTATTGGCATAAATGACAGTGGTGGTGCTCGTATTCAGGAAGGTGTAAACAGTTTGGCTGGTTATGCAGAAATTTTTCAGCGGAATATTATGGCATCCGGGGTTGTTCCTCAAATCAGCGCCATTTTTGGCCCTTGTGCTGGTGGAGCTGTATATTCTCCAGCCTTGACCGATGTTATCATTATGAGTGAAAACTCCAGCTATATGTTTGTTACTGGCCCAAAAGTAACAAAAACTGTAACCGGAGAAGATATATCCATCAATGATTTAGGTGGTGCCGATGTTCATACCATGAAATCGGGGGTTGCTCATTTTAAAGCTGAGAGTGAGGAAGAAGGTCTCATGCTCATCAGAAAAATGCTGGAGTATTTACCCAACAACAATATGGAAGAGCCCATTCAAACCACTTGCAGCGATCCATTGGACCGTCGCGACGACAATTTAAATGAGATAATTCCCGAAAACTCCAACCAGCCCTACGAAATGAAAGACGTAATCTGGAGCATTGTTGATGACCACGAATTTTTTGAGTTTCAAAGGCATTATGCAAAAAATATAATTACAGGATTTGCCAAGTTTAATGGCGTTCCAACAGGTATAGTAGCCAATCAACCCAACTATTTGGCTGGGGTTCTGGATATTAATGCCAGCCGGAAAGCTGCACGATTTGTCAGATTCTGCGACGCCTTTAATGTGCCCATACTCACTTTGGTTGATGTTCCCGGATTTTTACCCGGTAGCAATCAGGAACATGCTGGTATTATTACCCACGGCGCCAAACTTATGTTTGCCTATGGCGAGGCAACTGTGCCAAAAGTAACTGTAACCCTACGCAAATCGTATGGTGGTGCTCATGATGTAATGAGTTCCAAACAACTGAGAGGCGATGTAAACTACGCATGGCCCACCGCTGAAATTGCAGTAATGGGAGCAAAAGGAGCCATTGAAGTATTGGAAGGCAAAAAAATAGCTTCTCTTTCACCCGAGGAAGCCGCTGAATTTATTCAGAAAAAAGAAGCTGAATATGTGGAAAAATTTGCCAATCCCTATAATGCTGCCCGTTACGGCTATATTGACGATATTATAGAGCCCAGAAATACCCGCTTTAGAGTTATCCGCGCTTTTAGAACACTCACCAATAAAAAAGATATGAACCCGCCCAAAAAGCATGGAAATATCCCATTATAACAACAAAAACTATGATAGCAAATAATTTAATACTCCTGAATGCAAACAATTGGGATTTTGCAATAACAGTAACCTATGTTGGATTCTCAATAGTATTTATAGCACTTCTGTTTCTGTTCTTGACCTACCTGTTCATTCCAAAAGCACTGGATTTATACACCAGAGCCAGGCTACGCAGGCAAGGAAAAAAATGTGCAGAATCCAGTACCCTAAATCTTTCGGGCGACGTAAATGCGGCCATTGGCATGGCCATTATGCTCTTTATGCATGAAAATCATGATATCGAGAGCGGAAAAATAACCGCTAAAAAACTTTCGAAACGCTATTCTCCCTGGAGTTCGAAAATATATACCATTATGGGAGGGTTAAATTCCAGATTTTAAAATAAAAACGTATGAAATCATATAAATTCAAAATTCAGGGTCACGAATACGAAGTAGAAATCAAGAACACTGAGGGAAATATTTTCGATATTGAAGTTAATGGAACACCTTACACAGTTGAGCTTGACAGAGAAATCAAACAAACCAAAACTCCAACCCTGGTTAGAAGTGCAGTCCACACTCACAAGACAATAGAAAAAACTGAAGCCAGTGGAGCATCAGATGTTAAATGTCCGCTCCCAGGTATCATTTTAAATATATTCGTAAAAGTGGGGGATCAGGTAAAGGCCGGCGATCAGCTCATAAAGTATGAAGCCATGAAAATGGAGAATATTTTAACTGCTGAAAAAAGTGGCACAATATCTTCGATTAAAGTAAATCTTGGTGATACTATTATTCAGGATCAATTAATTATGCAAATCAAATAAAATGGCTCTAAGAAAACTCTTCACAATTATTGGTGCCATAGCCATTATAGCCATGGTTTCCAGTAGCTTTAGAATGCACGAATCAGCAGATTCTGCATCACCTTCAACCACCACTACCACCACGCTTTCACAAGATGTTCCGGAAGAGACAAATCAGGGATTGGCTGGGGTTGAAAAATTTTTAATGTATTCTGGGTTTAGAAATGCTACATCAGGCCATTTTATTATGATTGCTGTTGGTCTGTTCTTTATTTTTCTAGCCATAAAATACGACTATGAGCCTTTACTTTTGGTTCCTATTGGAACTGGAATACTTATAGGAAATATCCCCTTTCTTGAAGGTGCCGGGCTCAAACTGGGCATTTACGAAACAGGAAGTGTGATGAATTATCTATATTATGGAGTAACAGCCGGTATTTATCCACCACTTATATTTCTTGGTATCGGAGCCATGACAGACTTTTCATCGCTCATTTCCAATCCAAAACTTATGCTCCTTGGAGCGGCAGCACAGCTTGGAATCTTTGCTACATTTCTTGGAGCCATTGCACTTGGTTTTAATCCACTCGAAGCTGCTTCTATAGGTATTATTGGAGGTGCTGATGGTCCAACTGCTATCTTTTTATCTTCCAAATTAGCCAATGGGATAACCCTCTATGAGGGAAAACCTGTTATGAATCTAATTGGCCCAATTGCCATTGCAGCATACTCCTATATGGCTCTCGTACCTGTAATACAACCTCCAGTTATGCGATTACTAACCACAAAAAAGGAACGACTTATAAGAATGCGTCCTCCACGCGTGGTCCCAAAATTTGAAAAGATTTTATTTCCAATTTTAGGCTTATTACTAACTGGCTTTATTACTCCGAGTTCCTTACCATTGCTTGGTATGCTTTTCTTCGGAAATTTACTTCGCGAAAGCGGTGTAACCAAACGATTGGCCGAAACAGCCCGAACATCTATGATTGATACGGTTACCATTATTCTTGGAATTACTGTGGGGGCTTCAACTCAAGCTACCGTTTTTCTTAAAGATACCTCACTTATGATTTTTGGATTGGGGGCAGCTTCCTTTGTAGTTGCAACTGCCGGGGGAATTCTTTTTGCCAAGTTTATGAACCTTTTTCTTTCTGACAACAATAAAATCAATCCGCTGATTGGTTCTGCCGGAGTTAGTGCAGTACCCGATAGTGCCAGAGTATCTCAAATGGAAGGGCTGAAATATGATCCTAAAAACCACTTGCTAATGCATGCCATGGCGCCCAATGTATCGGGCGTTATAGGTTCGGCAGTGGCTGCTGGTATATTATTAAGCTTCCTCGGGTAATAATAAATTACAAAACTTGAGCCCTTGCCAAAAAATGGTGAGGGCTTTTTTATTTACTGTTCGCTTCTAAACACAAATTTGAATTAGATTTGTACATCATAAACCCCAAAAGAAATGAAAAAGATTTATTATTCAGCTGCTTCAGTGATCCTGATAGTTGCACTGGCGGTCAGTCTCTATAGCAAGCAGGACTCCCGCGAAGCTTACCAAAAGTTCATCAATATTGAATTAAAGGAATTTTACAAAAATCTTCCCAAAGATACTTCTGGTAAGAAAGCTCTCGGACAGCCCGATATGGCGGCTTTGCAAGAGTATTATCAGGTAATGGACCCAAAGGAAAAACGGGTTCCTCAGGAACGGCTTTTTGCGGCTCAGCAAAAAATGACTGAAATTCTCCAAAATAGCCGCACCAGATTTTCCGACAATATCCGTTGGGATAATATCTCGAGCAATATGGGTGGCCGCACACGTGCTTTAATGTGGGATCCAAACTCTGCCGTAGGAAACAAGGTCTGGGCAGGTTCGGTTACAGGCGGCATTTGGTATAATAATGATATTACAGATCCCCTATCTTCCTGGCAACCTGTTGATGATTTTATGGCCTCCTTATCGGTGAGTGTAATATCCTACGATCCAAACAATTCTCAGATTTTTTACGCAGGAACTGGCGAGGCCCCAACGGCTATCATCACCTATCGTGAATCATCAGGACGTGGCGTAGGAATCTGGAAATCAATCAACGGAGGGGAATCCTGGGATATCATTCCATCAACTCAGGAATTTGCTTATGTCAACGATATTGAGGTAAGGAACGAAAACGGCAACTCTGTAATTTATGCCGCAGTAGCCTCGGGAAAATATATGGGCGAAGACTATAATTCTCAACCCACCGATGGTCTTTATCGATCAACAGATGGCGGGGAGAGCTGGGAACAGGTTTTGCCCAACATCACCGACTTCGATATTCCTTATGCACCTGCCGACATAGAAATAGGGACCGATGGCAGAATTTATATTGGTACCATGCGAAATATCGATGGCGAAGGCGGAGCAACAATTCTATACTCCGATGAAGGAACTGCAGGAAGCTGGACAAAAAATGAAGAATATAAAACCATTATTGAAAATGGATACGGTCAATACTATTTACCAGGTCGTGTGATGATTTCATCAGCTCCATCGGACGAAAATATAGTGTATGCGATAGTTGGAGCTGGTTACTTAAACGGGTTTGGCTATTATCATGGTCCTTTTGTACTAAAATCAACCGACAAGGGAGAAACCTGGGAACAGAAAAATATACCAGACAACGCTGCAAACTGGGCAAGTTTAAGCTGGCATGCATTCTCCATTGATGTGGATCCAAACAATCCGGAGCATTTCTATGTTGGGGGTTTAGACCAATATCACAGTCTAACGGGTGGAGGCTCGTATAAACATGTAAGTGATTGGTCGCTTATGTATTATGGTGGTGGCGACGAGTATATCCATGCCGATCAGCATGTTATTAAATTCAAGCCGGGCTCATCAACAGAAATTATTTTTGGTTCCGATGGCGGTGTATTTTATACCAACAATGGTGATATTACTTTTCCAGTATTTCAGGAAATGAACAGAAACTATTCAAGCCTACAGTTCTATACCTGCGATATTCATCCAGAAATGGGAACTGCAGAATATATTGGGGGTTTGCAAGACAACGGAACCCTTTTATACACAGGCAGCTCTCTAGACATCAACGATATGATTAACGGTGGGGATGGAGCCTATTGCTTCTTCGATAAGGATGATGGTGATATTTCAATAGCCTCCTACTATTATAACAGATATACCATTTTTGAAAATGGGAACACTGTGAATTATCTGGGAAGCGACGAAACAGGAACTTTTGTTAGCCCTGCTGCACTTGATTATGATGACAATATTCTTTATGCCAATGGAGTATCTTTCTTTATTGACAATGCCAACACGCTTTTTAAAGCCTCAGGCCTTCCCTATCCCACCACGGAAGATATGATAGATATTGGCACAAATGTGATGACCTGGTTTACCAATGTGACTTATTCACCCCATTCTGCCCCCGGAAAATCAACCTTGTTTGTTGGTAGCAATGCCGGGCATTTATTCAAAGTAACAGATGCTCAGGCAAGCCCCCAGACTGACGAAATTGGTTCTCCCGATTTCCCCACAGGTGCTATCAGCTCCATAGCCATTGGGGGTTCGGAGGATACGCTTTTAGTTACCTTTAGCAACTATGGAGTTAGCTCTATTTGGCAAACTTACGATGGAGGAGAAATCTGGCGTGAAGTAGAAGGGAATTTGCCCGATATGCCCGTTCGTTGGGCCATTTATCATCCTTACAACAGCAAGCAAGCAATTATTGCTACAGAATTGGGGGTTTGGGAATGTGTCGATTTACGTCAATCTGATCCGGAATGGATTCCCACGGTAGAAGGAATGGCCAATGTGAGGGTAGATATGCTTCGCATTCGCGAAAATGATTTAACCGTTTTGGCCTCCACTCATGGAAGAGGATTGTACACAACCACATATAACTACAATACAGTAGGCATTGAAGACAAAGGGGCTATGAATACATTCGAAGTTGGTCCAAATCCTTCAAACGGTGAAATTACAGTTACAGTTAATTCGGGAAATGATTTTGAAGGTACCCTAAGAATTTTCGGCATCGATGGAAAAGTAATGGATGAGATAAAAATGACAACAGAAAAAAGATTCATCGATTTAAGCAACTATTCGCCGGGAAATTATGTCTTGGAATTAAAGACTTCTAAAAACCACTACTCTAAGACGATTACAATTTTGTAAGATTGTATCTGTTTTGTTCATCGGACGGACTGGCCCCACCAGTCCTTCTTTTTTTATATTTGCAGAAAATACAAAAACCAGATTATGCAAAAAGTAGGATTACTATTTGTCTTAATTATAAGCTTATTATCTTGTTCACGAAGTACACATTTTGAACAAGACACGAGGTTCAGCAACAATAACTGGATTAAATTTAACGATTTGGTTTATACTTTCCCTGTTGAAGCTGGAAAAGAGTACAGCTTTTATGGTGAATTATTGACAGATTCCACTTTTCAGCAACGAAAAATAGAGTTAGGTTTTTACCTTTATCTACCCGATGGAAGCGAACGATTGGAAGACAAAACCATCAGGGTTCTCGATTTTGATTTAAATCCACTGGGCGAAAAGAAAAACAATGAATTTTTGCTTTCAATTGACTTAAAAAACAGTCTTCAAATAAAAGAATCCGGCACTTTAAAAGTAGTAATCACCAATCATTCTCAATATCTTGATAATTTCGGTTTTGCCGGTTTTAGGCTTAAAGTAATCGAAAAATAAGATCAGCTTTTTCTGCAAATTGGTGAATATCTGACAAATAAATCTATCTCCTTCCCTCATCGCATTTAGCAATCCAAATATATTTTTTATCTCCTGCAACTATTTATTTTCAAGTGAAGTCTTAAGCATTGATGGAGTAAAATAAAAAGCATTAATTGTTTGAGTATTAATAATAATTATTACGTCAATGCAACTATTTTAAACAAGAAAATGTCTAATTATTTCACTTAGACTTATTGTTCACACACTAAGACACGCTCACAGTTCTTTGAATTGTTTTTTGAAAATTTTATCAAATTACCTTGGTTTATCGGGTAAGGAGTTTTTCTATTATTGAATAATAGTTAATTTTACCCGCCAAACACACACAGGCTGTAATATCACTTCATGGAGGAGGAACAACTAATAAAAAAAGTACTTGAAGGCAACGCTCAGGCGCAGAAAATGTTCTACGATAGGTTTGCCTCTAAGATGTACGGAGTTTCTCTTCGCTTTGCCCACGACAAAGAAGAAGCAGGCGATATTTTACAGGAAGGTTTTGTAAAGGTTTTTTCAAATCTCAGCAGCTATAGAAACGAAGGAAGCCTTGAAGGTTGGGTTCGGCGAACCATTATCAATACCGCCATCAACTACTACAAGAAAAATCTGAAACACCGGAGCAATGCTGATATTGACAAAATTGTCATCTACGAAAAAAGCGATGATGTTTCGGCTATTGACCAGCTTTCGGCTGGAGAACTGATGAAACTCATCTCCGAATTGCCCGATGGCTACAGAGCTGTTTTTAACCTTTATGTTATTGAGGGTTATCAACATAATGAAATTGGTGATTTGTTGAATATTTCAGAAAATACGAGCAAATCGCAGTTGGCACGAGCACGTGCCTATCTGCAAAAACGAATTACAAATAGATAAATGGAAATTAATAAACATACAGATTTTGACCAGGTTTTTAAGGAGAGGCTTCATGATTACGAAGTTACTCCCCCCGAAAATATCTGGCAAGGCATTCAGGATCAAACCCTGGATGTTGCTCAGGGCCGATCCTCCTCCTCCTGGAGATGGTGGGCTGCTGCTTCTGTTGTTGCACTACTTTCGGTAGGTGCCTATTTCTATTTTGCTTCCGAAGAAATGCCTTCGGAGTTGCCTACGCTTAATCCTTCTGAAGAAGCTTCAAAAACCATATCAATAACTCCGGAAACTCCAGCAGTTACTGAAAACACAACAACTATTACCAAAATTACTAAAGAAACTCAGCCTAAAAAACAAGCATCTCTTGCTGTTAATGCATCTGAGCCATCGCTAATAATAGATGATGAATTTGTTCCTCAACAGGTAATTGAAAAATCTCCAGTAATCATTGCTGAAGTCAATACCCCTGATAATAAAACTATCATTATAGAGGAAATGGAGTTTATTTTTGAAAATGAAGTAACGGGTGAAACAATAAGCTCTGTGGTTTCCTTTGATAAAAACGACAATACTGCTTCGAATGCTTCAAAAGCAGGACGTGATTTCTTTGATGACGATGCCATAGAAAAAATAACTCAGGGCCATGAAAATGAAAACTATTGGAAACTGGGTCTTGAATTTTCACCCGAATGGATTACCATTCCCGAAAATGACAACAATATCCGCTCTTTTGGTTTAGATTTATCTGGAAAATATTTTTGGGGTAACTGGTTTGTGGAAAGCGGTTTAGGGCTTGCTATAAGCAAAGATGACGGTATTTATAACGTTGATTATCAGGAAGCACAATTTAAAGGCTCTTATCAGGATGTGTACGAAGTTGGTTTCGATACCAGCAGCGGAGCTCCGGTTCCTATCTATTATACCAAGCTTGTTAATGTTTATGATACTATTGATAAAGCCATTGTAACTGAAGACAAAAATACTTATGCCTACATGAATATTCCATTGAACATAGGCTATTCAAGGGATTTGGGAAATAAATTCACTCTATATTTCAAAGGAGGCGTTATTGCCAGCTTCAAGGTATATGAAAGCATTCCAACACCCACTGTCGACGGAGATAATACTTCCATTATTAAAATAACTCCCCTGTATTTTGAGAGAACACCCTGGCATTTGCAGGCTCAGTTAAATATGGGTCTCGATTATAGAATCACCGACAAGTTCCTTTTTGGAATTGAACCAAACGCCAGATATTATATCAAATCGCTTGTTGAAAGCAATAATGGGGGAAATCCTTATGGTTTTGGAGTAAAAATTGGATTTAAATACATAATAAAGTAGAGGGGACGGAACGATGAGAAAAATCTACATAATTGCAGTTTTCCTGATAAGTTTAATTGGTAATCAAGCATTAATTGCCCAGCAGGATAATAAAGACAGTTTTAGCTTTGGAGGCCATGTTTTCTCAGAATTTTTCCCTATAGAACATGGTTATGTTTATCTCTTCTCCTACCCTGATTTAACACTTGTGGGTGAAGCGGCCATTGATACTTTGGGATATTACTATTTTTACAGAAAACCCGCAGGACAATATCTTGTTTATGCTGGTCTTACTCTGGACGACCCTAATTTTGGGCAGTTTGCATTCACCTATTATCCAAAATCGGCCATTTGGGAAGATGCTGGTATTATTGAATTGCAAGCCACCAGCTGGGAATATGATATAAAACTCATTAATCAGGATTCGGAAGGACTTGGACAGGGAGATGGAAAAATCTCGGGAACAATCATAAACACTGGTGGAAAACCTTTGGCTGAGAATGTTGATGTTATCCTTTTTTCCGCAGAAATGGAGCCACTCACTCATGTTTTAACCAATTCAGGGGGGCAGTTTTTAATCGACAAAATAGAAACAGGGTCCTATATTTTATATCCCCAAATAACTGGCATGACCACACAGCCCGTATATATTGACATAACTTCTGAAAACTCTCAACACACTGACATCGCCATTGAAATAAAAAATGGGATGATAAGCAGCTCCATCAACGAAACCATCATTCAGAAAAATTCTTTCAAGTTATTTCCTAATCCAGCTTCAAACAATATTTCGTTGCAATTTGTTACCTACAGATTTGGCGAAATTACCACCAGGATTTATGATTTGAATGGTAGAATGCTGCTCGAAAACAGCGAATATATTCACAACGATTTGTACTCCAACAATATCGTTACTTCAGAATGGCCATTGGGCATGTATTTGGTTGAAGTTTATATTGACGGAGAAATGGCAGTTCAGCAAAAATTGGTGATAGTACGATAAACCAAATCAGGTTTCCTTAACATTTTCTTTTGTTTTCTTACATCAGGTTTTTGGCTTTGGCAGTATATTTTTGTCCAAAACAATGAAACGATGAATACCCGCAGAATTTTTTTAAAACAAGCTTTAGCAGCCGGAATCGTTGCCCCGGCAATTGGAATGAGTCAATCTATTTTTAATCAGGAAAATACAGATTCAAAACTCATAGAAAATCTAACCAATGAGGAGCTTTTGGCAGAGTATAAAAAATGGGTTGATGCCTATGTGGTTGAAGTGAAGAAAGAAAAAGAACTTCAGCGCGAACTGAAGCCCAATGAGGCGCTGGTGAATTTACCCGACCAAATGGAAAAAATGATGCCTTATTTTCAATCGCGTTTCAATCAAGCCCAGTTTCTGGAAGATTTTATGTCAATATCTAAGCAATTGACATTAGAAATTGACGGGAATTTTTAAACCAATTCACCAATTATCAATATTACCTTCATTTATTTTATATCCTTTCTTCATAGTCAGCAACAAAATCTTATATTTACAGATTAAGACAGGGATTTACTATACTAGGTATATTTGAATTGATTATCAATAATTTATACCACTCTTACTATTCTACACACTAATGAACACAAAATGATTTATTTTCAATATCTATATTTTTAGGTATGAATTTAAACCAACATTGAACAAAAAAATAGCTACAAAACAATTCAGGCAACTTTGCCAGGATGGTGCGGTCATAAGGATGAATTTGAATGATGGAATCTTTAGATGAATTAATCAACGATTGCAAAACAGGTAAGCGTAAGGCACAGGCAATTCTATACAAAAAGTATGCCTCGCGACTACTTGGATTATGCATGAGGTATTGTAAATCTAGAGATGAAGCGGAGGATGTTCTTCAGGAGGGTTTTATAAAAATCTTTCATAAGATACACTCCCTTGAAAAAAACAGTTCATTAGAACCCTGGATGAAACGAATCATGATTAACACGGCAATAAACTCATATCATAAGAACCTGAAATTCAATCTAAATCAAGATATTGACGAGGTATATATAGAAGAAAGTACCGAAGAGGAAATTGACTATATGCCCGAGGTATCGCCTCAAATGGTGATGAATTATATTCAAGAGTTACCGGAAGGCTACAGAATGGTTTTGAATATGTATGTCTTTGACGGTTTCTCACACAACGAAATTGCAGAAGAACTTGGCATTTCGGTAAACACATCGAAAACTCAGCTTTTAAAAGCAAGAAAAAAACTCAAATTAAGATTTCATAGCGCTACGGAAGGTTATCATATATGACTAGAAATAAAATAAATATGGACAATTTTTTGAGAGAGTCTCTGGATCATGTGGAGATAAAACCCTCTCAAAGTGTTTGGAAAAATATTTCCAAACAGTTGATCATATTGGAATTAATAAGATTTAATTTTACAAATATTGGGAAATCGTGGTTGTTTTCCAGTCTTGCAGTGGTGGCTACCATTGGCGGGATAACTTATTATTCCATGACAGAAAAAACAGACGAAACATTAAATTCAAATTCTGTTCCACAAACAGAAGCTACCTCAAACACCGAAAACGACGATTACAATCCAACCAATGATAAGATAACAACGGAATCAACTTCACTGGAAAAAACTGCCACCAAAGAATCATTAATTTCTGATTCTCAGGAACCTGTAAACTCATCCAAACCAACTCAACCATATTCTGCCCAATGGACAGAGAAATCCTTGAATAAGGTCAATTCTAAATCCAACGCAAAATCATCACCCACTGTTACTTCTTTGGGGAACGAAAAAATAACATTGGGAACCTATCAATTACCGGCAAAACCCATTGAGACATTACCAGAAGCAATTGAAGATAATTCATTGACAATCAATAACCAGGAAGAAACCATACCCTTGAAGAAATCTGATGATAGCATTGATATTCCGGTAAATGAAAAAGCGTCGGGCGGATGGTCAATATCAGGTTTTTATGAGCCAGAGTGGCCTTTGAGCTCCGACGATAATTATACAGTGAGCAATCAATTGGGAGTTAAGGCTGGCTATGAATTTAACCGATTGACTGTGGATGTGGGTGTTGGCTATCAGTGGGGGAAAACGCCATCGCGCTATTTAACAGAGTACAGTGTCTATGATAGTGTTGGTTTTTTCTACGATATAGATTACTTTGAAATAGTTCCAGGCTATCCTGATTCTGTGATAATTCATTACACCACCGTCAATATTTTCGATTCAGTAGCTCATACTGCAGAAATGGCCGGATCAGAAAAAACCCGCGCCTGGATTGTTATTCCAGTGGAGTTGGGTTTTCAATTGATTCAAACCAAACGATTTGAACTTGCCGCCAATCTCAATGCACAGATTGGCATGCTCGTGAACGAAAAGAAAGCCGATGAAGCGCTTAATCTATCAGGCAATTATATCATTAAAGACATTACTACTTCGCCAAACCCCCATTATATTCAGGTTGGAGTTGGCTTGGAGAACAGTTTGAACGTTCTGCCACATTGGTGGATATATGCTGAGCCCAGAGTTAATTATTATTTGAACAACTCGTTCACTTTAAATGGAAGCCGCAAAGGACCATTAAGTTTTGGCGTTCAAATTGGTATTAAATACAAATTATAGGAGGCGAAAATGAAAAAACTAATATTAATATTTGCGACTTTATTATTCGTTAGCTACAATTTATTTGCTGTTTCCGATACCCTTCGAGCCGACTTTAGCTGGCAAATTTCGGAACAACTTCAAAAACCAAGCATAATCAAATTTACCAATTTATCGCAAGGTGCGTTTACTTCTGTGGTTTGGGAATTTGGCGATGGAAGTACCTCCACTGAAACAAACCCACTACATTATTTCCCAGCCAATGGCGATTTTGAAGTAAAACTAACCATTTTGGATGGCCAAACAACCGATGAAACAATGCAAATTGTGAGCATTAATGTGACTCTGGATCTTAATTTTACCTTTAAGTTAGACAGCAACAATGTGGTTCCAAATACCTTTTTATTCAGTGCTCAGATTGAAGGGCCTTACGACCAATTGACATGGAAATTTGGAGAGGAAGTGATTGCCGGAGTTACCGACACAATTCATAGTTATGCTCTGGAAGACCATGATTATCAGGTTACTCTATCGGCTAATTATTTTTACAACGACACATCAAGATTAATAAAATCAATAGCCAAAGGACTCACAACCGCCCGCTATATGGATTTGGGTGGGCAAATATTTTTTGGCGATAGCTTGATGAACAATCCATACTCCACCGGAGATACTGGCCTGGCCATTTTATATCGAATTGATTATGATGAGTTAATCCCCATTGACACCAACGAGTTTGTTGAATTGGGATATTATTGGTTTTATCAAAAACTCAAGGCGCATTATTTAGTTAAGGTAAGCTTTACCGAATCGTCGAAGCATTACGGTCAATTTGTGACCACTTATAGCGGAAACACGACCCAATGGGACGAAGCACAGATTATAAATCTGGCTCAGGACAAATACCGCGAAGATATCACCATGGTTAAAAACCTGAACAAAAAAAGTGGAACATCGGTTTTTAAAGGTCATATTTCCGAGTTGATTCCTGATTTAGAAGAATTTACCAGGCCCTATGTATACTTATACAATACTGAAAATCAGCTAATAGACTTTACCCAAACGGATGAAAATGGTGATTTCAGCTATGAAAATCTCGAAAAGGGACATTATATTCTTGTGGCTGATTTCACGGGAGTCAACTCAAGAAGTAAACTATTGCACATAGATTCTAACCGATTGGATACCAAATCGGCTGAGATTGAAACAACCGCTGAAATCTTTCCCAATCCTACCATAGATTATTCAATTTTACAGTATGCCAACACAGAAAATTTAACAGAGGTAAGTTTGCAGGTTTTTAGCTCAACAGGTCAATTCCTTGCAGAAAGAGAATTTGAACTTCGATTGGCAACAGAATATTTGCATTTAGATTTTTCGGAAATGCCCAAAGGGATGCTCTTTTTGAAAATTTTGGACGCCAGGGGAACCACTTTAAGAGTTTTGCATCAATAAAAACTTCCGAATAGAGTTATTGACAGTTAAATTAATAGCAAACTTTAGATTATTTTAACCTTAAAACATGGTCAATGTTTTATCTTTGCTAAAATTTAGCTTTCTTGAAAAAAATTGATTTATTCATAACTCGTTCGTATGTAGGGCCTTTGGTACTCACTTTTTTCATTGCCCTGTTTATTCTTTTAATGCAGTTTTTATGGCTGTATGTGGACGATTTGGTGGGTAAGGGTTTAGAATGGCATGTTCTGTTGCGTTTGCTTTTTTACGCATCTTCTACTTTTGTTCCCATGGCGCTTCCCTTAGCTATCTTATTAAGCTCGCTTATGACTTTTGGAAATCTGGGCGAACATTACGAGTTGGTGGCGATAAAAGCATCAGGAATTTCATTAAAAAGAATTATGAGACCGCTGATTATCTTATCGGTTTTCATCAGTGCTCTGGCCTTTTTGTTTTCGAATAATATACTTCCCGTTGCCAATCTAAAATTCAGAAGTCTGCTTTATGATGTTCAGCAGAAGAAGCTGGCTTTTAAGGTGAAGGAAGGCATTTTCAATACAGATTTGGGTGACTATACCTTAAGAATCGGGGGAAAAGGAGAAGATGGCGAAACCATTTACGATGTTATGATTTACGACCATTCGGCCAAAGAAGGGAATACCAAAGTAAGCGTGGCCAAATCGGGCTATATGCGCCAAACTCCCACCGGCGATGCCATTGAATTTGTGTTGTATGACGGGTATAATTATGAGGAGAAAACCGATCAGCAAAACCACAGAATCAGCAGGCCATTCCAAACCACCAAATTTTCGGAGGAAAAAGTACTATTTATGGTAGATAACGGACTGAACAGAACTGACGAAGATTTGTTTAAACACAGTTATCATATGATGGACCTTTCGCAGCTCAACAAATCAAAAGATTCTTTAAATACATTACTCGCCAAGCGGAATTCGGATTTTGGGAAGAGCCTTTTACAAAAATACAAGCATTATCAAACGACCGATTCGGTGGAATTGTTAAGAAAAATATCGGTAAACGACACCGCCAATCAGCCCTATTTTTCAAGTATATTATTCCAATTGAATAAGCACCGGCGGGAAGATATTGTTGACGATGCATTAGCCAAAGCCCGAAATACCCACGAAGGAATTGGAAATATGAAAGATGAAACAATTTCAAGAGCCGAGGTCATCAGGAACCATGATATTGCTTTTCACAAAAAATTTACTCTTTCCATTGCTTGCCTTATCCTGTTTTTTGTGGGTGCACCCCTAGGTGCCATCATAAGAAAAGGAGGGCTCGGATTGCCTGTAGTGATGTCGACTTTGTTCTTTATTGCTTATCATATTCTCACCATGACGGGCGAGCGGGCTGTGAAAGCAGGCTCCATGAACTTATGGGTTGGTGTTTGGATGGCATCGGCTGTCTTCTTGCCCCTGGGTATTTTTTTAACGTATAAAGCCACTTCCGATGCTCCATTGTTTGATGCAGATACCTATAAAAACTTCTTCGACAAAATATTTAAACGAAAAACCAATCAGGAGGAATTGAAACCATGATTAAATCCTACTTAAATCGTGAGATGAGTTGGCTCGATTTTAACGGTCGGGTTTTGCAGGAGGCTCTGGATAAGAGCAATCCGTTGTTGGAGCGCTTTAAATTTCTCGGAATTTTCAGCAGCAACCGCGATGAGTTTTTTCGGGTTAGGGTGGCCACCCTAAACAGAATGCGTAACCATAAAATTGTGAAGGATTTTGAAAAGAAAAATCTTACCAGAATCATTAACAATGTTCACAAAAAAGTAGCTGAGCAAGAAGATATTTACACTTCTGTTTATCAATCACTTATTGACGAAGCAAGGGAAAATAATATCTTCCTTATCACAGAAAAAGAGTTGAGTGATGAGCAAAAGCGCTATGTTAAGAGCTATTTCAATCAGGAAGTGCGAAAGCATATTTTCCCATTAATGCTTGGCGATACTTTAAACTACAATAATTTTAAGGATCAATCGGTTTATTTAGCTGTTGAATTGAAAGACTCCACAGGCAAAAGCAAAAACTGTCATTCACTCATAGAGTTACCAACCTCCGATTTACCCAGGTTTTTCAATCTCCCCAATATTGAAAACAAAAAATATCTGATATTTCTGGAAGACATTGTTAGAGCCAATCTGGATGTAGTTTTTTCCATGTTGGGTTATGACCAATTCGATGCTTATTTAATAAAAATTACCCGCGATGCAGAATTGGATATAGATAACGATGTTTTAAAAAGCTTTCTGGAGATTATGACCGAAAGCGTTAAGAAAAGGAAAAAAGCTCCGCCTATACGTTTTGTTTATGACAAAAACATAACACCCGACCTGTTAAAGGAGGTTCTAAGTGTTTTGAACATAACCACTTCCGACAGTCTCCGTCCGGGAAGCCGCTACAGCAATCTGAAGGATTTTATGAATTTCCCGGTTCGCGATCCACTGCTTCAGTTTCCTCCGTTGCCCCCACTTCAGCATCCTGACTTGCCCGAAGGGGTGAATAAATTTGATGTTTTTAGAAAAAAAGACATTTTGCTGCATTTCCCCTATCACTCATTCAGTCATTTAACAAGTTTAATTTGGGAGGCGGCTTTAGACCCCAATGTCAGAGCCATAAAAATGACATTTTATCGTGTGTCGCGTCATAGCACCGTGATGAAGGGGCTTATCAATGCTGCCAGAAATGGGAAATCTGTCACTGTATTTATGGAGCTGCAGGCCAGATTTGATGAAGAAGACAATATTTTCTGGACACAAAAATTGCAAGAGGAAGGTGTGAAAATTATTCCCACTATTCCCGGCTATAAAGTACATGCTAAATTACTGTTAATCAGACGGAAAGAAAACGGGAAGAACATCTATTACTCCAATATCAGCACTGGAAATTTTCACGAAGCCACTGCTCGTGTTTATAGTGATACCAGCTTATTTACCAGCAATCAGTCCATTTGCAGCGATGTAAATGATTTATTTCATTTGTTTGAGAGCAGCTTTAATCTTCCAAATTTTAAAAAATTAAAGGTTGCTCCTTTCGGTGCTCGTAGTTTGATTATCAATAAAATAAATCACGAAATAAAAAATCACAAGGCGGGATTAAGCTCCGGAGTCATCATAAAGGTAAACAGCCTGGTGGACGAGTTTGTTGTGAAAAAGATTTATCAGGCTGCCGATGCAGGTGTAAAAATCAAACTTATTGTGCGTGGTATTTGTGTTATTAAAGCCAAACAGAATCACGAAAACATAGAAGCCATAGGAGTTGTTGACCGTTTTTTGGAGCATTCGAGGGTATTTATTTTCGACAATGGAGGCAAGCCTGAGTATTATATTTCATCGGCCGATTTAATGTCGCGGAATTTAGACCACCGCATTGAAGTAATTTGTCCAATTTTATCTCCTGAAAATCAGGCAGAGCTTCAGACAATTATTGATATTCAGCTGAGGGACAATGTAAAAGCCCGAAATCTTCAGTTCCCGCATATTAACGAATACAAAACTACCAGTGAAATTGAGCCCTATCAATCGCAGATAAAGACATATGAGTTTTTGGCTGCCAAGAGCCGGATTTAGTGGTTTATTACATGTGAAATGCCAGAAATTTTTGCATAAGCTGATCACTTTTGAGCTTGCCCGATGCGTTTTTCAAAGCATTGGCAGTTAGCTCGAGTGCCAGAAAATCTTCTTCAGGATAAGGTAGTCCATTGAAAATGCCATACTCCGACGCTTTTTTAAATCCAAACCGACCAAAATATGATTGGGGACCTAATACCAAAACAGATTGGTAGCCCAGCTCTGCTGCCTTGGTCAATGAATTATGCACAAGCTGAATTCCAATTCCCAGATTTTGATAGGAAGGCAAAACTGCTAAAGAAACCATAATTATGGAGGAGATATTTCGGCGGCCTTTGGTAATTTCGGCACGGGAACACATGATAGAGCCAATTACCTGATCGTTGATATGTGCCAGACGAGAAAGTTCGGGTATAAATTGATTTGTTGTTCTGAATTCTTTGACCAATTGACTCATAGTATCCTGTTCAAAAGCTATTTTAAACAACAAATTCATTTCCTCAATATCCCTCGGCTTTTCTCTTTTTATCTGAACCTGCATTCCCAATGATTTATAAGCCCACAAGATACAAAAAAAAGGACACAAAGCTTATGTTTTTTATTAACAGCTGGGTTTTTTTAGTGATTTTCAATAATTTACAAAAATGTAACATAAATGCAATTATTATTTAGCAATAATCAGTTCTAATAGAGCATTTTAATAACTTGCGCCTTTGATGCACAGAAAAACCATGCAAAATACTCCGAAAGATTTTAAGGCCATAGTTCAAAGCTTAAACGTAAATTTTCCTCACCATCCCACTGAGGATCAGAAAGGTCTATTCAATGTTTTTGCTGAATTTGCTTTAGAAGCATCCCCCGATAAAATCTTTTTGCTAAAAGGGTACGCCGGAACTGGTAAAACAAGTTTTGTTCAAACGCTTGTGGTAACACTTCCGCTGCTACGTTCACGAAGTGTATTGCTGGCTCCCACCGGAAGGGCAGCCAAGGTGCTTTCGGCCTATGCGCAAAAACCCGCTTTCACCATTCATAAAAAAATCTACTTCACCGCCATGGACAAAGGAGGTTTTATGACCACGCGACTGAGAGAAAACCTTCATGTGAATACTTTGTTTATTGTTGATGAAGCCTCTATGATTTCCGGTTCAGGTGGTGATGAACTGTTTCAGAATCAAGACATTTTATCGGATCTGATTGAATATGTATATTCGGGTCAAAATTGCCAGTTGATGCTAATAGGCGATGTTGCACAGCTTCCTCCGGTGGGCATTACCATAAGTCCCGCTCTAAATAAAGACGAATTGATGACCTATATTCCTTTTGCCTTTTATGAATACGAACTCAGAGAGGTAGTTAGGCAAGCTGCCAAATCGGGGGTGCTGCACAACGCAACAAAAATCCGTAACATGATTCTTGATGAGAGTGTAACCAAACCACTTTTTGAGCTAAAGGGATTCAGCGACATCATCAGGTTGGAAGGATTTGAACTGGAAGATGCACTGAACAGCAGTTATTCGGAATTTGGGGAGGAGAATGTGGTTACCATAACCCGCAGCAATAAGCGGGCTAATATTTTCAACCGCGAAATACGAAATCGTATTCTGTATAAAGAAAGCCGTTTGGAATCGGGTGATTTGCTGATGGTGGTTCGGAATAACTATTTCTGGCTCGACGAGAAATCGCAGGCTGGTTTTATTGCAAATGGAGATATTATTGAAATACAGCAGGTTATATCATATATTGAGCTTTACGGATTTGAATTTGCAAGAGTCGAAATGCGAATGATTGATTATCCGGACGAACCAGCTCAGGAGGTAATTTTATTATTGGATACACTCATTTCGGAAGGACCATCACTCACCTACGACAAAAGTAACGAGCTCTTTAATGAGATTATGAAGGATTATGAAGACCTTACCACCAGAAAATCGAGAATAGATGCTGTGAAAAACAACAGCTATTTCAACGCTCTTCAGGTGAAATATGCCAATGCGCTCACTTGTCATAAAACGCAAGGCGGACAATGGGATGTTGTTTTTCTGGAGCAACCCTGGATGCCCAACAATGATCTGGATGTAGAGTTTGGCAGATGGTTATACACCGCAGTTACCCGAGCCACAAAAAAGCTGTATCTACTGAATTTTAAAGAAGATTATTTCGAAAACTAAGGAATTAATCGGCAATTGGCAGAGTGATTGTAAAAGTGGAACCCGCATCTTTTTCCGAATGAACAGAAATCTTGCCATCAGCATTTTCGAGCATTTTTTTCACCAAAGCCAAACCAAGACCCATTCCGCCTGTTTTTGTGGTAAAGCGTGGTTCGAAAATTCGTTGCAATTCCTCGTCGTCGATTCCGCAACCATTATCGGTGATTGATATTTCTACCTGAGAATTATTCAGGGCTATTTTGGATATAATTTCCCCCCGAACACCAGTCGCAATAGCTTGAACCGCATTTTTATACAAATTGTTGAATACTCTGATTAACTGGCTTTTATCAGCACGAACGAGTATTTCATTTTGTGGAAAATCCTGAATAAAAGTAATAGTTCCCTGGTTGTGAAAAATGGCTTCTACATCGCCGATGATGGAGTGGAGTGAGAGAATTTCGGGTTGAATTCGATCGATGGCTGCGAAAGTGCTAAACTGCCCCGATATCTGGGTCAGAACATCAATTTGCTCTTCAAGGCCTTTGGCAATACGTTTCATCCGCCCTTCAAAATCGTCCACTTTATCGTCCCAGGCTTTCACTAAATATTGCACATTCAGCTTCATGGGTGTAAGGGGATTTTTGATTTCATGGGCTATTTGCTGCGCCATTTCGCGCCAGGCCGATTCGCGCTGATTGAGTGCCAGCTCCTGAGCACTACGGCTCAACTCGTCGACCATGCGGTTGTATTCTTTTATTAAATCGCCAATCTCGTCGACTTTGTCCCATTCAATTTTTTCGTTCTGATTTTGAAGGTTTAAAAGCTGAATTTTTTCTTTCAGCATTTTTAGGGGTTTGCTTAAGTATCTTGAAATAACCACTGTAATGGTTATGGCAATGATGAGAAGAAAAATATAGATGTTGAGAAAGGTGACAATAAAGCCCGAAAACTCACTTTCCAGCTCATATTGTTTGGTAAAATAGGGCAGATTTAGATAAGCCAAAGCCTTATTATCGTCGCTTTGAAAAGGCAGATAAGCTGACAAATATTTTTGCGATCCAATAGTTTCCTCCTGCAGAAAGAACGAGTTTTTGAGTCCGTTGAGCTCATAATAGGCTCTGGCATCCATTCTCTCTGAGACCAATCCCGACTTAAAAATTTCGGGCCGACTGCTGGCCAACACAGCACCCTGATAATTATAGAGGGTGATATCGGTAAAGAAAACCTCGGAGAATTTAAAGAGCAACCCTTCTACATTTTGCAAATCATCGTTGCTAAATTGCTTGATATGGCTGAGTTTATGCTCCAGTTCAATGAGCACCGAATGCGCTTTCTCCATTAAATTATCGGCATTTTTTGATTGGTTGAGATATCTGATATAATACAAACTAGAGATTCCTATGAGAAAAAACGAAAACAACAACAGAAGTATCATAGAATACTGCAGCCTTGCCTGAAAACTGCTTACCGAGATTTTAAGAGAATCGAAGCTGAACAAGGCATAAAAAACAAAAGCGAGCAAACTAAAGTACAGCAAAATGAAGGCTATGGAAGCCAGTTTCTGAAGGATATTTGGGTTTTCTAAACTGATAATGAATACATTGCCCTGACCAATAGAAAACAGATAGTGATTGAAGTTGTTGTATTCAACAAATACTTTGGTTGAATTGGGGAAATTGTAATTGTTATATTTCTGCTTGTAATCAAATTTACCAAAACGCTCGGCCAGCAAGCCTTTATTGTAGGAAGCCCATGAATAGTTCCGTTTTAAGTAGGTGAGCGTTCCCGCTGATTTCTCCAAAAGTGCAGGCAGTCCCTTTTCTTTGGGTTTAAGTCGTGAAACAAATTCAATAAAAATACATGAACTTTTGGCAGAATTATTCCCAAGACAAATTCTGCCGATATAGTTGTGATACTGAAATGATGATTGCAACAGATAAAGCGTGTCTTTTCGTATGGTAACTTTAGCGCTGTCAGCTCTTTGGTTAAAATATCCGTAGCATGAAGTTTCATAATTATCTGGAAGAACTGTAATTACACTTCGTTCGTTGCAATGGATAAGGTTGATATTGTATTGTTGTAAAAAGGGCTCAAAATATTTTGTGGTAATATGTTGAACAATACTATCGTCGGTAAGTTCGGCATTTTCTGCTGATACAAATTTGAGCAAATCTTCATCCTTTTGAATTTTGGAAATGCTCGAGATAAAATGTTCTTCCAAAAAAGGGTCGTTTATTAAATTGAGTTTCAGTGCAGCCGTTTCTCTGTTTTGTTTTTCTCTGACATCATTCAAATTGTTGATATATAGCGATATGGATAAAGAAACAATTGTTAAATATGCCAAAGCTTCCCATAATAACCGCTGATTTTTATTGCTGCGCTGAACAAAATAAATTAAGATTATGACCCCATTAAATGAAAGTATGACAATCCAATTCACCAATTGATTTGCCTGGAGAAATAAAAAGGGTGCAAAAAAAGACACCGCAGAAAACCCCCAAAAAACATGATTTGAGTGAGATAAAGATTTGAGCTGTCCCAACCACTGATAAGCCAAAAGAAGCCAGCACAAGAGCAGGATAAATACAACCCCCAGCACCAAAAAACTATTTAAATTCAGAGTAGCCAGCTCATAAAGATTTAATACAATCTGCGAATCGAATACAAAACTTCTGATTAAAAAAACTATTGCGTAATAACCTGTAAACAAAATAATTACATACAAAACCGCCGATAATAATTTTGCGGATTTTTGCGGTTTATTCTTTACATAATAAATAGTAATTAATAGTAATATCCAACTCCAGATAACCAGATTTCCAAGGTTAATGTGGTGATTGTAAAGCGCATAGAGCAAAGGTGAAAACAATTGACTTTGAAAGAGCTGGGTGGGAACCTGAAATAAGAAATGCAAAAAATACCAACCTGCCAATATGCCTGAAAAAATCAGCATTTTTTCAACAAAATACCTGGATTTCAATTGGTTTAACCCATTTTTTAATAGAATGGATAGAAAAAATAAAGCAAGAATTAAAAGAAAAAATGGCCAATACTGACTCCCGGAATTTCCGTTTTCGCTGACCGATTTAACAAAAAACAAGGTCTTTCCAGCTTCATCAAAAACGGTAGAACCTTCGCCTGAAGTTATTTGCACCTGATTATCGAATGCAAAATACGGGGCAACTGACGATTTAAGAAACTCGTTCTCCCAGGGATATTGTGTACCAATAATTTGGGCTCCAACCAGGGTAAAATGGATGAATTTATGAGTTACCAGCAAAACTTTAACAGAGCCCATTTGCTGCAAACCATCGGTTTTTACAAGAGACAAATTATCGGGGAAAGCCACATGATTGTCGGACCATACTTTTAATTCGGCGGATTTATACAAAGCAAATGCGAAACGCGATTTGTATTTTTCTTCGTATTCGAGTGATTTATGAAAGAGCGCCTTTTCACCATTGGTGAGCAACACTTCCTGAAGGTCGGGTAGTATTTCGAGCAGCACTTTGCGATCGCTTTTTAGCATTTGCTCCATTTGGGCAGCAGCTTGCTTGTCGGACATACGGGTTCCAGCCCCCAAAATAAAATAAGTAATGGTGATGGAAATAAAGATAATTGCTAAGAATAATGATTGATATTTACGCAGGTTTATTTTCATCTAATCGTTTTTCTCTCTTGTTTTTGCCCATTTGTTTTAACCAATAAGGACATATTTCATGATAATTGAAATCATATGCCCATGATAGCCATTGATTCCCAACAAATTTAGTAAAACTTGGAGAATACCAATCGGTTGGAACGCATAATGACCAAAAAAGGGGCCAAAAAGAATTCAAATCGTTTTATCCTCGACAACGAAAAAAATTTACCCGCGAGTTTTCCTGCTTTTCCGGTTTCATCTCGGTTTGCTGCCAACAGACAAAATGAATCAGCTTTATTCATGATGCAATATTGTTAATCAATTCATTTTCATTCTTCTGAAATATTTGCAGAGATAGTGAATCATTCCTTTCCCCCTTTATATATCGTATGCGTAATGATATGAAATGGTCAATTTTATTGTTATCATAAATTTAATGCCTGATTTCTAAATCTATTTTTTGTTTTTTTGCAATAGAAAGTCTTCAAAACTAATTAAAATGAGTCAGAACAATTTTAGCATCAAAAATTATATAAAAGAAGAAAGTCTGGGGGGAATACTCCTGATTATTGCAACTGTCGCAGCCTTGATTTGGGCCAACTCATCGGAGTCCTATCATCACTTTTGGCACGAGATAAAAGTCAGCTTTTCTGCTGGAAGTTTTAATATTTCCCACAGCATAACTCACTGGATTAACGATGGTTTAATGGCTATATTCTTTTTCACAGTGGGTCTCGAGATTAAAAGGGAGATAATGGGTGGTGAGTTATCGAGTATAAAAAAGGCATCTTTACCCATTGTAGCCGCAATTGGCGGGATGCTGGTACCAGCCCTGATTTACACTATTTTCAATGCAACAAATGCAGATTACAGCGCGGGATGGGGAATACCCATGGCCACAGATATAGCCTTTGCGCTGGGTTTATTGGCTTTGCTGGGTGACAAAGTAAATGTGAATATTAAGATTTTTTTGACTGCATTGGCCATTGCCGACGATTTGGGAGCCATTTTGGTTATTGCCATTTTTTACACAGAAAGTATTCGAACCGAATTGTTGTTTATTGCGGGAGGATTTATCGGAATTCTTATTTTAGCCAACAGGCTCGGCGTTCGTAAAACTGCTTTCTATGCTCTGGTAGGGCTCATTGGAGTATGGGTTTCTTTTTTATTTTCAGGTGTTCACGCAACAATAGCGGGGGTTTTAATAGCACTCACCATTCCAGCCAGGCCAAAAATTAATGAGTCGCAATTTATCAGTCTTGTAAAAATTAAAATAGACAAATTTGCAAAACAAGAGCCCAACGATATTTCCTTGCTCACCGATAAACAAGCTCATTGTATTGATGATATAGACAAAATAGCCGACGACGCCCACACTCCGCTACAGAAGCTGGAGCATGCACTTCATCCCATCACTTCGTTTTTTATCTTGCCGTTGTTTGCCCTTGCCAATGCCGGAATACGGATTGAAGGAAAAATTACTGATTTGCTTTTTAGCTCAGTTTCACTGGGTATTATTGCGGGTTTAGTTATTGGAAAAACTATTGGTATCACAGGACTGTCGTGGCTTGCCGTTAAGTTTAAATTAGCCACATTGCCCGAGGGAACCAAATGGAAAGAAATCTTTGGGGTTTCAATGATGGCAGGAATTGGTTTCACCATGAGTATTTTTGTGGCTGAGCTGGCCTTTAGCGACGATAAGCTTATTCAAATGGCTAAAGTGGGAATTTTCTCGGCATCGATTATTGCCGCCTTAGCCGGTTTGCTATTCCTTAACTTAACCTATAAAAAGCAAAAGCCCCGGTAAACCAGGGCTTTGAGTTGAATTGATTTTGATTATTCTATTTTAGTAAAACCTGATTGCTTATTCTAATTCCTATCAACTGACCATCGGTGGTTTTTATGGTTTGTCCCTGAGTTATTGTTTTATTTGGAGAATAGTCGCATAGGCCTTCCAAAGCCACCAATACAAAATTTACATCCTGTGCATGTTGTGCATTGGCAATAAAACCTGTGGGTTCGCAAACAATACCTACAAATATATCGCCCGGCTCATAGCTTCTAATTTTTCCGCTTTGCGGATTTACTCCTGCTACCTGTCCTACTTGCATTACTTGTTCGGCTTCAAAAAACTCGGCGTATTTCCCCCCATTTTTTCCTCCTCCAATTAAATAGGAAGCTCCATCGGGAATGTTCACATCGCCATAAACATCGAGTTTATACATGGGTGTGCTCGACCCAATTTTTACATTGCCTTCGGGGGTTATTACCAACCTTTTGGCGTCGTTTCGCTTGAAGTAGAACACGCTATCGTTTCCGTATGACCATTCCGAGTTTCCGCGTCTAAGCACCAACTGACATCTGTTTTCGATATTGAAAGCATTGAGCAATAGAAAGTTATTTGTTTGGTGAGAGAATAATTCGGCGTTGGAGTTTCCATAGACACCTTGGGTTGTCCAGTCTTTATTGCCAATACCAAACTCGTTCAAATTGTTTACCCACTGATGTCCCCACATTATGGATATTGGAGCTTCTGTTTCGTCACCAGCTAAAAAATCACCCTCTACAATCAAATTGCTTTGGTTGAATGAAATGTCGGCAATATTTTTATCAAATTGAAAATCAATGCGATATCGCCTGTCATTATTATCGCCGGAAGTAGCCAGTTGAAACCTGTTTTCCAGAGTTAACGGGTCGGTATTGTATTGCTGGGCAGAAAAAGATGCCGCGAATATGTCATTAGAATCGGCCCAATTGATATTTGGGTTGGCCGTATCGGCACTCATAACAATTTGAATCAGACTGTTATCGGAAAGATTGGGCATGGAAGAAGAAAGTGAAATTTCGGCATCCTCCCCCATTTCCAAAGCTTCGGATGGCTCGTTGGTTTGAATACCTAAATCGCCATCAATGTGAATTCCCAAATCATTGGTTTGCCAAATGGCAGCATTGCTGGAGCTTTGAGCAAAAAGCGCATAAGGAACCGATAAAAGCTGTGCAATTCCCATGTCCATATAGTTGTTTCCCGTTCCCGATGTATCCAATTCGAGCATGAGATAATAATCTTTTTGACTCCAAAGTAACTCGGCCCAATGACCATATAAAACAGACCCTTCGCCAATTTTAAAGTTGATTAGGCCGAATTGATTGCTCTCAACCGAATGAGATTCACGATAAACTATATCGCCGTCGGCTGATTGGGCAATAATATTTATGATAATGCTTACATTTTGCTGAGGAATAACGGAGCCGTTGGAGTAATGAATTACTGTTTGAAAGTTGATATATTCCGGAACCTGAGCTCTGAGAAGCAGGCCAGCAAACAAGCATAATATGAATAAAGTTCTTCGTAGCATAGCCTTCTATTTTAGGAAAATTTGACCATTGCTTAACAGGATTCCCACTTGCTGTCCATCGGTGGTATTCACCAATCGGCCATTGAGCTGAAACTGACTTAAATCGCCTTGAATCTGACCTTTGGAAACTACAAGGGCGAAGCTTGCATCTTTTTCGCGTCCAGCCACATAGTTTTCGACGAACGCAGCTTTATCCACTGCAATTCCCAGAAATATATCGCCGGGTGAATATTTCCCAATCTGGCCATTATCGGGGTTCATTCCCACTGCATCGCCTGCCGCAACGGGATTTTGAACAGGTAAATAAGCTCCTTTACCTTGTCCGCCCACCAAATAGGCAAAACCCGCAGATACATTGATATTTCCATTCACATCGAGTTTGGCAATTGGACTCTCCACATCGATGCCCACATTTCCGTCGGCATCTATTTTCATAAAGGTTGCTTCTTCATGTTTAACTCTAAAATCGCCATCGTGGGCTATTTTCCAGTCCACTTCGCCATTGCGCAGGTGCAGACCAACTGTATTAACACCAGCATCGTCGTGTATTAGAAATTCCACATCGCTGTCGGCACGATATAACTCAAACTGAGCATTTCCGTAGGTTCCTTCGGTTATCCAGTCTTTATCGCCAATACCCAATTTCTTGGTTCCATGAATAAAAACATCGCCGTAGTACATGGCCAGTCCGCTGCTTTGGTCGGTGCCCACCTGAAAAGTGTTGCCACCTAATATTTTTAAATTGGCATCGGTAACTGTAATATCTACTTCATTGGCTCCAAAAGGAACATTAAATCTTTCGACCAGAGTACCCGCAGCATTTGTGGTAGCAATGGAGAATTTATTGGAAAGAATATTGGGGAAAGTCTGGTATTTATAGGCTGAGAGTGCCACTTTTGAAGCACCAGATGCATCTTTAAAATGAATTCCCGGCTTGGCATCTTCTGCATTCCAGCGCAGGTTGATGAGCGACCCGTAGGTTAATGAGTTTTTAACAGTGCTCAATTTTATTCTATTATCCACCCCAAGGGTTAAAGCTTCGGTGGGTTGGGTAGTTTTTATTCCAACATTTCCGCCCATATAGTACACATTGTTGCCATCTTGTTGCCACAGAGCAACATTGGATGCGGTATTTTTAGCAAACAAGGCGTAGGGCACCGATGCAAAAGGCTCAATTCCCATTAAAACAAAAGTGGGTGACCCGTTTTCGCGGGCTTCTATTTTAATAAAATAGGTATCCGAACCCCAATCAATGGATGAAAAACTACCACTGTTCACCATACCAAGACCTATTTTGAAGGTGGCCAAACCGTTGGCATTGGTAGTTAAACTGTGCTCTTCGGCATAAACCGTATTTCCTGTGGCACTTCCCTGAAGTATGGAAATTTTAAAGTCCATTTGTTGAAAAACGTATGGATTGCCGTTATCCTGGCGCACAATGGTTTGATAGTTAAAGGCCTCGGGAGCCTGTGCCCAGCCAAAAACCGAAAGCAATGCAAATAAAATGGGTAATAATCGTTTCATAATATATTGGTTATTGAATTTCTAAAAATAAAAGTATTCTTTTTTCAGTTTAAAAAGCAAGTCACTACGACTTAAATCTTTTATACCAATATGATTGGGTTTTGTTTCGTTTAGGTTGGAATTTGTTACAGAATTTACAACTCGTTGACATTGGTCTTCTTGTATAACCCATATACTTATTTTTCTCCCCACCGTTTGAATTATTCTCCAATTGCAAAATCTATCGGAATTTCCCAAGAAATCAACGGATTAAAAATTAGCTTTGGGCGGAATAGTGGGTTATTTTATTATAAAAACTATCTTTGCAAAAAATTTGAAACCAGCAAAATTTGATATATGGCCTTAAGCGAACAGGAACAGATAAGACGTAATTCTTTAAATGAATTGAGAAAACTGGGAGTTGATCCCTATCCGGCAGAAGCCTATGCGGTGAATGCCACAGCAGCCGAAATTTTAGAAAATTTCCCCAAGGATTCTTCACTATATCAGGAAGTTAGTTTGGCCGGTCGTATCATGAGCCGGAGAATAATGGGGGCTGCTTCGTTTATCGAAATCAAAGATTCCACCGGACGAATTCAGGCCTATATCAAGCGCGACGATATTTGCACAGGCGACGACAGCTCGCTTTACAACGATGTTTTTAAGCGTTTAACCGATATTGGCGACATAGTGGGAGTTAAAGGCTATGTTTTTGTGACCAAAATGGGCGAAATCAGCATACATGTCAAAGAGTTTAAACTGCTCTCAAAAGCTTTACGCCCACTTCCCATTGTTAAGGAAAAAGATGGTGTAACCTTCGATGCTTTCACCGATCCCGAAATGCGTTACCGCCAGCGTTATGTGGATTTAATTGTGAACGACCATGTGAGCGATTTGTTTGTAAAAAGAAGCAAAATCATTCAAAGCATGAGGAGTTTTCTGTTGTCGCACGGATATCTGGAAGTGGAAACCCCCATTCTTCAGGCAATTCCTGGCGGCGCATCTGCTCGACCTTTTATTACCCATCACAACAGTCTCGATATTCCGATGTATCTGCGCGTGGCCAATGAGCTGTATTTGAAACGTCTGATAGTGGGCGGCTATGACGGTGTTTTTGAATTTGCCAAAGATTTCAGAAACGAAGGTATGGACAGAACCCATAACCCCGAATTTACACAGATGGAAATCTATGTGGCCTACAAAGACTACAAATGGATGATGGAATTCACCGAAAAAATGCTGGAAACCATTGCAACCGAAGTACATGGAACCACAACAGTTCGTTTCGGCGACAACGAAATCAGCTTTAAAGCGCCCTATGCCCGGGTTCCCATTTTGGAAGCCATAAAAACACATACTGGCCACGATTTGAATGGAAAGAATGAGGAAGAAATAAGACAGGTGGCTAAAATTTTGGGCATTGCTGTGGATGACTTTATGGGTAAAGGCAAGCTTATTGATGAAATATTTGGCGAAAAATGTGAGCACAACTACATTCAGCCCACCTTTATAACCGATTATCCGGTGGAGATGTCGCCACTTTGCAAGCGTCATCGTGAGAATCCTGAGTTAACCGAGCGATTTGAGCTGATGGTCAATGGAAAAGAGCTGGCCAATGCCTATTCGGAGCTCAACGACCCCATTGACCAGCTGGAGCGTTTCGAAGAACAGATGAAACTCTCGGAGCGTGGCGATGATGAAGCCATGTTTATTGATATGGATTTTGTGCGATCGCTGGAATATGGAATGCCACCCACCTCGGGAATGGGCATTGGAATAGACCGATTGGTCATGTTTGTGACCAATAATACTTCCATTCAGGAGGTTCTTTTCTTCCCCCAAATGAAACCAGAGAAAAAGAAAATAGAGCTCACCGAGGATGAGAAAATTGTTTTCGACCACTTAAAAGCACAATCGCCCATCAACCTGAACGATCTAAAGGAAAAAGCCGCTTTAAGCAATAAGAAATGGGACACTGCCATTAAAGGCCTCACCAAAAACAAAATTGCTACCGTGGTTAAAACCGACGACGGATTAATTGTGGAGCTAGTGGGTTAAGAAAATTAATTTTTTGATTGCATTTTGCAAAAGAGAGAAACTGATGATTTCTCTCTTTTTTTAAATAGTTTCTTGAATTCCAAGACAAATACACAGATTTTTGTATGAATTGCAAGAAACTTTTTCACTTACGAAAAAGTTTTATTAAGAGAAAATGATATTAATAACTGATATTTAACTACTTAATAAATTTTCATATAATTTTTTTCTGGATAGGAAATATTGGCAATCAGTACAGATTTGTCTAAAAAAAAATTGAACAGTGCTTAAAAACAAAAGAGAGAAGCCACAGGTTTCTCTCTTTTACTTTTGCTAAAAACTTCGGGTTCTATTTCACTATGGTACCCAAATGTTCGCCATTGACAATTCTGAGCAGGTTTCCTTTGGTGTTCATATCGAAAACATAGATGGGCAGGTTGTTTTCCTGACAGAGAGTGAAAGAAGTTAAATCCATGATTTTGAGCTTCTTCTCGTAGGCTTCGCTAAAACTTAGTTCGCTGTATTTGGTGGCTGTAGGATCCTTTTCGGGGTCGGCAGTATAAACACCATCCACCCGTGTTCCTTTCATTATAACGTCGGCTTCTATCTCAACGGCTCTAAGTGCCGAAGCAGTATCGGTGGTAAAAAACGGATTTCCGGTTCCGCCGGCAATCACCACCACATATCCCTGATTGAGATAGTTGAGCGCATTTTTGCGACTCATGGGCTCCGACATGGGTTGGAAAGTGAGGGTTGACAATAATTTTACCTTGAGTCCGGTTTTTTCCATGGCCCCTTGTATGGCCATAGAATTGATGAGGGTGGCCAACATGCCCATATAATCGCCCTGAACCCTGTCCATGCCTTCGCTGGCTCCCGACAATCCGCGATAAATATTTCCCCCGCCAATAACAATGCCCACTTGTTTACCAGCGTCCACCACCTGTTTCACTTCTTCCGCATACATGGCCAACCGTTCGGGATCGATGCCATATTGCTGGTCACCCATTAAAGCTTCTCCGCTCAATTTGAGTAGTATTCTGTTGAATTTCATATCCTTATATTTAAATTATCTTCTTTATAAAAATAATATTTATTTTCAATCGGCGGAAATAAAAAAATAAGAAAACCTATAGATTTGAAATTCCGCAGTTATTTTGCCGTTAAAGCCCCAAATGGAAAAGTTAAGAGGTGTTTAAAAAAACAATATCCCGTGTATATTTTTACCTTTGCCATCAAATGAAATCATTCGCTAAAATCATATTACTATTTGGCTTGCTGATGGGTGCAGCATCTATAACTGTTGCCCAGCAATTGAAAACTTTTGACCCTTCTAAAACCGGAACTCCTGCGGTGCCCAAAAGCAAGCAAAATCTGGCTTTGGAGTACTATTCATCCAGAGATTTTGAAAAAGCTGCACTGCTGTTCGAAGAGCTTTATGAAGAAAGCCCCACCCCCTTTTTTTACCAATATTTACTTTATTGCTACTTGAATCTGGATGAGTATAAAAAAGCAGAACGACTCATAAAAAAAGCATCGAAGGATCAGGGGAAACCCTATAAGGAAATTGCCGATTTAGGCTATTTGCGGTTGAAAAAGGGCGAAAATACGCAGGCTGATGAGATGTTTAAGGAAGCCATAGAATTACTTCCCGCAAATCAGGGGGCAGTAAATGAGTTGGCCAGCGATTTTAGAAACCGGGGTCAAAACGAGTGGGCCGAAAAAACCTATATTCAGGGGAAAAAGCTGGTGGGCAACAGCTATGGCTTTGAGAGCGAGTTGGGTTATTTGTATTTCTTTTTGGAGCAATACGAAAAAATGACCGATGCCTACCTCGATTTATTGCAGCGCAATCCAGAGCAATTGAAAACCGTTCAATATCGAATTCAGAATGCCTTTAGAACAGCCAGCGAAGATATTATCTATCCCTATTTAAAGCAGGAATTGCTCAAACGCATCAAAAACAGCGATAATTCACAAACATTCAGCGAGTTGCTTTTATGGCTTAGCATTCAGCGGAAAGATTTCAGCATTGCAGTCATTCAGGCTAAAGCCTTAGACAAACGTGAGGGAAAAGAGTTTTTTCGGGTTTACGATTTGGCACTGGTGATGGCGAAAAACGTTCACTACAAAGAAAGCATCGAGGCACTTGACTTTATTCTCAAATATCCCGATGCCAAAAATCAAATATATTATACCGATGCTGTTCAGGCGATTCTGGAAGCTCGATTTGGTTTGTTAAAATCGCAGCAAACCATTAACCAACAGCAGGTTGATGAGCTGGAAACAGATTATGAACTAGCCCTAAAATCGCTTGGCTACCAAAAATACACAGCAAAAACCGTGATGAATCTGGCCGAAATTCAAAGTTTTTATCAGCAAAAGCCCGCACAAGCTATGGAAACTTTAGACAGCCTGATTCAGATGCCCGGCATACCCAAAGCCGACGTAGCTCCCGCCAAATTGCTTCTGGGGAATATATATCTGCTCAACGACAATCCATGGGAAGCAACCTTGCTTTTTTCGCAGGTTGAAAAGGATTTTAAAAACGATGAAATAGGATTCGAAGCCCGCCTTCGAAATGCCAGGCTCTCGTTTTATATTGGCGAATTTGATTGGGCCAAAGCTCAGCTCGATGTGTTAAAAGCTGCAACAGGTAAAAAAATTGCCAACGATGCCATGACGCTTTCCTTGTTTATAGCAGAAAACTTAGATGCCGACAGCAGTACAAGAGCCCTTGAGCTCTATGGCCGGGCCGATTTGCTGGCATTGCAGCATCGCGACAGTTTGGCGCAGGAAACCTTAGACAGCATCTTCATGTTGAGTTTATATCATGAAGTTTTTGACGATGTATGGTTTAAGAAAGCTGATATTTACACCAATAATCATCGGTATGATGAGGCAAAAATCTATCTGGAAAAAATTGTGGAGCAATACCCCGATGGTTTATTAGCCGACGATGCTATGATGCAACTGGCAGATATTGAGCTGAATGAGTTTAATAATGAAGCCGCTGCCAGCGAGTGGTATAAGAAAATTCTCACCGATTATCCGTCGAGCATTTATGCTGCCGAGGCGCGAACAGCTTTTAGAACTCTCCGAAAGGATTTTGACGACATAAAAAATGCGGACCCTTTGTAGAGTCCGCATTTTTTATGCTTTTATCTTAGATTAGCGATAGATGCAGTTTCCACTGTTTGGACCTCTGCCTTGACCATGAGGGCCGTTACCATCTTCCAGCGGACCTCTTCCACCACCGTCAGGACCCATACCTCTGCCCTGTTTTCCGCCTTTTCGTGGACCATCATTCATTTCCATGGCATCGAATCTGGTTTTTTGATTATCGTCGAGTATGCTTCTTACTTTCATTCTGTTCTCGACTCTTGCAATCTGGATTTTAGTTTTCAGATCGCCAATCTCTTTCACTTTGGCCACAATAGCTTGATTGTCGGGCTTATCAGCTATCATTAATTTATTGAGTTGGGCTTCCTTTTCATCCAAATCGGCTTTTATTGGATTTATCTGCTTTTGCATTTCGGTAAAAAATACATCCACCTTGTCTTGCTGTTCATCGGTTAAATCGAGATTTCTGAAATGTTGTGGTTTGTCAGGATTTTGGTCATTGAAGGCACGTGGCTGTGCCATGATCGCGCTGGTAGCAAAGAAAAGGGCTATGAGCAGAACTGGGGCAATCAATTTTTGTGTTTTCATTTTTTCTATATTTTAATTAAACATTTTATCTCTTCGATAGATGGCAGACAAAATGGTTTAATAGCCCATGAGAAACCTTTGCGGGCTTTAACATATTTTAAGGAAGGATAGGTTTTTTAGTACTCTGCCACAGCCCTCACCGGAGAGCCATCGGCCTGAGCAATTTTTAGCGGAAGGGCAATGAATCGAAACTTTTGTGTTCGTATTTGTTCGAGGCCGGTCAGGTTTTCAATAATCAGGATTTCATTTTTAAGTAGTTCATAATGTGCATCATAGCTTGTGGAGTCGTGTTTGTCAATGGAGATGGCATCGGTGCCAATACCGTTTAACCTGAATCCACCCAAAAAATGAGCTCCGGCTTTATCCAGAGCAGGAAAGCCAGAATAATAATCAACCGAGCCCCATTTCTCTGACCAACCCGTGCGAAGGATAATAAAATCACTTTCGCGGATTACATCTTCGAAATCGGCGAAATAATCGACCTGATTCTTACCGTCCAAATCATCGTGCGAAAAGGGAATAATGCAGGCTTGTCCGCTAAATTTCGACACAAAAAACTGGTCAAGCGTTTTTCCATTCTCCAGCATATGAGCCGGGGCATCCATATGCGTGCCCACATGAGTACCCAGAAACAGCTCTTTTTCGGCAAACCCTTCCTTAGCCACCGTTGAAAACTGAAGTATTTTAACTTGCGGAGTGCCAGGAAAAACAGGCATATTGGTTTCGATGGGGTGAGTTAAATCTATAAGGTGCATAGGGCTTCGATTAAATTTTTGCAAATGTAATTGATTCAATTTATAATTGATAATCTCATACAAATCTGTATTTTTATGGGCGAAAAAACAGGGAGGAAAATTGTCGAAGAATATTGCAGAAACCCCATTAATGAAGCAATACAACAGCATTAAGGCCAAACATCCCACGGCATTGCTATTGTTTAGAGTGGGCGATTTTTATGAAACATTTGACGAAGATGCTGTAAAAGCATCGCGGATTTTGGGAATTGTGCTCACCAAAAGAGCCAATGGGTCGGCATCGTATGTGGATTTGGCTGGTTTTCCTCACCATTCCCTCGATACCTATCTCCCCAAATTGGTTAAAGCAGGCGAAAAGGTAGCCATTTGCGACCAACTGGAAGACCCCAAAACCACCAAAACCATTGTGAAACGGGGTGTTACAGAGCTTATTACGCCGGGCGTTTCCTACAACGACCAGGTTTTAGACAACAAGAAAAACAATTTCTTAGCCAGCATAGATTTTCAGGCAAAAACCAGCGGGGTTTCCTTTCTTGATGTGAGCACAGGAGAATTCTTTGTGGCTCAGGGTCAAAACGATTATATCGACAAATTGCTTCAGAGCTTTCAACCCAACGAAATTATTGTTCAGAAAAACAGAGTTAAGGACTTTCAACTGCAATTTGGCGCGAAGTTTTATACCAGCACCTTCGACGATTGGGTTTTTACCAGCGAATTTGCCCAGGATATATTGCTCAAGCATTTCAAAATATCGTCGTTCAAGGGATTTGGCATTGAAGGATTGCAGCAGGGCATTATTGCTGCCGGAGCTGCGCTGCACTATCTTTTCGAAACCCACCACCACGATGTGGAGCATATCAATAAAATAACCCGCATAGAAGAGGATCACTATGTGTGGCTCGACAGGTTTACCATTAGAAATCTGGAGCTCATTCACTCGCCCAACGAAAATGCACGGACCTTGCTCGATGTGATTGACAGAACTGTCTCGCCTATGGGTGCCCGGATGCTGAAACGGTGGTTGGTGTTACCCTTAAAAAATCAGCAACCCATTGAAGAGCGGCTGAAAATAGTGGATTTTTTCTTTAAAAACTCACAGCTTCGCAATCAATTGTTTCACGAAATCAATCAATTGGGCGATTTGGAACGCCTGGTAGGAAAAGCTTCCACCGGCAAAATCCATCCACGCGAAATGCTTCAGGTGAGAAATGGTTTGGTGATTGTAGAAAAGATTCAAAACCTGATAAAAGGAATTCCTTTGGAAGCTCTGGAAAAAACCAGAGAACAGCTCAACTTTTGTCAAACCATCAGAGACAGAATATCGAGAGAGATAAAAGCAGAGCCTTCCACACTGATTGTCAAGGGAAATGTGATTGCCGATGGTGTGAATCCGGAGCTTGATGAGTACCGGCAGCTGGCCTATAGCAGCAAAGATGTTTTGCGGACTATTCAACAGCGGGAAAGTGAGCGAACAGGAATTCCAAGCCTGAAAATCAGTTTTAACAATGTGTTTGGCTATTATCTGGAAGTTACCAATACCCACAAAGATAAAGTGCCCACCGACTGGCACCGCAAACAAACCCTCACCGGTTCTGAAAGATATATTACTGAGGAATTGAAGGTATTGGAGCAGAAGATTTTGCAGGCCGAAGACAAAATGCTGGTTATTGAGCAGGCCATGTATCAAAATCTGGTTTTGGCCTTGCACGATTATATTCAGCCCATTCAGCACAATGCGTTTTTGCTGGCTCAACTGGATGTTTTGCTGTCGTTTGCCCAGATAGCCGAAGAGAATAATTATTGCAAACCAGAGATTAATCAGTCGATGAGCATCGACATAAAAGATGGGCGACACCCTGTGATAGAGCAGCAGCTCAAAATTGGGGATGAATATGTGGCCAACGATGTATTTTTAGACAACGAGCACCAGCAAATCATTATCATAACCGGGCCCAATATGAGCGGGAAGTCAGCCTTTTTACGCCAAACCGCTTTGATAACCCTGATGGCTCAGATGGGAAGTTTTGTTCCGGCACAATCGGCTCGTATTGGCCTGGTTGACAAGATATTTACCCGCGTTGGAGCTTCGGACAATATTTCATCGGGGGAATCGACATTTATGGTAGAGATGAACGAGACCGCCAGTATTCTCAACAATATCAGCAACCGGAGTTTAATTTTGCTCGACGAGATAGGCCGTGGAACGAGTACCTATGATGGAATCAGCATTGCATGGGCCATTGCCGAGTTTTTGCATGAGCATCCGCTGTATCATCCCAAGGTATTGTTTGCCACCCACTACCACGAGCTCAATGAGATGGCACAGACCATGCGCCGGATTAAAAACTATCATGTTACAGTGAAGGAAGTACAGAATAATGTGTTGTTTTTGCGCAAGTTGAAGGTTGGCGGAAGCGAGCATAGTTTTGGTATCCATGTGGCACGAATGGCCGGAATGCCCAGCTGGGTTTTAGAGCGAAGCAATGAGATTCTGGGGCAGCTGGAAGAAACCCGAAAACAGGGAGCTTTGGAAGCCACTCCAAAAAAATCCATGGCAAAAAAAACCCGTCAAGATGACTATCAATTGAGCTTTATTCAGCTGGACGATCCGCTTTTGTATCAGATAAAGGAGGACATTTTGAACACTAACATCAACACCCTCACACCAGTAGAAGCTTTGATGAAGCTCAATGAGATTAAAAAACTACTTGGAAAATAATGTAAAAAAACTTTTGTTTTTTAGTTTAATTAATATGTATATTTGCATCCGCAAAAAGCGGAAGCACCCACGCGAAAGTAGCTCAGTTGGTAGAGCATGACCTTGCCAAGGTCAGGGTCGCGAGTT
>CAXYYJ010000006.1:0-111630 GCA_964293475.1 uncultured Draconibacterium sp.
AATCCTTATTGTTTTACATTTAGGCTAAATTTTTTATATCGAACTCAGGTTAATAGGAGTAAAGGATAACGGAGCCATTGCCGGTGTGCGTTCGGATGAGGAAGTTCATATGCTTCAGGCGGCAGCCGAAATGTATTGCCAACCCAAGGTAACTCTACAATATAACGAGTTTGTTGTGCTGGGTAAAACTGTTCTTGAGGCTGTGGTTACTAAAAACACAGAGGAGTTGGTATCTGCTCCCGATAAAAATGGTGATTATAAGGTATACGTTCGCAGGCATAGCCAAAACATTCTGGCCAATGGAATTTATATTCAAACATGGAAGTTGAAAAAACAATCAGCATCGGTTCAGATTAGATTTTCCGCTACAGAAAAGGCTTTTCTTGAACTCGTTAAAACACATCAGCCCATCAGCTTCAGCCAACTCAAAAAACATTTGAAAATTTCTTCCCCCAAACTCAATAAGTTGATCATTGATTTCATTCTTATTGATATTTTAACCCTCGGGATTTCGGAAAAAGGCTATTTTTACCAGCTCAATGCCGAATATTTACCAACAGATGAAACAGCTAAGGCTAATCAAAATAGTATTTAATGCTCTGCTCATTTGAAGGTTAACTGCATTGAAATCAATTAGAAATACAAATTATGAAAATTCATACCAACGGCTCAGGAGGTAACGAGATTATAAAATTTCCGGTTCAGTTCGACCTGAAAATAATCATGACTACCCCTTCAAACCATCAGGATAATGTGGATTCACTGGAGGCGGTGCTAAGAAATTTAAGCATTGACTTTTCCAATTGGCGACATAAAATCAGTGATAAAGGAGCCTATACCAGCTACACCGTTAATGTTTTAATCATCTCTCAAAGCATTTTAACCCAGCTCTATGCTGACTTAAAAAATGTACCAGGAGTAAAACTTGCATTATAATGATTCAAATTCAAAATGTTAGCAAAGTATTCGGAACACATACCGCCCTTAAAAACCTAAGTTTAAAGGTTGAAAAAGGACAGTTCTACAGCCTTTTGGGGCCCAATGGAGCAGGTAAAACAACCTGCATCAATATTATTTCGAATATTGTAAAAGCCACTTCGGGGCAAGTGACTATTGGCGGATTCGATGTATTGAAAAACTCAACAAAAGTTAAAAAGCTCATTGGGGTGGTACCGCAGGAAATAGCTCTGTATGAAGATCTTACTGCTTTTGAAAATCTCAGGTTCTGGGGCAAAATAAATCAGGTAAAATCGACAATTCTTCCCCAAAAGATAAATGATATTCTGCGACTTCTCGATCTCTACGATCAACGAAATCAAAAGATTTCGTCCTATAGTGGTGGAATGAAACGACGCATTAATATTGCAGCCGCATTGCTCCACGACCCCGAAGTTTTGTTTATGGACGAGCCAACTGTGGGTATCGACCCACAAAGCCGCCTTTTTACCTACGAGGTGTTTCAGAAACTTCACCAGCAAGGAATTACAATTTTCTATACATCGCACAATATGGAGGAAGTTGAGAGGCTCTCAGATAAAATTGGAATCATAGACCACGGCCAGCTTATTGCCGAAGGCAGCCTGAACGAGCTCAAAAACAATCTAAACCTTACCGAAACTTTGGTATTTACTCTAAACCAAAGTCCTGATGAGCGTTTTTTAAACATATTGAAGGATCAAAACATGAGCTTTATTTCTGATAATAACCGCCTGTTAATCACATCGGAACAAATCAACTCTCAATTAGTAAATATGGTACAACTATTTGATAAACAAGAAATTAAAATCAGTTCCATCGAAATACAAAAAGTAAACCTGGAAATGATTTTTCTGAAATTAACCGGTAATAAATTAAGAGAATAGCTATGTTCAATATTATATCCAAAGACTTATTGCAGGCCTTTAAAGATAAAAAAGGGCTCCTATTATCATTTCTGTTGCCTATAATTCTCATTGCTTTATTTGCAATGGTTTATGGGGGTTTTCAAAAAACCAGGAAAGATATTGCTCAGGAAATTCTATTTTGCGATAACGACCAAAGCGCTTTAAGTGAGCAACTTAAAGAGAAGCTTATTGCTCAAAAAGAGTTAAAGCTTACTATAAAAACTGCAGACGAAGCTGAAAATCTGATAAAAAATGGTGATTATCCTTCAGCGCTTATTGTTCACAAAGGCTTTGCCGACTCTATTGATGCCGGGAAACAAGCCCCTGTTGAGTTTATATTCGACGAAAGCCGCGAAATAGAAATGGGACTTACCCAAAAAGCGCTGATGACTACTCTTATGCCATTTCTGGGCAAACAAGGAAGTAAAGGACAGATTCACAGCCTTATCGATGAAAAATATGGAGCCGATATGCCCGAAGAATTGCTTCAGGAAATTCACAAGGATGTGGATAGCCAATTTATGGGTGATGAAAGCGACAAAAGTAATGAGCCAACTAATATTTCCACACGGTCAGTCGCAGTAAAAGAAGAAATGCCCTGGGGATTGATTCAGGCTTTTGCAGGCACCTCTGTTATGATGCTCCTGTTTAGCATATCCGGAATGGGTGGCACCCTTATCAGAGAAAGAGAAACCGGAACTCTAAAGCGAATTCTCTACAGCCCCGTTAAACCCTGGGAAATTTTGCTCGGCAAACTATCCAGTGGGTTTATTTTTGCCATGATTCAAATGGCCATTTTAATCGCTTTTGTTTGGCTGGCCTTTGGCCTGGATATCTTTAGAAATTTCGGCGGATTGATCCTTCTAACAACAGCCACTGCATTGGCAGCTAGTGGATTCGGCATATTCATTGCAGCACTGGCAAAAAGCCAAAAACAAGTAGAGAGTCTTTCGCTTATCATTATTTTAGTAATGTCGGCATTGGGTGGAAGCATGATGCCCCTGTTTTTATTCCCCGAATTTATGAAAGTAATTGCCCATTTTACACTGAATTATTGGGCTATTGATGGTTTCTTCGATGTGTTAGGCCGTGATGTGGGATTTGTTGGTGCTATCTACAATTCTTCTATGCTTTTTGGTTTCGCTATTATTAGCAGCACTCTTGCCATTTTCATTTATAATCAGAACCTAAAAAAAGACTTCTAAAATGATAGTTGTCATTTCTCCCGCTAAAACCCTGGATTTTGAAACCCCAGTAAAAGTCAATGGACAAACTGAGGCTGCGTTTCTTAAGGACAGCAAAATCCTGGTGAATGAGTTAAGGAAACTAAAAGCTGATGAGTTAGCCAAGCTCATGTCGGTTAGCCCTAAAATTGCCTGGCTAACTCTCGAACGCTATGCCCAATGGCAGCTTCCTTTCCCTGCAAGCTCAACACGACAAGCTATTTTTGCTTTCAAAGGCGAAGTTTACCATGGGTTAGATAGCTACTCTCTAACACAGGAGCAGGTTGAATATGCTCAAAATCATCTCCGTATTTTATCAGGACTCTACGGTATTCTAAAACCCCTCGACATGATTATGCCATACAGACTCGAGATGGGAACAAAATTATCTGCCCAGCAATACAAAGACCTCTATGAATTTTGGGGGGAAAAACTTTCCAAATCTTTGGTAAAAACAGCCCGTGAAGCCAATATTAAAACAATTGTAAATCTGGCATCTCTGGAATATTTTAAATCCATCAACAATTCATCATTAAAGCTACCAGTTATTACTCCGGTTTTTAAAGAGTCGAAAGGCGATCAGTTTCAGGTGGTGAGCATCTTTGCTAAAAAAGCACGTGGACTCATGACTCGTTTTATCATTGAAAATCAGATCAATACCCCTGATGGATTAAAACATTTTGATAAAGAAGGCTATTTCTTTAATGATTCACTAAGTACATCTAACGAACTAATATTTACCCGCTAATGATTATAACACTATTTATTTTAGGTCTCATTTCTATTATTATAGGAATTTGGAGCATTTTTAAAAAGAAGGGCATTTTAGCATTCTTCTTTATTTTTATGGGAATCATATTGGCAATGGTAGGTTGGGTTGTAGTTTATTTATATCCTCACACTTTGCCTTTTTAGTGCTTTTAAATTGCAGGGTTTTTCACTAATTCCACTCTTTCGAGTTATTAACAAAACCACTTTTTCATCAATCCCAAAATCAGTCCGTATCGCTTAATTTATCTGGATTTTATCCATATAGTTATTAACATCCATCCTTTAATAAATTACTTAAACTTCAAGTCTTACATGCGGTTTTCAATTTTAATTTAGTATCAGATTAAAACCGTTAGTTTTTGATTCATTTTATTAGAAGAATGAGCACAAAAGAGTAAATAATCTGATGCAGATTACATTTGGCCTTTGGCGTTCGTTTTTTCAATGCAAATGGGGAGTGAGTCATTTAACAGGTTCGCATTTTACTGAATATAACCACCTGGTGACTCCTTTTTGGAGCTCTCACTTGATGAATTGAACATTTTATTAAAAAAAATCAAGGTTTAACAGAGTAAAAAAAAGGGGGAGTATGAAAAAACGAATTATTGTTTTCTTTTTATATCTATTATTAATTACAAGTACCAATTATATCTGGAGCCAACCCAACCCAGGGGATTCGCAGCTGGGTGCTGCCAGTGGGCAAACAGTTGGACATGTTCCTGGCGGGGGAGCCGATTTGGAAGGCGGGCTATTTATGCTGCTTGTCCCGGCATTACTTTATTTTGCCGTGAAGTTTAAATGGAATTTTTCAGGTTTTTATCATAAAGCCAGATCGAGATTCTGTAGAATCAAATTTTCATTTATCTATTCTATCTGGGCTCTTAAATCCTGATATAGTTCTTGTATTCTCCAACCCTGTATCCTGTATATTTCTCCATACTATGCAAGAGAAATTTTATTAGCCCAAATTTCCTTTTGGTAGGATCAAAATTGAATGCCCAGTTTTTACGGGCTATTCGGTTTTGCATAACCAGTGGATGCTCATCCTGAAATTTTGCCAATGAATCAATGGATGAATAATCGAAACTATCAGTGGGTTTGTTTTTGGTAACATATTGATCGGAATGCCAAAGCTTCATAAAATTGCTGATTTTTGCACTTTGTTGTTCCGGTGGTTTAACCCAGCCATAATGATAAATGAAAGCATCAATCAATTTAACTTTAAGCTTTTGATTATTTAACCGGAATCCCTGAGCATCCTTATAAGACCTTATTCCCAGCCCATTTCTAATAACTCTGATTTCTCTGCGATACCATTTTCTACTATCGCCAACAAAATCGTAGGATCCATAAAAATGCAAATACTTAAATAACAACCCCTGAACTTGTGGATCATCTTTGTATTGCAACATGGCATGTTTTATTTTCTCCAGATACTTCTCATGAACCACTTCATCTCCCTGAATATAGAAGCACCAATCGGAGTCGGTTGATACATGCGCAAGTGCTTTATCTGTTTCCACTGCCAAAACCCTGCCACCTTCGCGAAGGCTTAAATCCCAAAGGGTTTCTACAATTCGGATTTTGGGGCTTTGAATTCCCTGAATCAGGGCTAAAGTATCGTCATCCGACTTTCCCACTGCCACAATAAACTCGTCGCAAATGGGCAGAATGCTTTTGATACTTTCCACTATTGGGTAATCGTACAGAATGGCATTTCGAATAAAAGTAAACCCGCTTATTTTCATTGTTTCAAAAATACCCCCCTAATAATTAATAATGCCAGTGTAATTGGATGGGGTAATATTACGCAATTCGGCTTTAATTTCGTCAGCAACCTTCAGGTTATCAATAAAAAGTGCGAACGATTGGCCATTCATTTTCTCATTGGTTCTTGTGAGCGCCTTTAAAGCTTCGTAGGGATTGGGGTAATTCTCGCGGCGCAGTATGGTTTGAATGGCTTCGGCAATAACAGCCCAATTATTTTCCAGGTCATCGGCAATTCGTTGTTCGTTAAGAATCAATTTATCGATCCCTTTCCTTAACGATTGAAGAGCAATAAGCATGTGAGCCAGTGGCACCCCAATATTTCTTGTCACGGTGGAATCGGTTAAATCGCGCTGAAGGCGCGACACTGGTAATTTTGCCGACAGATGTTCAAAAATGGCATTTGCCAGGCCAATATTTCCTTCGGAGTTTTCAAAATCAATAGGATTCACCTTATGCGGCATCGCACTCGAACCAACTTCGCCAGCTTTTATTTTCTGTTTAAAATAATCCATGGAAATATAACTCCACATATCGCGGTTTAAATCGAGAAGAATGGTATTTATCCTTTTCAAATTGTCGAAAAAAGCAGCCAGATAATCATAATGCTCAATTTGCGTGGTATTTTGTAAGCGAACAAGACCCAAATGGTCAGCCACAAAACGATTACCAAAATCTACCCAGTCAATATGAGGATAAGCCACATGATGAGCATTAAAATTTCCCGTTGCCCCGCCAAATTTTGCCGCAAAAGGAATTTGATGGAGCATGGACAATTGGTTTTTCAACCTTTCAACAAACACAAAAATTTCTTTCCCAAGTCTGGTGGGTGATGCGGGCTGTCCGTGGGTTCTAGCCAACATAGGAATATGGCGCCAGGTTTCGGCTTTTTGAGCGAGCTCATCAATTAATTGCTCCAATTCGGGCAAAATCACTTCGGCAAAACCATGTTTTAAACTCATGGGTGTGGCGGTATTGTTGATGTCCTGACTTGTCAAGCCAAAGTGAATAAACTCTTTAAACTGGCTTAGCCCCAAAAGGTCAAATTTTTCTTTTAAAAAGTACTCCACCGCCTTAACATCGTGGTTGGTTGTTTTCTCAATTTCTTTAATTCGCAAGGCATCGTGGGAGCTAAAGTGCTGATAAATTGCGCGCAATTGAGGAAAAACCCCGCAAGAAAAATCCTTTAGCTGAGGCAAAGGCAATTGACATAGGGCAATAAAATACTCTATTTCCACCCATACACGATACTTAATAAGCCCTTCTTCAGAAAAATAAAGACTTAATTTTTCAGTTTTATTCCGGTAGCGTCCATCCACTGGTGATATGGCGTTGAGATGAGTAAGTTCCATAATCTAAAAATTTTGCACAAAGATAAGCATTTAGCCTAAAAAGCTGTGCTCATAAAATGCCTTTCCATTCACTGGGGAAGTATTTATGACCAAAAAATTCTGGTGGATGGTTCTTCGAAAAAAGAACAACATTCAGGTTATTCAGCCCAAATCGGTTGGCTTTGTATTCCAATGGTTCTCAGGTTAATTAATGTTAAGAATCAACCAGAGCACCAAAAGTTCAATCGAAAACCTTTAGTTTTGGCGTCTAATAGATTTTGAATGAAATACCGATTAATATTAGATTTTGGAAATACTTTGAAAAAAGTTGCTGTTTTTAGCGGTGAAATCATGCTAGAAAACAGGTCGACCGAAACTGATATTGTTCAGATAATTGAAGAATTTAAGCAGAAGTACAAAACCATTGAAAATGCCATTCTCTGCAATGTTATTAAAGTTGATTTGCATTTTATCAGTTATTTAAAATCGAATTTCAAACTTATCCATTTCAACCACGAAACGCCCATTCCTTTAGATAATCAATACCTTACTCCGCAAACCCTGGGGAAAGACCGGCTGGCAGCTGCCGTTGGAGCCCATTTTCTTTTTCCATTGCAAAATATTTTAGTAATAGATGCCGGAAGCAGTATTACTTATGACCTTGTGAGTAAATCGGGGGAATATTTAGGCGGTGCCATTTCGTTGGGCATCAGACTTAAGGCCCGGGCGCTAAATCAATTTACAGATATGCTTCCACTTGCTAATGTACCTCCCCATACCCCAGTGCTTGGCAACGATACCATGACATGCCTTAACAGTGGCATAGTTAATGGAACTATTGCCGAAGTGAATGGGATGATAGAAAACTACAAATCGCTTTACGACGATTTAAAAATAATTTTAACCGGCGGTGATGTTTATTATTTTGAAAAAAGCCTAAAATATAACATCTTTGCAGCCGAAAATTTAGTGCTCACAGGCTTAAATTATATACTTCAGTTTAATGAACAATAGAACAACTTCATTACTCATTATCACCATCATAGCCCTATTTTGCTATAAATCCATAGCTCAGGGTGATGTAACTTCGCCATATTCGTTTATTGGATTGGGTGATAACCATAAAAAGGGCAACATCAGGTCATTAAGCATGGGCGGAACAGATATTGCATCGCGCAGCAGCATGTACATCAATATGATGAACCCCGCCGGGCTTTCCGGAATCGACTCCATGTCGTTTGTAGGAAACCTTGGTGCAGCCTTAAACAACAGCTCATACCGAACAAGCGATTTGACCAGCAAATTTTCATCGGCCAATATCAATAATTTAGCCATTGCCTTTCCTTTAGCCAAATGGTGGAAAACATCAGTCTTGCTTCTTCCATATTCATCTATGGGATATGAAGTTTATGACTATGGTACCGTAGAAAACGGGGGAACAACTGAATTTGTTTATGAGGGCGATGGCGGTATGGATGCCATAGTTTGGGGAAATGCATTTTCATTAACTGATAAATTGGCCATTGGAATTAACTCCACTTATTATTTTGGAAAACTGGAGCACAGCAAAGGGGTCAATTTCCCCGATTCAGCTTTCATATTCAATACCATGTTCAAGGAGAAAGTCGTTTTAAAAGGTTTGTTTTTTGAAGCCGGATTGCAGTACCATCAGCCTCTTGATGCCACAAATACCTTGTCCTTTGGTTTAACCTACGGAAATAAATCAAAATTGAGTGCCACCTTCGATTATCTTTCAATGACCTATTTTGGCGATGATATTTACAATAATTCCACTTTAGATACTATTCGGGTGTGGACAGGACAGAATATTACCCTTGAACTACCATATACTGTTGGGGCTGGAGTTACCTGGGTAAAGAAAGATAAACTTACTGTAGCAGCCGATTTCCACTTCGAAAACTGGAAGAATTTTACATACAAGGACTTCCCATTGGGTTTTAGTAATAAGCTATCGGCCAATATTGGTGCAGAATTTATTCCACAAAGCAACACGCTTTCAGCCTACTGGAAAATGATTCACTACCGCTTAGGTTTTCGTTATGAACATCTCGGCATGAAATTTGAAGATACAGAGCTTAAAGAATATGCCTTGACAGTTGGATTCGGATTGCCCCTGCGCAAAAGCAAAACCTTTGTAGATTTGGGCTTTGAATTTGGTCAAAACGGTACCATCGACAAATCGCTTATTCAGGAAAGATATGTTAGGGTTATGCTTGGCATTGCCATAAAAGAATCCTGGTTTAGAAAAAGTAAATATTTATAAAAACTATAATAATGAAAAAAGTTAAAATTCTCTTAGTAGCCTTTACGCTAATAGTCGTGGGGTTCAATGCATTCGCTAATAGAATTGCCACAATAAATGATACCGATTTAAACGGGAACCTGAGTCAGGGCGGTGGTAAATATGGTAGTGATAGCGTAGCATGTATCACCAATCTATCATTGTATCAGGAATATTTTAAACAGTGGAAATCGACCGATTATACCAGCACAGCTGTGCTTGATGCATTGGTGCCATGGAGAAAAGTTTTTCTGTCCTGCCCCAAAGCATCACAGAATATGTATCTGGATGGTTTAAAGATGATGAACTACAAGTTTGAAAAAGCACCCGATGCCCAAAAGGATGCCTACATGGATACCATCGAAATGATTTATCTGCAAAGATTGGAACATTTTCCAACCAAAGGTTCTCAAAGCATGAAAGGCGAGATTTATGGAAGATTGGGTGTTGATATGATGACAATGACTCCTGAAAGATGCGCAGAAGCTTATGATTATCTCAAAGAATCCATTGCACTTGAACAAGACAATGCATCTGTGAATAGTTTGGTTTATTACTTTAGAGCTACCATAAAAAAAGTAAAAAATGGCAAAGCCGATGAAACTTTGGTAATAGACACTTATGATGAACTGAGTACTCTCATCGAAGCCAATATTGAGAAAAACGCCGACAACCAAAAGGTATTGGTTCATTGGCAAAATGCACAGGGCAATATCGAAAGCACATTTGAGCCCTATGCCACATGCGACGCACTGGTTGGAATATATTCCAAAAAATTTAGCGAGAACAATTCAGATGTGGCTTTGCTAAAGAAGATTACCAAGATATTAAAGAAGAAAAAATGTACATCGTCAGATTTGTTCTTTCAGTCTACAGAAAAATTATATCAGCTTGAACCTACTCCTGCTTCGGCCATCTTAATGGGCAAAATGCTTATTGAAAAAGAAAAATATGCCGATGCTTCTAAATATTTAGAAGATGCTGTAGGAATGTTGGAAACTGATAAAGAGAAGGCCGATGTTTTAAGCGATTTAGCGAAGATTTACTACAAACTAAATCAGTTCTCTAAGTCACGCAACTATGCACGTCAATCATTGGCATTAAACCCATCCGATGGAATGTTATATGTTATGATTGGCGATATGTATGCCGCTTCAGCTGGGGAATGTGGTAGCAACGAGCTTTCGAGCAAAGCTGCCTATTGGGCTGCCGTTGACAAATACATCCAGGCCAGAAATGCCGATTCCAGTATAGCTGAATTAGCAAACGCACGTATAGCCACCTATTCCAAATATTTCCCAACTACAGAGACTATCTTTTTCCATGATAAAAAAGAAGGCGATTCTTATGCTCTGGATTGCTGGATAGGTGAAACAACCACTATTAGAGCTGCTAAATAACTTATATTGAACATTCTAATAAAATATTTATCTATAGTTAAAAGCATAGTCATCATTCTTATGATGATTATGCTTTTTTCTTGTGAGAACAATATGAATGTAATAAAATCTCTTACTGTTCAGGATACATTGCCCACCGAATCCGTCAAAGATATTGTGGTACAATACACTGATTCGGGAAAACTGAAAGCAATTTTAGAAAGCCCCCAACTACATAAATTTTCCGGCGACAAACCCTACATGCTATTCCCACAGGGTATCCACGTTGTATTTTATGACTCAGCGGATGTAGTATCATCAGAAATAACATCAGATTATGCCATCAGTTACGATAAAACCAAAACAATGGAGGTGAGAAAAAATGTTATCATTATTGACCATAAAAAAGGGAAAGAGTTATACACTGAAGTTTTGTTTTGGGATCAGGAAAAAAACACAATCTATAACAACGCTTTTGTAACAATTAAAGAAAGCGGGAGAATTATGCATGGAGACAGCATGAGAGCAGATGAAAACCTGGAACATTTTAAGCTTTATCAGGTTAGGGCAACCATTGATATTATTGAAGAAGATACCATAAAACAATGAGCGACTATCAAATAATCATATGGAGTTTAGTGTTTTCTGCATTCTTTAGCGGTTTGGAGATTGCATTTATCCGTTCGTCGAGATTAAAGCTGGAGTTGGAAAAAAAAGGGAGCTCCAACCCCTGGCTCTATAATATTTACAAACAACCCAGCAAAATGATTGCATCTATTTTGCTTGGCAATAATATTGCGCTGGTAATTTACGGTTTTGCTATTTCCGACGTGCTTCATCAACCTATTATAGATTTTTTCGGAAGCAATAACCAGTTTTTATTACTTCTTACACAGACTCTTATATCGACAATTATCATCCTTGTTCTTGCCGAATTTATACCAAAAGCCATTTTTAGCATCAACCCCAATCAGACTCTAAAATTCTTCTCCGTTCCGGCTTTTATACTCTATTATTTATTTTCCCCCATTGTTGTGTTTATCTATTGGCTCGCAAAAAATATAATAAGATTTCTTTTTGGGTTACGAGTAAAAGGAGAGAACAATAAGTTTTCGACCAACGAACTCAATGAATTGGTTCAGGATATTAATGACGTGGAGGAGTCCATTGTCATAGGAGATTCAGAGAAAGAGATATTTAAAAATGCCATTGAGTTCCGCTCAATTAAAATCAGGGAATGTATGATTCCCCGAACAGACACCATTGCGCTGGATATTCAGGACAGCCTTGACAATCTCAAAGACCTTTTTGTCAAAACTGGCCACTCTAAAGTGCTCATTTACAATGATAATATAGACAATATTATAGGGTATGCCCATAATTTTGACCTGTTCAAAAATCCCAAAGATATAAACGAAATTCTACGCCCCATTGATTTTATACCCGAAACCATTTCGGCTCAATTGGTTTTATCCACTTTTATAAAAAAGAACAAATCAATGGCTGTGGTTGTTGATGAATTTGGAGGAACAAGCGGATTGGTTACTTTAGAAGATGTGATGGAAGAAATATTTGGGGAGATTCAGGATGAGCATGATAAGGACAGAATAGTTCATAAGAAATTGAACGAAGCTGAGTTTATTTTTTCCGGAAGAATCGAAATTGACTTTATCAACGAAAAATACCAGCTACGTATACCCGAAAGTGATGAATATGAAACTTTAGCCGGATTTATTATCATCAACAGTGGTAGTATTCCCAGGCCCGGTGAAATGATTAAACTCCGCGACTTCACCTTTACCATTCTCAAAGCTACAGAAAACCGCATTGAGACTGTAAAAATGGCCATAAACGAATAGTTGAAATCCATTCATATTGTTTACACTCAGTTTATTTCTATTACAGAATTATTCTTCTTAAAACGGTTTCCTTATACATCATCTAGAAGATGATATAACCTGGGGATTCTATTCTCCAAAGCAAATTTATGTGCCCTATTTGACAGTTATTCACAACTTTCCGAAAATAAAAAACATTTTTTCTATTGGACAAGTTGATTTTTATTGGAAAATTAACACAACGCTTACGAGTTTAAACGCTACATTTGCGAGGTCAAATCACACACTTCTTAATTCTCCGAAACAATGACGGCTCGTTTCCTTATAAAAGAGTGAATTGAGTCACTAACAAGCTTCATTGAGTCGAAGCTAATTAAAAATGAAAAACATGAAAATCGTAAATTTAATTGGGTTATTAGCAGTAGGAGTAGTTATCTCCGCATCATGCAGCAAACAATTACCAAAGTTGGACGAAAATCCTGAAGGTACTTCAGACAATGCCATCACCATGAACGATGTGAAGGCTGCTTCGTCATTTAACTGGGAAACTTCTGCTGTTTCAAATATTCATATCGCAACACTAGACAGACAAAATCAGGCTGTTGCAGGTGTTAAAGTGAGCGTTTATACCGATTTCAAAGAAAATGGTGGTTCGGCCATCATCAATGGTATTACCAATGAAGACGGGATTTTTGAGCTCTACTATAGAATACCAAACCATTTGACTGAAGTTGTTATAGCAACCGATCATATTGGTTTTGTAAATGAAGTAAAGGTTCCTGTTCAAAATGGAACAGTTAGTTTTAACTTTGGTGGAAATCCTACAGCTTTCGCAAGCCAAACGTTTACATCGGCTCCAGAACAAGCACAGTTGAAAAGCCAAAACAATACCAATATCACAATTAATTTAATGGGAACTTATAACTCTGCTGGAGTGCCCAATTATCTTGAACCAGTGGGCGATTATATTACTCCCCAAATGATGGCTGATATCAATAATGCATTACCAGAAAACAGACCTGTTCCTACCTATCATCCTGAGTATCTTTACGATGTTAACCGTCAAAACCTTACTCTTACCGAGGATGCTGACGTTTGGGTAACTTTTGTATCGGAAGGTGCCGGATATAGAAACGTATTGGCTTATTATACTTACCACAGAGATTTCCCCCCACAATCCATTGCTGATGTTCAGGCTTGTACCGTAATTTTCCCCAATGTTTCTTTTAGCGGAAGTGGTGGTGGATTAAATCCTGGCGATAAAGTATATATTGGTAATTTTGAAGAAGGTACCGTAATTGCCTGGATGCTTATGCGCGATGGTTGGAATCAGACTTCACAAACAGTTGGACAAGGCCTGGGTCTTCTCTACAGCGACAAGTCTTTAAATCCAGAATCGAATCCTGCTTACAAACAACATGTGGTTTTGTTGCAAGACACTGAAAATGACAGATTTGTTATCAGCTTCGAAGATTTAATCCGTCCAGGTGGCGATAACGACTTCAACGATGCCATTTTCTTTGCCACCGTTGACCCCATTGAAGCCGTTGAAACAGATGGTTTCCCACCACTTGACCCAACACCAACAGATACCGATGGCGACGGCATATCAGACGATATTGACGAATATCCAACCGACCCTGAATTGGCATTCAACAACTATTATAGCAGCAAAGACCATTATGGAACATTAGCCTTTGAAGATTTATGGCCATCAACTGGTGACTACGATTTCAACGACCTTGTACTTGACTACAATTTTAACAGAGTTACCAATGCACAGAATAAAGTAGTTAAATTGGTTTCTAAATTCGTTGTAAGAGCCATTGGCGCAAGTTATCACAATGGATTTGGTTTCGAAATGGAAGGAATAAATCCTAATCAAATTGCCTGGGTTCATGGACAGAATCTTCTTCACAACATTGTTACTGTTAACAGCAACGGAACAGAAGCTGGTCAGTCGAATGCTACAATCATAGTTTTTGACGATGCATGGGATCATGGACATGGCAATACCCGCCTCGACCGCGATTTTATTGTGCCCGATACTATGACCTTAGAATTGAAACTAACTTCTCCAATGACCGTTGGTAACTTTGGCCTTGCTCCTTTCAATCCCTTTATATTTGTGAATGGCGACAGAGGCAGAGAAGTGCATTTAGCCGACTACAATCCTACTGATTTAGCCAACTTCAGCTATTTTGGAACCAACGACGACACTTCTGAACCTGGTTCAGGCAGATTCTATAAAACCGAAAATAACCTTCCATTTGGTTTAAACATTGTTAGCAAATTCGATTATCCAATTGAAAAAGCACCCATAAACAATGCACACCTGAAATTCATCCCCTGGGTTGAAAGCAGCGGAAGTTTATTCCAGGATTGGTATATGGACAATGGCGGATACAGAAACGATAGCTTTATTTATCCAGTTCAATAGATCTTTTTTAAAATCATCATCATAGGGCTGCCGAATTTTGGCAGCCTTTTTTGTTTTATGTTGTAATTCATCAGGCGATTTTGATATCCCCAACTGCTATTAAACAGTTTTCAGCATATCCATTAGCAAAGATAATCTTCGCTTTTTAGATGAAATGCTGTTCTAAAACCACCAATAGTTCCTGGCTTTTGAATAATTGTACGGAGAAAATAACTGATGCAATTTAGAATTCATTGCCATAAAACACCTTGAACTATGCACATCAGAGAATAGCACAAATCAGAAATATGTAGACATAGAAAGACCTCAATAAAAGATCCGAAGTGTAAAAATAAGTAATGGTTAAATTAAGTAAGGCGTTAGTCCTTCACCAAATCGGCGATAATATGCTCCATGCTGATGTTTTCGGCCACCGCTTTATAGTTTCTCACCAACCGGTGCCTAAGAATCTGATGTGCTACCGCTTTAACATCTTCAATATCGGGGCTGTATTTACCTTTGATTGCAGCATGACATTTTGCACCAATAATTAAATACTGCGAAGCTCTGGGCCCCGCTCCCCAGCTAATATATTCGTTTGTAATACTATGAGCCATTGGGGTTTGCGGACGTGTTTTGGCTACAAGCTTCACGGCATATTCAAATACATTGTCTGTAACAGGAATCTTGCGAATCAGATTTTGATAGAAAATGATTTCCTCAGCCGAAAAAACTATCTCAATTGTATTTTGCGAAAGCCCTGTTGTGGCCTTAACTATGGCTATTTCCTGCTGATAGGTTGGATAGTCGAGAACGATATTGAACATAAACCGGTCGAGCTGTGCTTCCGGCAAAGGATAGGTACCTTCCTGCTCAATGGGATTCTGGGTTGCCAGAACAAAAAATGGTTTCTCTAAAATATAGCTTGTCCTGCCCACAGTTACCGATTGTTCCTGCATAGCTTCCAAAAGAGCAGACTGAGTTTTGGGAGGAGTTCGGTTAATTTCATCGGCAAGAATAATATTCGAAAATATGGGGCCTTGAATAAATTTAAACTCACGGGCTTCGGTAAGTATTTCAGAGCCAATAATATCGGAGGGCATTAAATCGGGGGTAAATTGTATCCGTTTATAACTAAGACCCAACGATTGGGCAATGGTGTTTACAAGCAGTGTCTTTGCAAGCCCGGGAACCCCAAGCAGCAGGGCGTGGCCTCTGCTAAAGATACTGATAATTACATCGCGCACCACTTCGTCCTGCCCAATGATTACTTTGGCAATTTCCTTTGTGAGTAATTGATATTTCTTTTCGAAAGCGTTAAGCGCTTCCACATCTGATGCGAATTTATTCATAGCAGGGCTTAGTTTTTCTTATTCATGATTTGTTGGTAGAAATCGCATTCAGAATAGTTGTCGACAATACGAATATAGGCTTGCTTAGCATGTTCGGTTACCCATTCATCCAATACCTTTTGGTGTTTCTTGCCAAGTGCAATTTCGTATATTTTATCATAGTCATCGTCGATATTGGCTCTGTGGGGCTCTGTCTTTTTTACCAGAGACAGAAGGCGGTAAGCATCTTTATTTTTCTCGGTGGTAAACGATACGGGTTTGCTTACGTCTCCAACTTTGAGTTTATCGATGGTATAAAATACCTTGGGATCGAGATCTTCAGCCTGAAAAATATTGCTGCCTGTTTTTGGGTTGATGAGATAACCACCGCCCATTCTGTTGGCATTATCAGAGAAAAGTTTAACGGCAGCATCGAAGGTATAGGTACCATTTTGGATTAAAGTATAGATGCTATCGAGGTAGGTAACAGTTTTTTGGAGTTGAATGGGTGAAACCTTGGGTTTGATGAGAATGTGGCGCACATTGACGTAATCTTTTTGATTTTCAATCATTTGAATAACATGAAAACCAGCTTCTGTTTCTACAATTCCGCTAATCTCGCCATCTTTCAAATTAAAGGCCACATCTTCGAATTCCGGATAGAGCTCTCCCCTTCCGTACATTCCCAACTCCCCGCCTTTTTTTGCAGAACCCGGGTCTTCACTATAAAGAATGGCTAATGTAGCAAAACTCTCCCCTTTCAGGATACGGGCACGGAGTGACAGCAGACGCTACTTAACTTCGAGCTTTTGGGCTTCTGTAATTTGGGGCTCGCTGACGAGTTCTGCAACGAAGTATTCTGCATTGATTAGTGGCAAACTATCGTAGGGGATTTCTTTATAATAGGCTTTAACTTCTTTGGGGGTAATTCCCACATTTTTAACTATTTCGCTTTGAACATTTGACTGAATCAGCTGATTTTTAACAACATCGCGCATTTCTTCTTTAAATTCGTCCACTGATTTATCATAATATTCCTCTAGTTTTTCTTTGGAGCCAAACTGCGTAATAAAATATCTGAATCTACGATCCAGCTCCTGATCCACAGAACTTTCAGCTACCACAATACTATCCACATCGGCTTGATTGAGCAATAGATTTTGAAAAATCAGATCCTTGAGTATTTCACAGCGCAAAGTTTGGCTGCTCCCCTCGATAAAACCCTGCATGCGATATTGAAGATATTGGGTTTCGATCTCCGATTTGAGAATTACATTGGAACCAACCACAGCAACCACCTGGTCGAGAATCTGGTTGTCGTCAACCTGAGACAGTGCATTCGTTTCCTGGGCTATTGCATTCAAGGTTTGTATAAATACGAAACCCATGATGATATAATACTTCAATATCTTGTTCATAGTGTGATAGTTAATAGATTTCTATTTTTTTATTTTCCAGGGCGGTATTATAGACATCCTCTTCCAGTTTCTTGAAAAGCTCTAATTTTCGCTTGTTTAGAATAATGTTCCTGATTTTATCGCGTTCAAAATCGATGGGACTGATTTGTTCTTTAATTTTGAAATTGATGATATTTACAAAATACCAATGGTTGAAGTCTTTAATCTCGATAAAGTTATTGTTCTGTAAATATAATTCCTGATTAAAAGTAACAATGGGCACGCGTTTTGCCATTTCGTTAAAAGATGTCCAGGCCTCACTGTTGAGAAAGAAATCGGTGGCATTTTTCTTACAAAACTCATCAACCACAGCTTTGTCGGAGTCGAAATCGGAATACTCTTTCATATATTTTCTGGCAAGAGCCAGTTTTTTCGATTGCACAGGAATTTTGATAAATGCAAACTGTACAATATTTTCCTTTAGCTCAAAATCAGCAGTGTGGGTGCGGTAATAATCAAGAATTTCTTTATCGGTAACTTCCGAATCCAATCTAATATCCACCAGTCGTTTTTTAAACTCGTAGATAATTAGGTTGTTTTCATAGGTTTTCAACTGCTCACTGAAATCTTTAAGACTGTCGGGTAAATTTTTGATGGCATGTTGGAGCATGATTTCCTGACGAACCCAATTGTCGACCATGCTGTTTTGCAATTGAATACTATCGGTTTTGTTGGCATGAGGGGGCATATTATCGGCCAAATCGGAAATATAAAGGTTTTTTTCGCCCACCCGAGCCAGCACAATATCGTCGCTTCTATGCCCGTCATTGTTGCATGAATACAAAATGGTGAGCACGATAATCAACAATAGAATGCGATATAAATTTCTCATAATGTGTAAGTTTGGGGAAAGAAATCCTCAAGAATTTCATTTCCCCAAAATCCTTATATTATTTTTTTAATCCGTTTTTCTTCACATCTTCCAGCACAGCCTGGTCTACCACTACAGTGTATTTAGTCCTAAGTGAATCGACCCATTCTTTTTCCAATTGGTTTTGATAATCGGAAATAACCATGCCTCTGCACTCGTCAAGAGTTTTTGGTGCGGGGTTAAGTTTCTCCTGAATTCGAACCAAAGTTAATGGAGTTCCCTGGTCGTTTTTAAACACCTTATAGCTTCCGGCTTTCCATTTTGTCTCATCCACATCTTTATTATCGCCTTCGGAGAATTTCCTTCTTTCGAACTTAACTGCTTTCAGGCTATCGTTATTGATTTCGGCCAAAATATCCTGATCAGATTTTTTTAGCTGAATGAGCCCTTGTACTGTGGCAAAAACCTCGGGATTGGTAAAGGTATAGATGGAAGCATCAACACGTTTGTCCCAATTATACTCACTTTGGTGTTGTTTAAAGTAATTCTGATAGCCGGTGGTATCTTTCACGGCCTTGGACCAAACTACTTCATCCATTAAGTCGAAAAGGAGAATACCGTCTCTGTACTCGTTCATGAGCATGGCAAAATCAGGATATTTAACTTCCAAATGTTGGTCTTCGTACTCAATTACTTTGTTATCAACAAATTCCTGATATTTTTTGTAGGTATACTTTTTATAGTCGTTTATCGAAGCTTTTTTTCCGCTTTTCTGAATATAGTCAACCAGTTGATATTGGTTGTAAGATTGATTTCCGATGGTAAAAAGCTCCTGTGTAAATCCTTTTGCTTTCTCCAAATCGAATTTATGTTCGAGCAATGTGGAGTCTAAAAGATTCACCAATTCCTGCAGTGCCTGAGGATTTTCTGTAAAACCTTCTTCTTTTTTAACCTGAGCAATTTTCGATTGACGGCCTTTTTCGCTTCTCACGTCTTTTTTCAAACGGTCTTTGATTTCGTTTTTCACACTTTCGAAACTACCAATAGGTTTTTGACCTAAAAACTTCACAATATGCCAGCCATACATGGTTTGAACGGGTTTGGAAACCTCCCCTATTGTTTTAAATTCCGATACCTGTTTAATAAATATGGGTACCATTCTGTTGGCGCCAAACCAGGGCAATTCACCACCTTTAACAGCAGAGCCTTTATCGTCGGACATGGTTTTTACAAGGTCTTCGAACGATTCGCCATTTTGCAATCTGGCATATATCTGGTCAATTTTTTCTTTGGATGCTACGGGATTGTATGCAGAATCGCCGGGAATATCTTTGATAAAGATATGAGCAACCTGAGCTTTGCCAATGGCGGGAATTTCGTCGGTTTTAACAATGAGATGATAGCCAAAACGGGTGCGAACAGGCATGGAAATCTGGTTTAGGGGAAGGCTGTAAGCAGCCACTTCGAAAGGATAAACCATATCGAAAACGGTGAAATAACCCAAATCGCCTTTGTTACCAACTCTTGCAGGGCGTTGGCCTTCAGCCGGAGCATCCTGGGCAGAGCGATCGTCGGAGAATTTTACGGCGGCTTCTTCGAATGCAAGCTCATTGCTCACGATTCTGTCTCTTATTTTGTTGATTTTATTATAAATACGAGCTGTGTCTTCGGGCAAAGCATCCTCATCGAGAAATAACAGGATATGGCTCACTCTCACGTCTTTTTGCATTCTTTCATAAGCTTCGGTCATGAGTGTTTCATTGATATCCTCATCAACCAAATAAGGTTTAGCCAGCTGCTCTCTGTATCCCAGAAGCTCTTTTTTAAAGGCAGGGATGGTGTCCTTTTTGAGGGATTTAGCCTCGTTAACTTTTAACCGGAAATTGGTATACAGAACCAAATATTCATCGATTGATTTTTTATCGAATGATTTTTCGGTATTGTTTTTTTGGTAGATATTCCAAAACTCTTCCACAGTAATTTTCTCATCGCCAACGGACATAAGAACTTGTTGTGCATTCTGTGCATGGGTCTCTATCAAAAACAGAGTTGAAAGAAAAGTGAAAATTAAAACTTTATACAATTTCATAATTAATAATTTAACTTTTGATTTATAATGATTTAAGAACGACTGTAATTTGGTGCTTCGCGGGTGATTGATACATCGTGCGGATGGCTTTCTGTAACACCGGCGGTGGTAATTTTGGTAAAAAGTGCTTCGTGAAGTTTCAGAATATTTGCCGAACCAGTGTAACCCATTCCAGCTCTCAATCCGCCAACAATTTGGTGAATTACTTCGGACAAACTGCCTTTATAGGCAACTCTTCCGGTGATTCCTTCGGGAACAAGTTTTTTAATATCGTCTTCCATATCCTGAAAATAGCGGTCTTTACTACCGTGTTGCATGGCTTCGATGGAGCCCATTCCGCGATATGATTTGTACTTTCTTCCTTCGTAGATAATGGTTTCTCCTGGCGACTCGTCAACACCAGCGAACAGGGAGCCTGCCATGATGGTATGAGCACCGGCTGCCAGGGCTTTAACTATATCGCCAGTGTAGCGGATTCCGCCATCGGCAATAATTGGGACTCCACTGCCTTTTATGGCATCGGCCACATTGAGCACGGCACTTAGCTGTGGAACGCCAACTCCGGCAATGATTCGGGTGGTACAGATGGAACCGGGACCAATTCCCACTTTTACTGCATCGGCACCAGCTTCAACCAGAGCTTTGGCAGCTTCGCCTGTGGCAATATTTCCAACCACGATGTCGATATGAGGATATTTCTGCTTTAGTTTGGTAAGAACGGAAATAACGCTGCGGGTATGGCCATGAGCAGTATCGATAACTATGGCATCGACATCGGCTTTTATAAGTGCTTCGGCTCTTTCCACGCTATCGCTGCCAATACCAATGGCGGCAGCTACGCGTAGGCGGCCCATTTTGTCCTTGCAGGCGTTGGGGCGTTCTTTAATTTTAATGATGTCGCGATAAGTAATCAGGCCGACGAGCTTATTGTTTTTATCAACCACAGGAAGTTTTTCGATTTTGTATTCCTGGAGAATATCTGCAGCTTTTTCGAAATCGGCGAATTCGTTGGTGGTGATAACAGTGCTGGTCATGACTTCCGAAACGGGCTTATTTGAGTTTCTTTCGAAGCGCAAATCGCGGTTTGTTACAATACCCACCAGCTCGTTGTACTCATTAACCACGGGAATTCCCCCGATTTTATATTCTGCCATGAGGCGAAGAGCATCGGCCACCAGCGCATTGGAGTGAAGCGTGATGGGGTCGATAATCATACCGTTTTCAGCTCTTTTTACTTTGCGCACTTCGTTGGTTTGGTTTTCGATGGTCATGTTTTTATGAATGACCCCTATTCCACCTTCCTGTGCCATTGCAATGGCCATAGCCGATTCGGTTACGGTATCCATTGCGGCTGAAAGAATGGGAATATTGATTTCTATATTTCTAGTAAACTTAGATCTAACATTGACTTCGCGGGGAAGTATTTCGGAATAGGCAGGAATGAGCAGAACATCATCGTATGTTAAACCTTCCTGAATCACTTTGTTATGTGCCATGAATTCAATTTAAAAATTACGCAAAAGTATAAAAAATAAGGCTGGTCTAAAAGTTAAAAAACCTGAATGAACCCAACGGGTTGAAAACGAAAACATCAAAAAATATTTGGTTCTATCTGGCTGGTTTATAGCCCGATTTCTGAAGAATTTGTTGCGCTTGCTGATTGTCGATAAGTTGGTTTAGACTTTCCTTATTTTTTTTCATGTAGGAAAGTACAATTTGATAGCCCAGCCAAACCCCTGTGCGTGGTGCTGAGTCGTCGCCAAGCACAGCGGTAAACGGTGCATCGGCCACAAATTTATTGTAGGCCAGATAATCAGCTTTATACAATAGCTCGTTCTCGACATAATAGCGCCAAAGATGGTTTTCTTTTTCGCTGAGCCATTTCAAATGGGTGTCGGTTTGGGTAAAAAGCACTTTATCGGAAATTTGTGGCATCATGCTTTTTACGAAATAGAGCTTCTTTCCTTCAAAAATCATATGATCCAGAAGAGAAGCGGTGGCAGCCGGGGGATTAATGTAGGAAGCAGAAACTGCGAGAATAATATCTTTCACGAGAAAATCGGGGCTCATGGCGAATTGCTTATATTTGGGTACCTGAGTTATGTTATAGGGCTCGCTGTCGAATCCCAGGTAGTTGTCGATACCCACCAGAATGATTCCGTCCTGATAATGCACAGGCTCGGGGGATCCGCTGATATAGGTATAGATTTCAGGCTGACGAAACCCCTGAAAATAGTGTTTCAAATAACGAAAACTCTCTGTTAGTTCCTGCTCAGGGGCTTTTAGATTTGGCCAGACCCGTTGAGATTCCTCATATAGTTTCGACAAATACGGATCTTTCACATATGCCATCAATTGACTTTTTTGCATGGAATCGAGTTTAGAATTTCCCAGAAAAAGCGGGAAGCTCTGCTGCAGGTTTTGAATAGATGATTCGGAAAAATCGGAGGAAAAAAGAGCTTGCTCGTATCTCACAATTTTGACATTTTCAGCTGGAATTTTCGACACATCAGCTTTAAATTGATTTTGACAGGAAACAACCCCCAAAACCAAAATTACGAAAAGAAAAACGGTAGTATTGATTTTTTTCATAGCATACAATATTGTTTTTCAACGGTTTAACTAAATCAAAAACGGGCATTATTAAAATAGGCCAAAGTTTGTCCTTTTAGGGATAACCTACCAATTGATTCCATGTGCAAAAATAAAAAAAACCGTTTCGGTGATTGAAACGGTTTTTTTTGTGAATTATTGACTTTACATAAATTTAAAGCCTAAAGTAAATACCCAAACATTGTTTGTAAGGTTGATATCCTGTAGATTGGAAACATTACCTTCGAATATTTTTGACAAACCTTTTTCGTAGCGTACATCGAAAGTGAGGAAAAGTACATCAACTCCGGCACCAGCCTGTAGATACCAGGTAGTGGTATTAAAGTCGTCAACGGCCAATCTTTGGTCTTCAGGAACTTCTCCTTCAATGGTTTCTCCATCGTTGGTTATGTATTCGTAGGTGAAGTTTTTGTTTGTAGAGAAAGAAATATTTGGTCCAGCAAAAATTCTCACATTCATCAGTTTAGAGTCGAATAGTTTAAAACCCACAAGAACAGGAATATCGAAAGTTCCGATTTTCATTTGCGAACGAACTCCTACACTTTGTTCTTCCAAATCGGCAACTGGAATAATTTCATACTCCAATTTAGTGCTGCGATGGTTGTAAATAAGCTCAGGCTGAACATAGAGTCTGCTAAAATTCATACGAACAAAAACACCCCCCTGATAACCCAAACGATTTTCCGACTCGAAATTTGAGCTCAGATTGGTAGATAATTTAGATGTGGTCATACCTAGTCTTAAACCGAAATTAGGAAGCTGAGCCATGAGACTTCCGCCAATAAAAGTTGCAATAAAAAATAAAATTACCTTTTTCATAAATATAGTTTTAGTTATAAATACTCAACATTAAGATGTTTAAAATAAAGGACATCGTAGTGTAGTTCTATAATTCAAATATAATACTTTCGTTTAGACAGGAATCTTTTTGCATAAATTTTTAATAATTATCATAAAAATATATAAATCAGGCAATTATGAAATATATTAACAAAAGCATATTTTTCGCTCTCACCAGTATTCTACTGTTGTTAGCCCAAACTGGTAATGCCCAGCAAAAACCATTCAAATTTGGGTTTAAGCTAAGCCCGGCTCTGAGCTGGCTTAGTCCCGAAGTTGATGACTATAAATACAATGGTACTTCGTTTTCCTTTGCCTGGGGTTTTGTAGCCGACATCACCCTCATGGAACATTACTACATAAATACCGGGTTTAATGTGAGTTATTTTAAGGGGAAACTTTCGTATCCACATTTGGTTGTCGCAGAAGATGATATGTTCAATGTTGAATATACTGGAACTTTGGACCGTGTTTATAACCTCCGCTATATTGAAGTTCCTTTAGCTTTTAAAATGAAAACCAACGAGTTGGCTCCAAATCTTCAGTTTTTTGGACTGATTGGAATTAATACAGGAATCAATATAAGAGCAAAATCAGACGATACTTTTTCAGGAGCCAACAGTTTCAGTGGTTTAAAGCTGAATTATACTGAAGAAAAAGTGGATATAAAAGACGAAGCGAGTCTTTTTAAAGCATCGTTGCTGGTGGGTGCCGGCGCCGAATATATTATTGACGAATCCATAAGCGTGGTAATTGGTTTAAACTTTAACAATGGTTTTACGAATGTTCTTAATGGAACAAATTCCGTAGATAAGAAAGTAGAAGCCAAAGCCATCCCCTATTATTTTGAACTAAATTTGGGAGTAATTTTCTAGTTTGAGAGCCGACTTATACATAGCCCGCCGATATCTTTTTGCCAGGAAATCGCATCAGATTATCAACTACATCAGTATGATTTCGGTGGTTGGCGTGATGCTTACCACTGCATCGCTTATTATTGTGTTGTCGGTTTTTAATGGGTTCGAGAAATTGGTCATCTCCCTGTTTAACAGTTTTAACCCCGAATTGCTCGTTCAACCCGCTCAGGGGAAGACTTTTTTTGTCGATCAGATTCCGCATGAGAAAATTGGGCAGATTGCTGAGATAAAAACAGCAAGTTTTATTCTCGAAGAAAGCGCCTTGCTCAAATATAAAGGTCAGCAAACGCTGGTGAAAATCAAGGGCGTAGACAGCAGCTTTGCCACTATGAGCCATTTCGATACGCTAATGGTTCAGGGTCATTTTGTACTGGAAGAATTTAAAACGAACTATCTGGTTTTGGGCTATGGAGTGGCTTACAAGCTTCAGAGTCAACTGGGCGATTTTTCAACCCCCGTTCAGGTTTTTGTGCCTGATAAAAGTCAGGATGGTGGGGCGCGGCTGGAAGATTCTTTCAAATCGGCTTTTCTTTTCCCATCGGGCTTTTTTAGTGTGCGACAGGATTACGACGAAAATTACGCTTTTGTATCTTTGGCATACCTTCAACAACTTTTGGGCCTTGAAAACAAAGTCTCATCCATTGAGATTGCCTTACAACCCCGTGCCGACCTACAAAAAACACAGGCCAGAATTGAACAAATACTTGGGCCGGATTTTAAAGTAAAAAACCGTTTTGAGCAGCAAGCCGTTTTATTGCAGGTGATGCAGTCGGAAAAGCTCATGGTATATATAATTCTGGGGTTTATTTTATTGATAGCTACTTTTAATATTATTGGCAGCATCAGCATGCTGATTGTCGACAAGAAACCCGATATTAAAACCCTGAAGGCTTTGGGAGCTTCTAAAAAACTGATTCTGAACATTTTCGCCATCGAAGGCATGATGATTAGTCTGGCAGGCGGACTTACAGGTTTGCTTCTCGGTGGGTTTATTTCGTGGCTTCAACAGGAATTTGGTTTGATTTCGCTGGGCGAAGGCGGAACAGGATTTGTGGTGGATGCTTATCCTGTTGTGATACTTTTCTCCGATTTCTTTAAGGTTTTGTTCATGGTTTTATTGATGAGCGCTATTTCTGTTATCTATCCTTTGCGACAACTTGCGCGGCGATTAGATTAGGGATTTTTTTCTACTTTAGCCTCCCCATTTTTTAACTCTTCCAGCATGATTAAAACGGATCAACAGCTCATTTACGAAATTGGCGTAAGCCTTCTGCCAGGCATTGGCCATATTAACGGGAAAAAACTTGTGGCCTACTGTGGTGGAGCCGAAGCTGTTTTTCATCAAAAGAAAGAGCATCTGGAAAAAATTGATGGAATAGGAACTAAGCTGGCTTATCTCATTGCCAATCAGTCCGTGCTCACCGATGCCGAAAACGAGCTTAAGTTTGTAAAGAAAAACGAAATTCAAACCCTGTTTTTTACTGATGCAGAATATCCCTACCGCCTGAAACAAGCTCCCGACAGCCCCATGATGATTTATTATAAAGGCATGGATGTGTTGAATTATGAGCGGATACTGGCCATTGTCGGAACAAGAAGTATCACCGAAAGAGGGAAAGAAATTACCGACGAAATGATTGCCGGCTTAAAAGATGCTGGTGTGATGGTGGTGAGCGGATTGGCCTATGGAGTGGACACCCGCGCCCACAAGGCCTGTCTGAAAAACAAAGTTCCCACTGTTGGGGCTGTGGCTCATGGATTAGATAGCATTTATCCTTCCATAAACAAAGATATGGCCGCAGAAATGCAGATTCAGGGGGGAATCATCACCGAGTTTATTTCAGGAACCAAACCCGATGCCTTTAATTTCCCACAGCGAAACCGCGTGATTGCCGGTTTGGCCGATGCCACTCTGGTGATAGAATCGGGAAAAAAGGGAGGGTCTTTAATAACTGCCGATATTGCCAACAGCTATAACCGCGATGTATTTGCTGTTCCCGGTCGCCCGGACGATGCTCTGTCCAAGGGCTGTAATTTTCTCATTAAAACCAACCGTGCCTCGCTGGTGGAGAATTCGGCCGATTTGCTGTATCAGCTCTCGTGGGATGTGCGCAAGAAAACCAAGACCATTCAACCCAAGCTCTTCCCCGATTTAAACCCCGATGAACAAGCCATTGTAGATTTACTTTTCGACCAGAAACAATGCGCCATCGACCTGATAATGGCCAAAACCGGTCTCACCAGCAGCAAGCTGGCTTCGTCGTTGCTCAATCTGGAGTTTGAAGGGGTTGTGAAATGTCTTCCAGGGAAAGTTTATCAGCTGCTCCGATAAACCATAAATTCGCTATTTTTCAGCTTATTTCCAGGCCTTCACTATAAGACCTGTTCCGGTGCTATGTTTGCCCGAAACATCGAAATAATTGAGAATCAAAGCGAAGGGAAACACAAGAAGGTAATAGAAAGGGAGCAGAACAAAGAAAATTTTAGAGACATTGAGCATCAGGATGGGATATTTCATGCTGAGGCGCCAGCTTATTTTTCCGGGAGTTCCGTAGCTGTAATGCGCTTCGCTGCGGCTAAAACCTGCAGTTTTCAATTTGGTTTTGATGTCTTCGATTCCATAGCCATCGCGCACATGCTCATCGATAAACGACTGAGAACCATCGTTGTGATGATGGTCGTGGTCGTGATTATGCACATCGGAGCCACCCTGATCGGATGGTGTGGAAATGAGCAACATACCACCGGTTTTCATGCTGGCATAGAAGTTTTTGAATACCTGTACATCTTCTTCTATATGTTCCATCACATCGACCGATAGGATAAAATCGTACTTGTCTTTCTCAACAAACTGAGTGAGATCGGCTATTTCGAAGACTGCGTTTGGTTGACCTGCTTTTTTAAAAAACTGGTTGCAATCGGCTACTTGTTCATCTTTAACATCCACCCCCTTAATTTTTGCAAGGGGAAGTTTTTGCGACATGAACCAGCTATATTGTCCAAAACCCATTCCCGCATCTAAGATATTGGGGTTTTGGGGAGCTGATTTTGCCCAGCTGTTGAAGGCTTTCTTTACATGCCAGGTGCGAAGAAGTAGTAAGTCGAGAAGCTGATAGAAAAGTTTGCGGGTAAACGGACTTTGATTAAAAACCTTACCCAGACTTCGTTTAATGGGATCGTATTGCATGGTTTGGTTTTATTCGTTTAGGAGACGTTCAATGTTTTCGTAGTAATCCATGGAGTCGTCTTCGAAGAATTTAAAATGAGGGACAATGCGCAACTGGTTTCTGATTTTTTTACCGAACTCGAAGCGGATTTCCTTTTCGTTATCGTTAATTTCTTTAATCACAGCTTCGGCATCGTCGACGGCTAACAGACTGATATATACTCTTGACACACTCAAATCGCTGCTGATTTTTGCTTTGGTAACGGTTACCATTCCGCCGCCGCCCAAATGCGACATCTCTTTTTGAAAGAGCATGCTCATTTCTTTTTGAATGAGGCGGGCTATTTTTTCCTGACGTTTTGTTTCCATTCGGCAAAAATACATAAAAATGCCACATCATAGTTTACCTACCTATTGAAGAAAAGTATCGCCGATTTTGGGGATTTTGGTTGGATACAATTATTTATTATTATTGTGCCTTTTACTAGATAAACTAAATTCTTTCTAAATTCCTTTCCCTGATTTAGTAATATAAATAGTTTTTTATTATGCTGGGGAAAATCTATCTTTGAAGAATCAAATCTCTTGGGGTCAAGACTATGAAAAAAATTTGTCCTATTTCCGGCTTTCAAATAGAGTATTCCCCTGAATGGGAATTTTCTACTGATGACGGGAAAGATAAGGCTGTTGTTTCAATAATAAATGGCGATATAGTTCATGTAGAGGTATATGGTTTCTCAAGCATAAACAGTCGCTCAGTTGTTTGGCCAAAAATTGAGAATCTCATTAAACAAAAAATTGGGAATAAGAGGTTTTTTTTAATTCATGACCTCAAAGCCCTTAAAGGAAGTTCAGCCAAAGCCAGGTTTGCACATTTTCAATGGCTTCAGGAAATGGGACCTCAGCTCATTGCAATCTATTTTTGTTATTTAGATAAGATGATTGCTTTCGCTATTAAAACAGCAATCCTTTTCTCTAAAACCACACACAAAGTATTTGTGCTCGATGATTATGAGAGTACTATAAATCATTTAATTCAGTGTTATTCTGCAGAAACCAATGCAAATAATATTATTAGCTTAGCACAAATTGAAGACCTGACTCCAAAAATGTTTGAAGTAGGTAAAATCATAGTAGCCAAATCACAAAGCAGGTTTTTTGTTAAGAGAAGGTGGATTCATGAACATCTAAATGCGAAAACCATTACTTTTCTTGTCAATAATAATATAATAATAAGACTGTATTATGGTGATTTCGATGACGACACCTTGCCACTTACAGAAAAATCATTGGATGATATACTTGACGAAGTCGGTTTGTTAAATTCGAAATACCATTTCTATATCGATTTTTCTTTTGCCAAAAGCATGACCTTAAAATATAGAAAAGAGTCTGTTAACTGGTATTTGAGAAAAAAGGATAACATTCTAACCAGCGGTTTTTACCATTTGTCTCCAGTATTAAAAATGGCCGTTATAGTTGCGAAATCGTTTTCACAGAATGAATATCTTAGAAAAAGAGTATTTGTTTTGAATAATATATCAGAAGTATTTCAAACCATAGAGAATTATCAAATTGAAATACAACAACCGGCTTTTCAATTAAGCCAACTTAACAACTTATCGAAAAAACAACTCATTGAGCAAATTCAACAGCTTCGGTCCCAACAGGATAAGGAGATTACGGATATTTATTATAAACTTGGACGCTTATCGTGGGATGAGAATTTTCAAATGGAGAAATATGATGTAGATGAATCTGACAATCCCTTTGCTGTTATCCATAATTCGCTACGATTGATTCAGGAAGATCTCGAAGATATTTTATCTAAAAGAAACCAACTGATTTATAAAGCCGAGGAATCTGATAAGCTAAAATCAGCATTCTTAGCCAATATGAGTCACGAAATCAGAACACCCATGAATGCTATAGTAGGTTTTAGCAATTTATTGCTCGACATGCCCGAAATAGGTGAAGAGCCTTGGGAATTTAGCAGAATAATTCAAAAAAATGGCAGGTTTTTATTGGAAATCATCAACGATATTATTGATATATCAAAAATTGAAGCCGGACAACTAAGCGTTAATAAATATCAATTGTCGTTAAATGAGCTTTTAGATGATGTTCTGGAAACCATAGAAATACAAAAACAATATTTGTTGCGTCCGGGTGTAGATTTTCAACTTTTCAACTTAATCAGTGAGCAGAGCATTATGATAAATACAGATCCTGTTCGATTAAAACAGGTGCTGATTAATTTATTGACGAATGCCATGAAGTTTACCAAAGCAGGCAGTATCCAACTCATCATTGAACAGCAGGACAACAATATTCATTTTACTGTTAAAGATACAGGAATTGGGATTTCTGAGGAGGACCAATCCACCCTGTTTACTCGTTTTATAAGAAGTAAGGACAAACAAAAAAACAATGCATATATAGGCTCCGGCTTAGGTTTGTATATTGCCAAATTCTGTGTGGAAATATTGGGCGGCGAAATCTTTGTTGAATCTAAATTGGGTAAAGGATCTACATTTTCGTTTTACACCCCCATGAAATAGTTTAGAAAGCTTTGGTGATTTTAAGCTTCATATTTATCGATTGTCAATTGCAAATCCTTGTCGAATTCGTTTATTGTAATATATTCAGCTTTTCCCTCTTCTACTGTGGACAATTCTTTTTGTAAGTATTCTTTCACTGACAGGTATTCCTGATTTTCTTCGATAATTTGAATCTCATCTTTTTTGAATCGACTTAACAACCACATTAGATTCGGGTAAATGTCTCCATATACGTGAAGCCTATAGTTTGCATAAATTATAGTTAGGAACCTGAGACAGGCTCAGCAAGAATTAGGAAACAACAGGCTAATTTATCATTAGGTCAGCCACACAATAATAGCACTAACCAAACTCCTTTCACCCCACCTCCTCAATCATCCGCCCAATGATGGCTGCGGGATCGGGGGCACCAAAAATTCCTGAGCCTGAGACAAATATGTCTACCCCGGCTTCGGACACTTCTTTGATATTGTCGAGCTTTATTCCGCCGTCGATTTCAATTTCCACTTGATTGAGATTCCGGTCCTGGAGCATTTTTTTCAGAGCTCTTACCTTATCCAAAGCCTGGGGAATAAAGCTTTGTCCGCCAAAACCCGGATTCACCGACATGATGAGAACCATATCCAAATCCTGCAAAACATTTTCAATTGCGCTGAGCGGCGTGTGCGGATTGAGAGAAACTCCCGCCTTGATGCCATGGGCTTTTATTTGCTGCAAAACCCTGTGAAGGTGATGGGTTGCCTCCACATGAACTGTGATATAGGCGGCTCCTGCTTTTGCATAATCGTCAATATATTGCCCCGGATTTTCTATCATCAAATGTACATCGAGGGGAACGGTGGAAACTTTTTTCAGCGCTGCTACCACCGGCGGACCAATAGTAAGATTGGGCACAAAATGGCCATCCATTACATCAACATGAAGTAAATGCGCCCCGCCTTTTTCGAGCATTCTGATGTCGCGTTCCAGATTGGCAAAGTCGGCAGAAAGCAACGATGGTGATATTTTTTTCTGTTTCATATCTTCAGTATTTTCGGGCCTTTCCAGCTTTGCAGTTTCATCAATTATGAAGAAAACTGATGGGGGAAGGGCTAAATCTTATGTTTTTTTCTTCTGTTGATGAATTATTTCTTTCTGTTTCCAAATTCCAAATGACTGTCGAGTTGATGGATACCCTTGATATATCTAACCGATTGGGTTAATGCCCTGATGGCCAGACTGTGGGTGGTTACACCCCCCCGGTCGAAATGCACGCCTTCGAGAAATGAGCCTCCCTGAGTGATGCCCGTTGCAGCAAAAAAAGCATCTTCCGATTTGATGAGATCGTCGAGCGAAAGCACCTCGGAGATATTGATGAGCTTTTGGGCCAACGCCTGGCGTTCGCTATCCAACTGTGGATTTCTACGGGCCTGCATTCCTCCCCCGAGAGCTTTTACGGCGCAGGCTGCAATAACACCTTCGGGTGTACCGCCTGTTCCCATCAGAACATCGATTCCGGTTCCGGGTATGGCTGCCATAATGGCTCCCATCACATCGCCATCGGTATTGAGCGAAATGCGTGCTCCGGATGCTCTTATCTCTGCTATCAACTCCTGATGACGATCTTTTTCGAGAACGAATACCGTTAAATCTCTCACCTTCCGGTCAAGAGCCTCAGCAATCCGTTTCAGGTTTTCGGTGGGCGATTTGGTGATGTCGATCACATATCGGGCTTTTTTCTCCACAACTAATTTTTCCATGTACAGCGATTCTCCGGGGTTCCACATGGCACCGCTTTCCGTGGCACCAATAACCGCAATGGAGTTGGCTTGTCCGCGGGCCAGCAGTCGGGTTCCTTCAACCGGATCAACGGCAATATCAACCTTTGGACCATGACCAGACCCAATGCGTTCGCCATTGAAGAGCATGGGTGCTTCGTCTTTTTCTCCTTCACCTATGATAACGGTTCCATCCATTTCAACGGTTCGGAGAAAAGCGCGCATGGCATCCACAGCGGCACCGTCGCCACCTTCTTTGTCGCCTGTGCCCATGTAACGAGCAGCCGAGATGGCAGCGGCTTCGGTAACCCGAACCAGCTCCATGGCTAAGTTTCTGTCAATTGTAAGTCTGCTCATAGTCCTTAAGTTATTTTTTTAATTACAGTTTTCGTGAAAGATGAACATGCGTTCGGCGGTTTTTACTACTGCTTCGGCGGTGATTCCAAACTCTTTGTAAAGCACATCGATGGGTGCCGAAGCGCCGAAACGATCTAAGGTAATGGTCTGCCCGTTCAATCCCACATATTTATACCAACTCATGGCCGAGGCGGCTTCTATGGCAATACGACGAGTGATATCTTTGGGAAGTACCGATTTTTTATATTCTTCGGGTTGTTTGTCGAACAACTCGGTGGATAGCATAGATACTACGCGGACTTTTCTGCCATTATCGTTCAACTGTCTTTTAGCTTCGAGGGCTATTTCAACTTCCGAACCACTGGCCATCAATATAATATCGAAATCTTTATCTTCGGTTAAAACATATCCGCCTTTTTTGGCTTCGGTGCAGAAAGCTACTTTTTCGCCATCGCGGGTAACCACAGTTAAATTTTGGCGGGTGAGCACCAAAGCAGTAGGTCCGTTGGTATTGTTGAGAGCCATTTGCCATGCCACAGAAGTTTCGTTGGCATCCATAGGTCTCAAAGTCAATAAGTTTGGAATGGCTCTTAGCGAAGCAAGATGCTCAACTGGTTGATGTGTAGGACCATCTTCTCCTAAACCAATGCTGTCGTGGGTAAATACATAAATCACCCGAAGTCCCATTAATGCTGCCATGCGGATGGACGAGCGCATATAGTCGGAGAAAACGAAGAATGTGCCACCATAGGGAATAATTCCACCGTGCAAAGCCAATCCGTTGAGAATGGCACCCATTCCGAACTCTCTGATGCCGTAGTGAATATAGGTTCCGCCACGATTTTCGGGGGTATAGGCTTTCTGACTGTCGGCTTTGGTATTGTTGCTGGGAGTGAGGTCGGCAGAACCACCCACGAGTCCGGGAATTTGTGGGGCTATGGCCGAGAGCACTTTACCCGAAGCCACGCGGGTTGCTACTTTGGTTCCCATATCAAAGTAAGGGAATTCCACTTGTGGAAGCTTGTTTTGCATGGCATCCTGAAGTTGCTGATAAACATCGGGGTGCGATTTACCCATTTGCTCTAACTTTAAATTCCACTCATTTTCGGCATGAAACCCTTTGAAGGCCACTTCTTTGGCAAAGGAATAAACTTCAGCAGGCACGTAAAATTCGTCCAAAGGCAATCCCAGGTTCTTTTTGGTGAGAATCACTTCGTCGGCACCCAGTGGAGCGCCATGTACATGGTGTGTTCCTTGCTTGTTGGGGCTTCCAAAACCGATGATGGTTTTGCAAATGATGAGGGTAGGTTTGCAGGTTTCCTGTTTTGCCTGATTGATGGCATTTCTGATTTCATCGGTATTGTGGCCATCGATTTCTAGCACATTCCAGTGATAGGCTTCAAAACGCATTTTGGTATTTTCGGTAAAGCTGATACTCGTATCGCCATCGATGGTTATGCTGTTGGAATCGTAAAAGGCTATGAGTTTATTGAGTTTATGGTGTCCGGCTAATGCACAGGCTTCGTGGCTCACACCTTCCTGTAAATCGCCATCGCCAAGCATGGTATAAGTATAATGGTTTATGAGCTGTGTGGAGTTATTGAAACGGGCAGCCAGCATGGTTTCGGCCATGGCCATTCCCGCTGCGTTGGCAATTCCCTGTCCCAGCGGTCCTGTGGTGGTTTCAACACCTTCTGTATCCTGACGCTCGGGATGTCCGGGGGTTTTGCTATGCCATTGACGAAACGATTTTAAATCGTCGATCGAAAGGTTATAGCCAAACAGGTGGAGAAGGCTATAGAGCAACATGCTCCCGTGTCCGCCCGATAGAACAAAACGGTCGCGGTTGAACCAATTGGGATTTTTTGGATTGAAACTCAGTTGCTCGCTAAACAAAACCGCTGCCACATCGGCCATGCCCATGGGAAGACCAGGATGACCTGAGTTGGCCTTCTGAATGGCATCGATGGATAATCCGCGAACGGTGTCGGCTAATTTTTTTAACATATCATTACTCATGTGTTGTATTTTTTAAAAATTATTTAAACATATCTCTTCCAAATCACTGATTGAAAATCTTTTAATCTCTGGAGCTACCAAACTGGCGTGATGAAAATTTTCGCCATAGGTATAATCATTATAAAAAACCGCGGTGGCAATTCCTGCATCTAAAGCAGCCTGCATGCCTTCTTCAGAATCTTCTATCATGATGACTTCTTTTGGGTTTAGATTCATCAGGCTCAGACATTGTTTGTGCAGAAAACCATTGTTATAGGTTTTGGCGCCGGATTCTTTACCCAATATCAGTTCGAAATAGGGCTTGAATTCCTGAAACTGCACATCGACAAGTGCCCTAATCTGGCTTTCGTAGGAAGTGCTCACAATAGCCAGCCGAATGTTTTTCTCCACCGCTTCTTTGAGAATTTTTCGAATTCCGGGTCTGATTTTCAGCAGAGGCAAAAATTCATCGATGTAGATTTTCTTTTTTAGGGGCTCGAATTTTTCAAGGATACCTGAAATACTATTCGGTTCATAACCAAGCTTTTCCAGTTCACTTTTCAACCTGTTTGCCGACCCTGGAACGCTTCTCATCAGTATTTGAAAATAATCCCAGCTCCATTCCAAAGGAAGCCCCAATTGTTTCATGGCCGCATTGCAGGCAGGCAGGTGGCCGTATTGTTCGCTAAGAACCAGCGTACCATCCACATCGAAAATGAGCGCTTTTAGTTTATTCATGTCCGGCTGTTCTATGGGTTTTCATTTTGGCTGTAAAGATATAAACAGATATTTTATAAATAGTGTTTTAATTGCTCTTTCCAACCTGGGAAAAGTTGATTGGCGTCATTTTGGAAAGATACAAAAGCGCGGGCAAACTGCTTATGCTCTTTGGCAAATTCGAGCGGATTGGCTCCTGATTTCCAACATTGTTCAGCCTGACGCAGCGACAGAGCTCCTTCGGCGGGACCATCAATATGGCCATAGGAACCACCACCGGCAGTCAATATCACATTGCTGTGACCCATGTTTTCGAAGAAACCAACAATTCTAAGGGCATTCATTCCGCCTGAAATGATGGGCGTAGTTGGCTTAATACCGTGCCAGCTTTGGTTGTAGATAAATCCCATGGCTTCGTCGTTTTCTATCATTTTGGCAATGATGGTATCGGATTTGTCGCCTTCCATTTTTCCAAAGCCCATGGTTCCGGTGTGAATTCCCGATGCACCTTGCAAACGAGCCATTTTCGATAAAACAAATGCGTTGTAACCCCTTTTGGCCGAAGGAGAAGTGATGGCTCCGTGTCCGGCGCGGTGGTAGTGTAAGAACTGGTTGGGGAAAAACCGGCGGGCGGTGGTAATGGCGGTTGGGCCACCCACATATCCATCGACTAAGAAAGCCACATGACTGGCAAACTCTCCAAATTGTTCCAGGATATATTCGCCGCGGGCAATGATTTCGAATGGATCATCGGCAGTAATATTGGCCGAAAAGAGTTTGGCTTGTCCGGTTTTATCCTGAGCGCGGCGCATGGCATCGACCACTAAAGGAATCGTTTTTTTCATAGGCGCAAATACCTGATTACCTTGTGGTTCATCGTTTTTAATGAAATCGCCCCCCAACCAGAAATCGTAGGCTGCGCGGGCAAAAGGCTCGGGTTGTAACCCTAATTTTGGTTTAACGATGGTTCCGGCGATAAATCCCCCATTCACTGCCGGACGGCCCAGAACTCTCCACAAATCGGCGATTCCCTTGGATGGTCCATCGAATTCGGCCATATAGCGCATAGGGAAATAGAAATCGTACATTTTAGCGTGTTCAATATCGCCCATTCCCTGATTGTTGCCAATGGTGAGGGTGAGAAACGAAACAATCATGGCGCGTCCATCGATGAGATTACGGTCGAAAAGCTCCACAGGATAGGCAATTCGCATTTCTTCCTCGGCGGGATTGATATAGTAAACCAATGCATCGACCGATTTGGTGAAATCATCGGTGGTGCTCACCTCCACATTGGTACCTGTTGACGACTCGGCAGCAAAATGGGCGGCTGCACTCAGATAATCTTCATGACCCAGCGGGTTGGCATAATGCCTGGCCGATGGTTTCATTTTGTATGCACATAAAACATGGTCGCCTTGTTCCATAAGCTGCTGCTCATTGAGCGATAAATTGGCGTATCTATTTGATTGATTCATAATTAAAGTTTTTAATGGTTTTCTAAATTAAATTACATTTCTAAAGAATGGATCATAAAGTAGGCAATGGTAAGCTGAGCCAGAGCCAATGGAAATGATGTTATATTTTCTCCGTCTTTGGATAAAACACCCACATCATCAAGATTTACCTTTATACCCTCGCCTTTACTTTCTATGGCGGCGGCAATGGTCTTTTTAAGGATTTCTGTTTCGGCAAGGCCAATCTCTGAGTTGATGTCGATGACTTCGAAAGGCTTACCATAGATTTTTTCGAGGGTGAGATTTACGCAGGGTTTTCCAGCCTGATTGGCGCATGGGTATTCTTTGCGGCTGATTTCGGCTATGATTTTGTTAAACTCATCGCAGGGAGCAGTGGGGCTAAGCAAAATCTTGGCGTTGAGCTTGCTGGTGCTGTCGGAATTCTCGTCGGGATAGAACTGAATGATAATGTCGGCATATTTTTTCTGTGGGCGGATAAAGGCTTCGCTGTCGTCCTCCCGGGCAACAATTTCCTTGAGCACTTCTTCGCGCGAATAGCCACGTTTGGCCATATCCCGGCCTATTTTCCATTCCTTTCGCAGGCTTTCGGGTGGATCGAGATAAACTTTCACATCGAAATTTTGTCGCATCACACGGGTATGAAACCCCAGAAGTCCTTCAACAATGACAAAATTAGTGGGTTTCACATAGTTGGGAGCATCGAAATCGCCTGTTTTGTGGTTGTAATTGGGCTTTAAAATGGCACGGCCCTCGCGCAGCTCTGTGAAATGGTTCTCCATGATATCCACGTAATTACAAGCCGGATTCAAAGCGGTGATTTGATGCTCTTTTCGCTGAACACGATTGTATTTATGGTAATCGTCGCTGCAAATGGGGAACACATTTTTTATCCCCAGCAGATTCACAACACCTTTGGTAAGGGTTGTTTTTCCGGCGGCGCTATCGCCAACAATACCCAGCATAATTGTTTTTCTGTTCATAGCCTTTAGTTTAAATTATTTCCAGAAAGCATAATTTCCTAAACTGTGCCAGAAAATTCACAGAATAATAATTATTTCCTTAAAATATTGATTTAAAACAACTTAAATCTTAGAAAAAATTAATTTCTACAACAATTATTTTAAATGTGTGCAAGATTTGGCACAATTTAATTAAGTTTGTTTAATCAGAATGGTATTAAAGTGATTAAAAATGCTTATCAAGCTTAATATCAATATTTTAACTGTGTCATTCTTGACAAAAACACATGATTCTATGAAAACAAAAATAGCCATTATGGGGGCTGGAAAAGGTGGATCGGCCATCCTGGAAGCGTTGTATTACGAGCCTATGGTTCAGATAATTGGAATAGTAGATACCAATCCCAAACCCCTGGGGCTAGGGAAAGTTACACGGATGGGGATTCCATTTTATACTTCACTCGAGGCTTTTCTAAAAAGTTGCCAGACTGCGCCCGATTTTGTTTTCAACCTTACCGGCGATAAAAGAATGGATGTGATTCTTCAACAAAAATGCACCCACGAAAGCAAGATTATCAATGGTTATATGAGCAAATTTATCTGGGATTTGATAGACCAGAAAAATCAGAAAGTGATTCTGGAGGAAAGATACAATGCCCTTAAAAAGGAATTACGACCCGAGATTCAAATGGACAATTTGATTTTTGGCAATAATGCTCAAATGCAGGAAATTAAAAATCTGATTATAAAAGTGGCCCAAACCCCAACCACCGTGTTGTTAACGGGCGAAACCGGCACCGGAAAGGAAGTGATTGCCGACGCAATTGTTCAAAACAGTCATTTGAAAGATGAGCCGTTTATTAGAGTCAACTGCACAGCTATTTCATCTGAATTGCTTGAGAGCGAGCTTTTTGGGCATAAAAAAGGCTCATTTACCGGTGCAGTGAAAGATAAAATTGGCATTTTCGAGAAAGCTCAGGGCGGTACCGTTTTTATGGACGAAATAGGCGATATCAGCATTCAGATGCAGGTGAAGCTACTGCGATTTTTGCAGTTTGGCGAAATAAGACCTGTGGGTTGTGCCGAAACAAAAAAAGTACAGGTGCGCATTATTGCTGCCACCAACCGCAATCTGGAAGCCATGATTGAGCAGGAAAAATTTCGCAGCGACTTGTATTACCGCATCAACACCATGACCATTCATATTCCGCCACTGCGGGAGCGTAAAGAAGATATTCCCATTTATGCCTATCATTTCCTAAAGAAAAACATCCGCAAAATCAATAAAAAAGTCACCAGCATCAGCAGCGAAGCCATGAATTACCTTGGCGCCTATGGATGGCCTGGCAATTTACGGGAGCTCGACAGTGTAATTGAGCGTTCGGTTATTTTAACCAATACCAGCCAAATTGATGTGAGCTCGCTGAGTCAGGTCATTGTAAACCAGACCAATGTACTCAATTTAAAGGTGGGCTTGCCGCAGGCGCGCGAAGAGATGCTGAGGCAATTTGAGTTGGAAGCCTTGCAACAATATCTGGCGGCGGCTGCCGGAAATATTACCAAAGCAGCTCAATTGGCCAATATGCCCCGCCGCAGTTTTTACCGGTTGCTCGAAATTCATCAATTGGAAACGGATACTTTTAAGCGGGTTTAAAATGCTGGTCAGAATAGCACAGCTTTCTGGAAATTTTTTGGGGGATTATTCGAATATGAGTCCGGTTTTTTCGGAATGCTCTATTAACTTAAGCTCAGGGATTCGCTATATTTGCCGGCAAATGCCCGAATTGCTGAAAACCATCCCCTATTTTCTTTTGAAACATAGGAATGAAGCAGCTCATTAACTAAAAAACCTAAAGTATGAAAATAGCGTTGGCACAACTCAATTATCATATTGGAAACTTTGCTTCCAACGAAACGAAAATTATTGATGCCATAAAAAAGGCCGAAAACCTTGGAGCCGAATTGGTTGTATTTGCTGAGTTGGCCATCTCGGGCTATCCACCCCGCGATTTTTTAGAGTTCACCGATTTTGTGAATCAATGCGGCGAATCGGTGGAGCGAATTGCAGGTCAATGCACCAAAACTGCTGCCATCATTGGGCTTCCAACCTATAATCCGGCAGAAAAAGGGAAACCACTTTTCAATTCAGCGGCTTTGCTCAGCCAGGGAAAAATATCTCATCTCACTCATAAAACCCTTCTGCCCAACTACGATATTTTCGATGAATACCGCTATTTTGAGCCCAATCACAGTTTTAGCTGTATCCAGTTCAACAACAAAAAGATTGCGCTCACCATTTGCGAAGATTTATGGAATATTGGCGACGACCCACTCTATACCATCAATCCTATGGACGAGCTTATGGCCGAAAAGCCCGATTTAATGATTAATATCGCCGCCAGCCCGTTTCATTATAAACAACGTGAATTGCGTCTTGAAATTCTGCAGCGCAATGTGCAGAAATATAAAATTCCATTGCTCTATGTAAATCATGTGGGCGCTCAAACCGAACTCCTCTTCGATGGTGGCAGCGTTGCGTTAAACTCATTGGGACAAACGGTTTGCGAATTGAAATATTTCGAAGAAGACTTTGCCATTATCGACACAGAAAATCTTCATCCCCTTGAAAATCAAAAACCTGTGCCTGGTAAAATTGAGCTTATTCACGATGCGTTGATTATGGGAATTCGCAACTATTTCCAAAAGTTGGGTTTCACCAAAGCCATTCTCGGACTCAGCGGGGGAATTGATTCGGCTGTGACTCTGGTGCTGGCTGCGCGGGCTTTGGGGGAAGATAATGTGATGTCGGTTTTGCTTCCATCGCAATACAGCACCGGTCATTCGGTGAAAGATGCAGAAGATTTGGCCAAAAACTTAGGTTCGCCCTATCAGCTCATCCCCATAAAAAATATTTACGAGGCTTTTGAAAAAGAGCTCAGCGAATCGTTCAATGGTTTGCCTTTTGGAATTGCCGAAGAAAATATACAGGCCCGTTCAAGGGGCGTTTTGCTGATGGCGCTTTCCAACAAATTTGGCTATATTCTACTGAACACCAGCAATAAAAGCGAAGCTGCAGTGGGTTATGGAACGCTCTATGGCGATATGAACGGCGGACTTTCTGTTTTGGGTGATGTGTACAAGGTGGACGTGTTTGAACTGGCCCGTTTTATAAATATGGACCAGGAAATCATTCCCTGGAACACCATCACCAAACCACCATCGGCTGAGTTGCGACCCGACCAAAAAGACTCCGATTCGTTGCCCGAGTACGAGATTCTCGACGAGATTCTCTATCAGTATATCGAACTGCGGAAAGGCCCTAAGGAATTGATAGCTATGGGATTTGATGAAGCTTTGGTAAAACGGATTTTAAAATTGGTGAATACCAACGAATACAAACGCCATCAAACCCCACCCATTTTGCGAATTTCGTCGAAGGCATTTGGAATGGGTCGCCGGATGCCCATTGTGGCTCGCTATTTAAGCTAAGCTTGCTTCTTGTTCTATTCTTTTTTAAAGCCCGAAAATAAGGGGAAACAGCAAGGCTACTATAATAGTCCACAGGGTATAAATGGGCAGATAAACCGCCACTGCTTTTTCAACCATCCGGATATCATCGCCATGAAAAACATTTCTAAAAAGCCTGAAGCTCACCATGAACAAGTTGGTGATAATAAGCAGATTGCTCCCCAAAACAGCCATTCGGTTGGGGGTTATTCCCCATTCCATAATGCGGAAAAGTATGGCAGAAAGGGCAATTCCATTCACGATAATGGTGACAACAGAGAGCGCAAAAAGCATGGAAACATTGAACTTTTCAGCCGATTTTTTGGTTTGCTCCATAATCGAAAAAATGATGATGGCCATTACCCCAATAAGCATAGCATTGAAAACCAGCAGAAACTCACGATCGTTGTAGGGGTCTTTGTTGGAATAGATGATGGCAATGAGATAAACCACCAGTGTGACGAGAACCAAAGGCGTGAATACCCTGGCAATAACGGGCGATACTTTGTTTATGAGCTGCGGATTCGATTTAATGAGAAAAGCAGCTAAAATGGGAGCAGCTGGCAATCCCCAAACTATCACATAATGGGCATAAAAATCTTCGATGGGAACATCGATGATGGAAAAAAGTCCAAAAGTAATTCCGGTAAGCAATCCTCCGCTGATGAGTATGAGTGTGGTGAGTACTACCAGTTCGCCGTTGAACCTCAGATAATCCATTCGGACTGTCCAGTCGTTCCATCGCAAACCAATATAGGCAATTCCAAGCACCGACCACATGGTAAGCGGCATATGGAGTGAAGCCAAAATAACGGTATCGCTATTGAGCATATCGGGCAAAACATTCATGTAAATAGCCGGCAAAAGAAAAGCTAAGCCGAGAATAATAAACCCCTTAACTTCATATTTCATGCGCCAGAGAAAATAGAAAGCTAAAACAGGAAAAACCACAAATGACACATTGCGGGAGTAGAAAAAATCGGTACTAATGGAGAATATATCCGGGAGTTTAGCAATAAATCCGGCAATAAAGGCCAATCCAATCACCACCAGCAGCTCGTTTCTAGTGCCGAAAGAAATATCGGGTTGGCTGAAGTTTAATCGCTCATTCCAAAACTGCGCAGGAATCTGGTCTTTAATTTCGGGGTACAAGGCATTAAAACTCTCTTTAAAGCCCGATTTGTTTTTGCGGTAAATTTTTTCTAGATGGGTGGCATTGTTTAGGTTACTCAGTATTTCCTCTTTCATCTTTAATAGCTATTTTATGAATCAACAATGCGTTAATGTGTTTAAGCAGAAAGAATTATAATCAGTTTTCTCTATCGGTTTTGATATCTTTTATATTGAGCTGCAGATTTCTCTGCCCATTCCACTCGTTCTCTTCCAGATGGTAGCAAATGGAGAAAGTAAGCCCCTGACCTTTAATAATGTTGATTTTATCGGCAAGCTGGAAAGCGATTGCAGGCAAAGGGTATCCGCTGATATTGGCATGAACCACATCCATTTTCAGGTGATTTTTCCCTACTACACGGGCGCTGCCAGTATCCATCACATCGGTGGTTACAAAAACCGGGGGCATGTTTCCAGGTCCAAAAGGAGCAAATTGCCTGAGAATCCGGTAGAATTTGTATGTGAGCTCATTAAGGTGTATCTCGGCATCGATGGTGATTTCGGGCGAAAGTGATTCCTCGGTAATATTGCTGTGGACATATTCCTCAAACCTATCTTTAAACACCTGGAGTTTCTCAGGCTTGATACTAAACCCTGCCGCATAAGTATGGCCGCCAAAGTGTTCCAGCAAATCGCTGCAGGCTTCGAGTGCGTCGTAAATATCGAAGTTTTGAACCGATCGGCAGGAAGCAGTGAGCAATCCATTGCTCTTGGTAAAGACAATGGTGGGGCGGTAATGAGCTTCAATGAGCCTGCTGGCCACAATGCCTATTACGCCTTTGCTCCAGTTGGGATTGAATACAATGGTGCTGAGTTTCGAACGGTTTTCTGGGTCTTCGCTAATCATATTCAGCGCGTCTTCAGTAATCTCGGAATCGAGTGTGCGGCGCTCTGTATTGAGCTCATTAATTTTTTTGGCAAAGGTAGACGCTTCGTCAGCTGTTTGGCTGATGAGCAATTCTACCGAGTTGCGTCCGCTTTCTATACGTCCGGCGGCATTGATTCGTGGGCCAATCTGAAACACCAAATCACTCACTGTTAACTCTTTATTGTAGATGTAATCGCCGTCTTCAATGTTTTTTGGCCGCACTTTTTTAAAGCTCGTATATTCTAAAATGGCTTCGATGCCGGGGCGCGGATTGCTGTTAATCCGCTGAAGACCATAGTAGGCCAGAATGCGATTCTCGCCTGTGATAGGAACAATATCGGAAGCAATGGCCACCACCACCAAATCGAGATATTCGTTGAGATCGTCGAAGGGGAAAGTGTTCTTTTGAGAATAGGCCTGAATCATTTTAAAAGCCACACCACAACCCGAGAGTTCGTCGTAGGGATAGTTGCAATCGGGTCGCTTGGCATCGAGAACAGCCACTGCCTTGGGAATTTGGTCGCCCGGGCGGTGGTGGTCGCCAATGATAAAATCGACGCCTTTGGATTTGGCGTATTCAATTTTCTCCACTGCCTTGATACCGCAATCGAGAGCAATCACAAGTTTATATTCATACTTGGCTGCAAAATCAATCCCCTGAATGGATATACCATAGCCTTCCTTATACCGGTCGGGGATATAAAAATCAACTTCGCTGTAAAGCTTTTTCAGGAAAGAGTATACGAGAGCTACTGCGGTAGTTCCATCCACATCATAATCGCCGTAAACAAGAATTTTTTCACGGTTATTGATAGCCATTTCAATTCTCTCCACGGCTTTGTCCATATCCTTCATCAGGAATGGGTCGTGGAGTTGGCTGAGCTCCGGACGGAAAAAGGTTTTGGCTTCGTCGTAGTTGGTTATACCACGTTGCACCAATAAATTGGCTAATGAACGATCAATTTTTAGTACGTCCTGTAAATGACGAACTGTTTCCTCATCGCCCTGTGGTATTACAACCCATCTTTTTTCCATGAATTTTAGAATATTATTTACTTATAAATTGTGATAATAAAATTAACAATGTTTTCGACTCCGGAACAAAATTAGTTAACAAACAATATTTTTGTTACAATGGTTTCGTCACCACTATCGTCGGAAACAAAAACCAGATAAACGCCTGTTTTAACCCGTTGACCGTCCATGTCTTTCCCATCCCAAATGGCTTGTCCGCCGTAGGCTTTGGTTTGAACCACCAGGCTTCCACTGATGTCGGTAATGCGCACATTGGCATCTCTCACCAAACCTGTTATGGCAATGGCTCCCTGATATTCGGGTCGAACGGGATTTGGATAAGCATAAACATTGTCGAGAGTTGGGGTGGGTTGTGATGCTTCTCCGCGAAAAACTATAATACCTTTGTTTGTTCCTATATAAACTTCTCCATTATCCTGAATTTCAACCGAGAGGATATTATCGCTATAGAGCGGACTGTTTTCGGTAGTGAAATGATAAATCTCTTCGGCGCCATCGGGCGAAATCAGGAATAAACCTGCTCTTTCGGTGCCAATCCATTTTCTATTGGCTCCATCAACAGCAATGGCCTGAACTTTTTCAGATCCCAAAAGATATTGCGCGTAGCCATCTCTTTCGACTATAATTTGCTGAGCATCATAGTCTCCACCATTAAAGATGCTATAAGGATTGTAGATTACAGCAATTCCGGCATCGGTGCCCAGCCATATTTCGCCATCCAGGTCTTCGGCCAATGCCGAAACAGTATTCCCCGGAATTGCACCTTGATTTTGGTATCCATTGAGTCCTTTGAGCTGACCTCCGCTGGGTTGTGTTTCGTCGAAAACAAAAACAAAGTTGCTACCACCCTGACGCAGCTGAATCCACTTATAATTTCTTGAATCGATGGTCATTTTTCCAACATCTGCAATACTTGACGCTCCCAGTTCATAGGCTGTCCAATTGCCTGATGGATCCATTTTATGAATAAGCGAATTGCTTGATGATGAATTTGCCCACAGGTTTCCACTTTTATCGAAAGCCACTCCACCAACTCTTATGGTCATAGATGTACCATTCATGGGGGTTAGTGAGCTATTTTCCATTCCATATGCTTGTTCCAGACCATCCTGATTAAACACAGTTAATCCTTTCCCCCAACTTCCTAAGGCATATTGATTGGGGTTTACAGGGTTAATGGAAACGCAAACCAAATCGAAAATACTATCGAGTGCAGGTGTGTTTGATGTGACATAATTTGTCCAGCTGTCGTTGGATTTTGTAAAAACACCGTCCTTTTTGTATAAATTACCATAGGAATCGTTTCTACCGCCACAGGCAACCACCACTCTGCCGCCGGAAATGTCCATATCGAAAACACTGGCTGTCCGTGGTCCGTTGAGTTGATATTGGTCAAATTGATAGAAATTGGAAGTTTTGAGCAACCCATGATTTTTATCTGCAACCCAATTACCGTCTGTAGGATCTTCCATAATGTCCGAAGGGGCCATATTGTTGGCAAAACCATATTCAAACACTTTTCTGTCAAATGACAAATCGGTTTTAAAGAGTTCAATGGAATAACTTTTCATTACATAAAAAGCATTATTTCCCGATCTCATATTCACAACCTTGCTACTTTCGGAAAGCGCAAGTGGGGTCCATGAGTTATTGTTGAAATAATACACAATATCGGCATTGGATGTGGGATGATAGTTTGCCAGGATGATACCATTATGATTCTCAACCTGGGTAAAAACACCTGTTGAATTGGGTATGTCAGCTACTAAGGTCCAGTTCTGAAAATCTGCCAGATTGGGGCTGCTGATATCGGCGCGGCGCAATCCACTTTCTGTGGCAGCATAGATAAATTGATCGGTTAGGGCCACATCGAAAACTTCCATTGAGTTTCCATTATCGCCAATATACCAGGTATCTTTAACTTCTTCTTTTTCCACATCAACCAAAACAATTCCAAATCCGCAGCTCAAATAAGCAATATTGTCTACAAATTGGATTTTATTGATTGTTTTTTTTCCGAGAATTTGCTTTCGCTTTATATCGCTCAGGTTAATGATTTGACCATCTTTTATCAGGTCGATATTGGTGTTGGTATAGGCTACAAAAAACACATCGGATGATTTACTGTATTCCATGGTACTAATTCCAAAATCGGAAAGTCCGTTAATTTTACTGTATCTTTTCAGCGTGTTGTCGTCTTTGCGAAGGGTGAACAGGCTGTAGGGGGTAACTGCATAAACCATTTCTTCCGAAACACCCACATTGATGGCTTCGCGGTAAGGAAGTTCATCGCGCCACTCGCCAATACTGATATTTTGAGACACAACAGAGATGGATATCAAGAGATATAAAACCGTAATTAATCTATTCATTTTGTTAGTTTTGATAAAGGTTTTCGTTTGCCGGCTTTGTCAGATTTTACTGAAAACAAAGAATTTACAATAATAGTAAGATTTGCTCTTTTCCTGCGGCACAATTTCTCAATATAACAAATATTTTGTCATATTATTATAGACCCAATCCAATTTTTCGGAATAAAAAAGCTCCCCAAAAAATATTGAGGAGCCTGTTAAATTAGAAAAATGAAAAAATATGGGTTAAGGTATGATGACTCGCTTGGTAATAACTCCCTGGCTGGTTTGGATTTTAACTAAATAAAACCCTGAACTCATGTTGTTTCCGCTCGATTGATATTGAGAATCATGCACCATTTTTTGGTCTATCACCTGGCCATCGTATTTGTAAATGATGATGTTTTCGATTTGGATATCGGGGGTTGATTGGATAAGGAAATTACCCTGAACGGCCGGATTGGGGAAAAGTGAAATTCTGTTGTTGAGTAATGATTCATCCACGCCAAAATGGTCGATATAAATACCAGTTTGATAATCGATATAAAAATTTAAATTATCGATATAAGTATCTGGCGCAGTGATGGAAACATAATAGGTTGTATCCATATTCAAACCCGGAATTTCAACTTTTATACGGTAGTTGCCGTTGGGCAGATTGGGGATTTGCCAGGCGCCTATCTCATCACTTCGGTCGTAAGCCACAGCCAAGTAGTCGGCTTTGTCGTCGGGTGCGGTGTATTCGAGAATCACATCAACATTTTTAACGGGTTCACCCCTGAATTCCGCCATATAAATATGCCCTCCAACCCTGCTTGTTCCTGTGGTTATCTGAGCAAATTCAGCAACAGTAATTTCTATTCCGGTTACCCCAACTTCCTGAATATCTACAATACTTGCATCGGCCCAATAAATCGAATTGCCATAATAGGTGGGCAGATAATCATCTGTTTCCACTGGGATAACCTTTACAAAATACTGGCTATTTGGGCAAACTGTGGTAAATTGATAGGTGCCATCCTGAAGCGAATAAGTAGCCACTTCAACCGCCGAACCTTCGCCGAAAAACTGGTAAAGAACTACTGTTCCGGAATTAATTAGCTGTCCGGCGGAATTTTTCACAGAACCTGCCATAGTAAGCTCACAATTGAGCAGTTCAAATTCCTGTAACAAAACCTGGCTCCATTGACCTGCTTCGTTGCCTACTCTCACGTTGAACTCATGCATACCTGGCTGCAGACCACCAACTTCAGCTAAAAACGATTCGGAAATAAAGGTTCCCGGAGTGAAATCGGTATAAGCGATTCCATTTCCAATGCCGGGGTCTGTATCGTAGAAATACTCCATTCTGTTGATGAGTGAGGGCTGCCCACGGTGAATTTCAATGTAAAAAGGTTTGGTGTATACCTGACTCCAGCTTTCGTTGCTATCTTTTACCCGAACATGAGCCATGTGAAATCCTGGAGTCAAATTACTGATGTCGAGCATCTGATCCAGTTGTATTTCCTGACCTTGTGTGATGGTGAGACTTATTCCCTGCCCATAGCCCGGGTCGGTATCGAAGAAATACTCGGCGTTTAAAACTGTTGCCAACGCCCCAAATCCATTCTCTATATAAAAAAGCTTCGACAGAACCGGACTCCAATTATTGCTGTTGTCTTTTACTCTGAAAAAAGCAGTATGAAAACCTGGGGACAGCCCACTGATATTCAGCATCTGATCGATTTGAATATCGTTGGAAGGAGTAATAGTAATGCTCGTACCGGAACCAAAGCCCGGATCAATATCGAAGAAATACTCGGCTTGAGTTACCTGCTGAGCATAGCTTAGATAAAAGGAGCAAAAAAATATGATTATTATAAACTTTTTCATTATCAGCATTTTATAAATTAATAAATAATTGACTTAACGATGCGAACCAGCCTTGCAACAAAAAGGCATCAAGGTTTTCTGGTTCTTTAACACTAAGTTTATTGCTGCGTTTTAGCCTTAATAATCACGTGCAGTCCTTCCATGGTTCCCTGTCCGCTGATGGTGGCTTCATAGATTCTTGGTAGTGGTGGCAGTCCACTTAAAATATAGGGGAAATCGCCGTCGAAGATTCCACAATCCACACCATTCAAGCCAAATCCGATGGCTACGCTACCATCCTTTAACTCAAACATGGCATCGGGGCTGGTATTGGTTCCGTTGGGATAATCCACAAAAACGGTGGTAAAATCCACGTCCACGATATTGTTTGTACCACCCACAGGAAGCTCAGAAGTCCCAATAATATTGTTCTGAACCAAATTCCCATCGGTGTTGTCAGCATTGATTGCACCCCGAACAATATTGTTTTGTATTATTGCATTTTCCGCAATAATATTATCATATTGGTCAAAGAAGATGTTGTTTTTGACTATATAACTCCCATTAGAATTAGAAAGATCTAAACTACTATTGATAATATTGTTGGCAAATGTCAAATTTGAGCTTATAAATTCCATGCCCCAAATCCAGGCTCCGCTCAATAAATAGGATTGTTTAACCAATAAATTGGAAACATGCTGATCGGAACCGCTTATTCTAAATTCAACGCCAACATAGCAACGCTCGATAGTAATATTGCTGGTAAACACATAAAGATAGCCGTAAACGATGTTTAATCCTGATAATATGGTTCCCTCTGCTCCGGCATCAATTGTTAAATAGGATCGGATTTGAGAAGAAAAATGGTTGGCCTGGGTATCATCGTTCTCAGTGAGATAATATCCAGTTCCATAGATGGTCAGCTTTTTGTTGATAGTCAAATAACTTTCATCGTAAACCGTTCCCGAACCCTCAACATAAATAATGTCGTTGGCTGCTGCAGCTTCAACAGCTGCTGCCAATGTGGTAAAATCTGCCCCCGAATTAGGCATGTTATTCACTCGCCAAATGGCTGAAAATGCGTTCAACGCCATAAAAAATACGGCAAAAGAAATGATAAAAAACTTTTTCATAAGATATAATTTTAAATGTGTTAGAATGATTTTGACGCTTTAAAATTATAAATTTTATCCATAGAAAGTCAAGCAGTAATGTACGGATTTATAAATCGGGACTTGTTAAGACAACTACTATAATATTGATTGTCAATATGATAAAAATCACGACAATAAGTTTTGCCAATACATCAAAATAAAAGCTTGTAAGCACATTGCAGTGGATTGCTTTTGGCTTGGGAAAAAATTTTCAACCCAATATTTACCAATCTATAAAAAATGCCTGTAATAGGAATTCACCATAGATTTTCAGTTTTGAGATAACTCTTTCAAATAAAAATTATACGATGATTATAACCACTTAAATATCAATAAATTAATTTAACAATGACAAAAATCCAAATCAATAATCACCCCCAAATGACAAAAATCCAAACCAATAATCGCCATCAAATGACAAAAATCCAAACCAATGGCTAAAAAAACATCCATTTTAAATAGGCTAACCAAAAAATCAGCGGCGGATTTTCATGCATATTTCCTTCTCTAAATTCACTAAACAACCTTCCCCATTTTGATTTCTCCATCGCCATGTCTCAAATCCGACAAAACTATTTGAAGCATTCAACTGCTTTTTGTCTAATTTTACCTCTCCAAAATCCACCGCCCATGTCGAAAGTAAAAAAAGCATTTTTTTGTCAGAATTGTGGCACTCAATCGCCCAAATGGGTAGGAAAATGCCCAAGTTGCAACCAATGGAACACCTTTGTTGAGGAAATTATTGAAAAGGAAAGCACCACCGAAAGCTGGCAGATTACCCAAACTCAGCCCACCAAAAGCAAAGCCCGTAAACTCGACGATATTTCGAGCGAGGAACAATCGCGAATGAACACCCAAAGCGGGGAGCTCAACCGCGTGCTGGGCGGCGGATTGGTTCCGGGATCGGTCATTTTACTGGGGGGTGAGCCGGGAATTGGAAAATCGACTTTGCTGCTTCAGCTGGCTCTGCAAATGAAAAACTGGCGCATTCTCTATGTGAGTGGCGAAGAGAGCGAGCAGCAGATAAAAATGCGGGCCGAGCGACTCAATATCAACTCCAACGACTGCTTTTTTCTCACCGAAACCAATATTCAGCGCATATTTCAGCAAATTAAAGAAGTACAACCCAAAGTCGTGATTCTCGATTCTATTCAAACCCTGGAGAGTGAGCACATTGAATCGGCAGCAGGCTCTGTGAGCCAGATTCGGGAATGTGCGGGTGAATTTCAAAAATTTGCCAAACAAACCCATACCCCCGTTTTTCTTATTGGCCATATTACCAAAGATGGAAGCCTGGCGGGGCCCAAGGTGCTGGAACATATGGTCGATACGGTTTTGCATTTCGAAGGCGAAAGAAACTATGGATACAGAATTCTCCGTACCATGAAAAACCGATTTGGAAGCACCTCGGAGCTGGGAATTTTCGAGATGAGCGGAAATGGATTGCGTGAAGTCAATAACCCATCAGAAATTTTACTCTCCCAACGCGAAGAAAACCTCAGCGGAATTGCCATCGCAGCCAGCCTGGAAGGCATGCGCCCCATGCTCATCGAAATTCAGGCTTTGGTGAGCTCGGCAGTTTATGGAACACCACAACGCAGCACCACGGGTTTCGACTCCCGAAGACTCAACATGCTCTTGGCCGTTCTCGAGAAACGAAGCGGTTTCAGACTCAGCATGAAAGATGTGTTTCTGAATATTGCGGGTGGTATAAAAGTTGACGATCCGGCCATCGATTTGGCGGTGGTTTGCGCTATTTTGAGCAGCAACGAAGATGTGCTCATCGACCCCAAAACCTGCTTTGCTGCCGAGGTAGGCTTGTCGGGCGAAATTCGCTCGGTAAACCATATTGAGCAACGTATTTCGGAGGCCGAAAAATTAGGCTTTCACAAAATAATCATCTCCAAATACAACTCACGAAACCTTTCTCCCCGCTCTGGAATTGAAGTTATTTCAGTGAGCAAGATAGAGGAAGTGTTTCGCTATATTTTTAGCTAACTATCTGATATTTAATTTGTAATCTCATGAAATTCATTCTCCGAAAAACCTTCCTTTTAGCTTTGATTCTAATTCAATATACATTAAGTCCATCTTCGTTGTTCTCTCAAAGTTTCACGGTGATGAGTTACAACGTCCGCTACGACAATTCCTGGGATACCTTAAACTCGTGGAAGCTCCGCCGGCAGCCCGTTGTGGAACAAATTCTAAATTCCAACGCTCAGATTGTGGGGGTTCAGGAGGCTCTGGAAAACCAAATGGACGATTTAGTGCGAAACCTGAAAACCTTCAAATATGTTGGAGCTGGAAGGGATGATGGGAAGAAAGCCGGGGAATTTTCGGCCATTCTATTCGACACCGCCGTTTTCAAATTGCTTCAACACGAAACTTTCTGGCTTTCAGAAACGCCAACAATTCCATCCAAAGGCTGGGATGCAGCTTTGGAGCGCATTTGCACCTCCGCAAAACTTTTGCATCGCGAAAGCGGAAAAATCATTTGGGTTTTCAATACGCACTTCGATCATATGGGCCAAAATGCGCGCAATGAATCAGCCAGTCTGATTCTGAATGAAATAAAAAGACTCAATCCTACTGATTTGACTTGTTTGCTCATGGGCGATTTTAACTCCAAACCCACCGAAAAACCTTACGCCATTCTATCCGCCGAACTCACTGATGCACTCACCATCGCTAACCAATCGAACGGAATTGAACAGGGAACTTTCAATGGCTTTTCTGCTGACTTTACTCCGGAACGCATCGACTATTTGTGGGTGAAGAAATTTAAGGTGGTAAGCTATTCGCATTTGGTGAACCGGATGGACAATGGCAGGTTTCCATCGGATCATTTTCCGGTTGTTGGAGAGTTAAATTTTATTCAATCTACTGAATAACAATCTATTGTTTGCGTTTGGTCACTTTCCAAACCCCGCTTTTTACGCCACGTGTAAACCGAAAAAACCCAATAAAGAGAGCCAGATTCATGCTGTAAAAATGGGTGATAAAACGAACTATTCTCAGGTGAACATTGATTTTTCTCAATAAATAATCGAAAAACGGAACGAGCAAACCTGCTAATTGCAAATAGAAAGCAAAAAGATACAGCGGAATTTCAATGAGAGCCAGCGAAGACCACAAGCTAAACAAGATGAAAAAGGGGCCGAGCCACCGAAGCACTTTATGGCTCATGAAAGTAAAAGCCACACCATTGAACGGGGGCCAAAGCAAGTGTCCAAACCATTTCAGGTTTTGAAAATTTCCGGTGGCAATGCGAATTTTACGAACCATCTCCACCTGCAAATCGTTGCTTACATCTTCATAGACAATGGCTTGCAAATTATTGACTGCCTTTTTCCCCTTTTCGAAAATTTTCATGTTTATGAAAAAATCATCGACCAAAGCATTGGAAGGAACCTGACTATAATCTTTGCGGCGAATGGCATAGCAACCCCCAAAAGGCCCCATCATGCTTCCCCAAACCACCGACTCGTAATGCTTTATATACACTTCTCTCGAAATATAGGCTTTCTCCTGATGGCTGATTCCTTCTTTCTTCAATCCCCTGTTTATCATATTGGTATCTACCAAACCAATCTCGGGGTTGATGAACGGACGGGCTATTTCGCGGAGGGTATTTTGCTCAAAAATTACGTTGGCATCGGTTAAAATGAGAATGGAACCGTTTGATAAGTGATACAAGTCGTTCACCACATTTTGCTTTCCACGGCGCTTACTGTAAGGCTTGAAAATCAGGTTGGGATATCGTTGAGCGTAGGATTCAATAATTTTGTTGGTTTGGTCGGTGGAATTGTCCGAACCCACCAGAATCTCAAAAAGTTCGGGGGGATAATTGCTGTTGAAAACACTCTCCAATTTCTCACCAATGACCAATTCTTCATTAAAGGCAGCCACCAGAATACTCAATCTGGGCCATTCATTATCAGCAGGTTGTGGAAAGTCTAATTTCTTGAATCGGGCCAAAAATTGCATGAGAAGCGGGAAAAGCACATAACTGTGAAAAATCATGGCTACCGAAAACCAAAACAATATTTGCCAGAAAAGCATCATAAATTTTGATAGAACTCAATAAGCGACTGAGTAATTTTGGTATTATCAAATTCTTTTTGAACAAACTGAAAGGCATTTTTCCCCATCTGGTCAAAGAGCTCCCTGTTTTGAACAAGTTGAAGCAATTTGGCGGTAAAGGATTCGGGAGTATCGGCTATCATGAGCTCGTGACCATCGCGGGCAGGATTGCCTTCGGCACCAATGGTGGTGGTAATCTGAGCTTTGCCCAGCGCCATTCCTTCCACTATTTTTATTCTCATTCCACTTCCCGAAAGCAACGGCACCACGCCCACAGCTTTGCTGTTGATAAAATCTATGGCATCGTCAACTTCCCCCAGAAATACTAAGTTTTTGATTTTTAGTCGTTTAAAATGCTCAGGAGCATTCCGGCCCGCTACGTAGAATTTTAAATCGGGCATTTCGGCCATAACCAAGGGCCATACTTTGTGTAAAAACCACAGCAATCCTTCCTGGTTGGGTGGCCAGTCCAATGCACCAATATGATACAGAGACGGATATTCCATGCGCGAATAGTCAATTTTACTTTCTACAATATCGGTTCCGGTTGGTGTTACATGAACGGAAATTTTGCAACCCATCTTACGAAGAATTTGGGCATCGCGCTCGGTAATTGGAATGAGCGCATCGTAGGTGTTGAGTTGTGCTTTCTCAAGTTTTTTAATTCGTTCCGACAGGTTTTTGAAGTAGAATTTTTTAAGTATTCCGGAATTCTGAGCTGTCCGGGCCCAAATTTCGAACTCAAGATTATGAGCCCGCATGGCCACTTTTGCCGAAGAATGTGCACGAATGGAAGCCATATACATGCCCATATAACTTCCTTCAAGCTGAATAATATCGTAGTGATTATGGTCTAAAACCTCCTCAATTTTCTTCCGGAAAGCTTCGGTATAAAATCGCTCGGCAATATAGGCTTTGGAAGAGAAAAGCAAGTTTCGCAAAGCTCCCCAAACGGTGATGGGGGCGGGTGTATCGACACCAATAAATTTTATGCTGCGGCTCAGTTCCAGCGGAAGTTTATCGAGGCGGAAATAGTGCTTGCTGGTATTCATGGCCAAAATGTGAACCTCGTGGCCCAATCGTACAAAATTTCGCGCTAACGTAAGCGTGGCAATACTTCCACCATCTTTTGGAGGATAAGGGACTTTATTTGCAATGATGAGTATTTGCATTCTTTTGATTTGGGCGAGCAAATATAGTTTTTTCGCAGGGAAAATGATCTAAAAAATAGTCATGTTCTTGTCATTTTACTCCATTTATCGTAGTAAGAACTTCATAACTGCAATTTTTGAATGATGAAAACCAAATACAAAATAGACAAAACCAATTTTAAAAACATTATATTCAATCACTTAGATTATCAAAGCCGTTAATCCTTCTCGTAGCTGTCCAAGTAAAATTGTTCTTTTTTATCATCCTTTCTGGCTGATTTCCCATCAATATTAAATGTGAAAGAGAGTATAAAATACTGCGATTCATTTTTCCGGCGGTTGGTTTGGCTATAGCCATATCCGTTTTCGTCAAGGGCATCTAAATCAAGACCATATTTATAGCTGTTGAATACATCCGATATTTTAAAAACAACCATCCCCTTGCCTTTCCAAAGCTTTTTACTTAGTGCAAAATCTACCTGATAGCGCGGAAGATATGTTCCCATGACCGATGGCAATTTGCTTCGATAAAAACCCGAAACCTGCGCCGACATTTGCCAGGGCAGTTTAAACTGATTGGAAATATTGGTAGTCCAGGCCCATTTCTGCCGGTCAATCATATTGAGTCCATATTCTCCCTGCATGCGGGTTTTGAACAAATTGGCCGAGGTATTGATGCTCCAGAATTTGAATGGATTCAGATTTATGGATAGCTCACCGCCCCACAGCAATGCCTTGTTCAGATTCAGAAATGTGACTACCAAAGCGCTGTCGTTGGTGGCCGATTTTACACGAGTTATGGCCTGGTTGATATTTCTGTGGTAAACAGCAATACTCCCGTTCCACTTTTTAAACGACCACCGGTTACCCACCTCCACAGAGTTCACGTACTCCGGAAGTAAATCGGGATTTCCCTGATGCAAATTGGTAATATCGGCATATTCATCGGTGTAGGGATTGAGCATTTTAATGGTGGGCCGGTTAATTCGGCGGGTATAGGCACCGTAAAACTCCAAAAGCTCGCTAAACCTGTACGAAATATTTGCCGAAGGAAACAAATCGGCATAGGAATCGGATGCATTTCCATTGAGCTCGCGATCCGAATATTCCATCCTTAGACCTGCCTGAAACTGAAAAGAACTCCACCTTCCGCCCAAATTAACATATAAAGACTGAACCTGTTGCATAAACCGAAAATCGCTGTCAATCAAACTGTCATTAGACCACAGATTCTGGCTGGGGGTAAAACTCTCTGAATCGAAAACATTTTGCAAATTTTTCCAGCTTCCATTGTAACCCGCTTCCAATTCTAAGGAATCGGAAATTTCGAAGGAATAATCCACCGAAGCGTCGGCCAGACGGTTGGTTTGAGTGGAAATTGTGTTTTGGGAACTCTGCATTTCGTTTTCGTCCGAAACATATAGAAGGCTTGCCATTTCCTGGTCCTGCTGAAAATTCGAGTAATGCCCCAAAGCCTTTAACGAATGGCGGGGATTGGTGAAAAGATATTGATAGCTCAGGCTTCCATCCACCGAAAGATTGTTCATGTCTATTTCCAAATCTTTCCGCGAATATGAAACAACAGCGCCCGATTTATCGAAAGTTTTGTAGGCAATATGTCGATCGGGCGATTCTGTATGCCAGGCCGCCATGCCCGTAAGGCCAATCCGGTGTTGTTTCTGAACCACATAGCCCAGTTTTAACTGGAAAAACGCATTCAAAAAGGGTAAATCCTGGCGGTCGTACTGATAAAAATTATTGGACAGCTGATTTCCGTAATTATCGCGGAAATGCTCCTTGGTCTGGAATTTACTTTTCCGAAAAACCCCCGCATGAATCATGGTTTCCACTTTTCCAACTTTCCCGGAATATCCACCATTGATTCCCCAGGTTTCGGGATATCCAAGCTGCATCTGCAGCGATGTTTTCGAGGACGAGCTTTTCGGCGACTTGAGCACAATATTGATAATTCCCGACATTCCTTCGGCATCGTAGCGGGCCGATGGATTGTTGATGAGTTCTATTTTTTCTATCTGATCGGCCGGAATCTGCGAAAGCGATTTTACCAGTTCCGACTTTTCGCCATTCACCAGAATCATCACCTTGTCGCTTCCGCGGTAATTGAGATTGCCATCCACATCAAAATCAACCGATGCTATGGTTTGCAGGGCTTCCACAGCTGTTCCCCCCGTTTGGGCAATGTTTTTCGAAAAGTTTACCGTGGTTTTTTCCAGGGTATTCTCCGAAGCATTTTTATCGGTCTTCACTTCAAATTCCGATAAACTGAAGCTTTTGCGCATGAGTTCCAAACGAATTGCCTGGGGCTTCTGACTGGCGACAAACTCCTGGATTTTTGGGGAATATCCCATATAACTTGCAGTAATTCTGCATGTTCCTGAAAAGGGGATTTGAGCTTCAAATTTCCCATCACCCTGTGTGATGGTTCCAATATTTAAGGTAGTATCGCCCACCGATTGAATCAAAACCGAAGCAAAGGGCAATCCTTCGCCCGACAAGCTATCGGACACCAATCCATGAATTCTGGTGCTTCCACCCATTTGCTGAGCTTTTACCAAACTCATTGTTGCACCCAATCCCACTAACAAAATCAGTATTTTCAAGCTAAATCTCTCCATAAGAATTGTCATATCTGGTCTTTTCCATTCATCGAAACAAAAATCATCAATCCATTGGTTGCTTCCATTACAGAGCGGATTGATTCTGCCTTATCAAGAAATAATCTAAAAACTGTCGGGGGGATTAAAAAAAAGTGGGAGAGTCGGCAGCAGCACAAGAAGCACAGGAAAAACCGCACTAACCAGGGCAAAGGGTCTTTTTAGTATTTTTGCAAAAAAATTATCATGAATATTGCTGCTTTGGTTTCGGGGGGTGTCGATAGCTCTGTAACCGTTCATCTTCTTAAAGAAATGGGTTATGATCCCACCATTTTCTACATAAAAATTGGCCTGGAAAACGAGCCCGGATACGTGTGCCCCAAGGAAGAAGACATAGAAATCACCACCTATATTGCCCGAAAATATGGCTGCAAAATGGAAATTGTGGACCTTCAGAACGAATATTACGACACCGTAATTAAATACACCCTCGAAACCGTGAAAAAGGGCTTCACTCCCAACCCCGATGTTATGTGCAATCTGCTCATCAAATTCGGAGCCTTCAACGATAAATTTGGCAGCGAATTCGACAAAATCAGCACCGGACATTATGCCGGAATAGAAACCATCAAGGGTGAGCAGTTTTTACATACCGCCGCCGACCGCCATAAAGACCAAACCTACTTTCTGGGCCGCATAACCCATGCCCAGCTTCAAAAAGCCATGTTTCCGCTTCATCATATTCCCAAGCCACGGGTTCGTGAAATTGCCCATGAACTCAACTTACCATCGGCAGGAAGGCCCGACAGTCAAGGAATTTGCTTTCTGGGGAAGATTAATTACAACGATTTTATCCGCCAATATGTGGGCGAAAATGCAGGCGATATTGTGGAGCTCGAAACCGGCAAAAAATGGGGAACCCACAAAGGACTTTGGTTTCATACCATTGGTCAACGCAAGGGATTGGGATTAAGTCAGGGGCCCTGGTTTGTGGTAAAAAAAGACATGGAAAACAATATTCTCTATATCTCCAATGGCTACGACCCCATTGCCCAATATGGCTCGGAGGTGGTGCTGGCCGATTTCAGGTTTGTAAACCAATTCCCCCAGCTTTCGTTCGGTGCGCCCACAAGGGTTAAATTCAAGATTCGCCATTCACCGGAATTTTTATCCGGAACCATGGAAATCAGCGGTGACAAGATGCTCCTGAAATCGGACGAAAAAATAGCAGGAATCGCCCCCGGACAATTCGGAGTAGTTTACGACGAACAGGAAAACCTATGCCTGGGTGCCGGCATTATTGACAATGAGTTTTGATGATTTGGAGCGACCTGTATTACCAATTCATTGCTGAGCTCCACAAATAAATCAAACCATTTTTTAAACTTCAAGCTCACGAACACTCCATTTTAAGCTCAACAATCCATCATTTTGAGCTGTGTTTTCTTTTTATTTGAGCTAGAAGGGGATGGAAAATGTTGCGGAGTAGATTGATTCTCCCCAAAAACTGGGCAACGATTTGTGCGTTGGCTTTGGACTTATCTTATTGATGCACAATTATAACAATTTGATTAGCTCCCAGAATTTGATTTCATGTAAACTGAAGCCCGTAAGGTTGGTTTTTTAGGATTGGAGTACTATAATGATTTGTATTCTGTATTGGGCTCCGCAGCCATACTTCGACTCACTTCGACTTCGCTCAGTGAACGCTCAGCAGAACTTAACAAACCCTCATCTTTTATGCCTATCTCCCCCCGAAACGCCCTTTGGCTTAAACTGCCATACAAATTTTCTAACTCTTGCAAGCTTTGTTGGTATTGGGTTTTGATGGCTTCTGTTTTTTCTACGATTTGGGCAAACTGGGATTGTAGTTCAAGATGTGGAATAGGAATTGATATTTTTGCTATTTGACCAGATGATATTCTTGCTCTTGTTTGACCATGAATAAATGAATTAGCAAGGAATAAAAAGCCATCAAGGTTTAATAAATGAGAAATGTAAAATGGGTTTGATAATTTAGGATTTACTCTAAAAAGAACACAATCTGCTTTATTTACTGCTACATTAACATGCTTTGGAACAATGCAAGCCCTAATATTTGGCTCTCCCATAGTTGCAATTACTACATCACCGGGATAGCAGCTATATTTTTTCAGAACATTTTCATAGTGGTTTGTTTTTACGTAGGTAATATCTTTTTCAACAAACTCATTAATTCCAATATTTTGAAGTCGAATAACTTGAATGCCACTATTTGAATAATGTTCTGTTTTAAGATTAGAGCCAAAAGGACCGTCTGAAAATCTTAAAGCCAACTCTCTAATCGTTAATGTTTCCCATCCTTTTTTATTTAAAGCAGGGTCCCCAAACATCTCCCAAAACGTGCTTTTCAAGAATTCATCCAACAGGCGGATGCTTTCTTTGCGTTGGGCTATAAGGTTTTCGGCTTTGCTTAATAGGTTGGCTATGTGGAGTTGGTATTCCTTGCTTTCTGGAATATTTAGAATTATTTTACTTAATCCTTCTCGTGTAATTTGTGGTTGTGCTGCGCCTGTAATTACATCTTTGAACCCTCTTTTATTCAAAGCATAATACAGAAACTTTTGGTCAACGTCCTCGCTAATATCATCCAATGCCATTGCATTAGATGTGATGTAAGATTTCGGTTCTGTAATATTTATCGTACCACAAGTTGCACCTCTGCAAGTAATCGCTAAAGTTGCAAATTCATGATTGTATTCTTTGTATCTCCCTATAATTCCATTTGCACCATAAACAGCATAACCTTCCGATGATAATTCCGAAATAGGCAAGTTCTTCCATTGTTTTGGCTTAGAAATTTCTGTAAGTTTTACTTTATTCCACTTCATTACATCAACTCCTTTAATTCCGCCAAACCCTTTTGAATATTGGCTTCAATGTTTTCCAATTTTTCGAAAATCACATTTGGATTTTCATACACCACTTCTTCATACACTTCCTCTTTGTAAGTGCTCAGGTTCAGGTCGTAGTTGTTTTCTACAATTTCCTTTTTCGGCACCATAAAGTATTTCTGCTTTCGGTCGCTGTCTTTTTTGGCATCTCTTGCTTTGTAGCATTGCACAATATTGGGCAAATCGCTTTCGGCAATTTTGTTTCGCTTATCATCTAAGCTATAGCCGTCCGATTGCATATCGTAAAACCATACATTGTTGGTTTCGCCACCTTTGGTAAAAACCAGAATGGCAGTACTTACACCTGCGTAAGGTTTAAATACTCCGCTTGGCACAGCTATTACGGCTTTTAGTTCGGCTTTTTCAATTATCAGTTTTCGCAGGTTTTCAAATGCTTTTCCGCTGTTTTGTATTACACCGCTTGGCACAATCACAGCAGCCGTTCCGCCCATTTTCAGCATATTGTATATGCGTTCCACAAACAGCAATTCGGTTTTGGTGGTGGGCAGTTTCAGCCCTTCGTTAATGTCGCCTTTGTCAATATTGCCGGTAAATGGCGGATTTGCCATGATGATATCGTACAAGGCGTTTTCGTTAAACGATTTACTCAGGGTATCCCTGTAATCAATCTGAGGGTTATCAATGCCGTGCATCATCAGGTTCATCAGACCAAGGCGCACCATGGTGGTATCGATATCGTATCCATACATGGAGCTGTCGAGAATCTGTTTTACTTCTTCGGTGAGTATTGCACTAATGGCAGCGCGTTCGAAGCCATCTTCGTCAGTAACCAGCAATTCCGGATTTAAGCGGCGAACCAAACTGGTTAGCACATATTGATAGTAGCCCAGAATAAAACCGCCGGTACCACTGCTCGGATCACCCATGCACTGGCCCAATTGCGGAGCCACCAATTCCGACATAAGCTTAATAATGTGGCGAGGCGTGCGGAATTGACCGTTTTTGCCAGCCGTAGCTATTTCATTCAAGAGCATTTCGTATACATCGCCCTGAATGTCCTGAAAGGCATGACCACCTTCGGTGGCATCTTTTTCAATTTCCTTAAAAATATCTTCCACTATATTGATGGCCGAAACCAGCAAACTGGCTTTGGGCATAATGAACACAGCATTTGCCATGTGTTTGGTAAAAAGCCCCTCGCCAATCCTCCCCGAAGGAGAGTTCGCATCTTCTCCGAAAGTTTTGAGAAACGGAAACACTTTCATTTGCACATGCAACAGCATTTCGTCGGCGGGCTTGTGCTTGAACACGCTCCAACGCAATTGGTTTTTATCGATGCTCTCGTTACTACCCGGAACGTTGAATTTTCCTGCAAATCGCGAAACGTATTTTTCGCCGGTGAAATCGGCATCTCGTTCACGTTTGGCTTCTAAATCGTCCAAACGCTTCATGAAAATAAGGTAGGTAATTTGCTCAATGGCGGTTAAAGGGTTGGCAATGCCCCCTTCCCAAAAGTTCTGCCAGAGCTTGTCTATAAGCGATTTTAGTTGTGCGTTGTTTTGTAACATTAGTTCTTTTTGTTTTTCAATTGTGCTTTTAATGCGTCTCCTTTAGCAGTGAGACGGTATTTTTGGTATTTGCTGTTTGGCTTTTCAGGAATGGTCATTTCAATCAGATTATTTTGTAGAGCTTCATTGATGTATGCTTTCCTAAAATAATCTCTGTTATTTACATTAACTATTTCCTGCAATTCATCCCTTGACATTATTCTATCAATGGCTTTTATTAATTGTTCAACTTGCGGGGTTACTTGCGGGGTATCTTGCATGGTATCTTGCATGGTATCTTGCATGGTGTCTTGCATGGTATCTTGCATGGTATCTTGCGGGGTATCTTGGTCGCTTACTTGTTTCATCAAACTATTCAGGTCTTTCTTTAGCTTCATTCCTGATGATGTTAGCCTGTACTTTTGTTCGGGATGTGTTGGCGTATCGGGCAGCGTATGTTCTATAAATAATTGATTTAAAGCTGGATATATATAGTTTTCTCTGAAATTCTTTTCGTCTTTCAGTTGCAGCAATTGTTGCAATTCTGCTCTGGTTTTTTCCCCATCCAAGACAAGTATCAATTTTTTAATTTCGGGCATAGCTTCGGGGGTAGCTTCGGGGGTAGCTTCGGGGGTACTGGGTCGGAAGATGATACTTCTGAAATCTTCGGACTGAATAAATTGTGGTTCAGCCAAACCCGCTTCAACTGATTTTCGCACCATATCGGTAGTTCCGGTACCCATTCGTTCTATATAACCAGCCAGGTAAAGGGGTTCGGCAAGTAATGGATTGGCAGGTACCGAAGTGTGCAATTGCTTCAGTTTCTCAGTAGTCCAGCCCATAGGTAAGGCTCCAGGGTTCCAGATTTCTACACGGTTGCGGAATACCATTACCTGAACACTTCCATTGCTGGTATAATCACGGTGAGCAACGGCATTTACAATAGCTTCGGCAACAACCTCTTTGGGGATTTCGTAACTTCCGGGAATGGAAACACTCTCGGCCCTGGTTTCAACCCGATAGTCCAATTTGTTTAAAATAAACTCAAGTGCTTGATCTACCACTTCAAAAAGGGTTCCTTTAAAAACTTTGTAAGAAGGAATTGGTTTTTCGACAATAAATCCGGCAAAAGAAGCACATCTTACTTCGGAATTAATAAAGAATCGTTGTGGTTCTTTACCAAACAAAAGAAGAGATGCATTTGTTAATCGTCCGTTTTCAAACAGATTCAAATGTGTAAGAATCTTTTCGGAGGGTTCTGTTTCGGCTATAGGAAAACCTCGTTTTGATTGTGCCAGCCGCACAAATGATTTCAGTTTTTCGGAATCAATATCATGTAGATTGGCTTTAGGGTGAAAGGTTGCATCAAAAGGCCCGGAGCGGATAATCTCCTTGTCTTCGAGATAACGCACAAGCGAAGCATAAACAACAGACTTTAATTCATCGACCGAGCCAAACCTTTTACGCACCAAAACTTCCTGAGCTTTATTGATGAGCAATGATTCTTTAGGATGTCGTTCGGATGGTTCGCATTCAAATAGAAAAACTAAGCGGGTTTTATAAAACTTCGTAGCCTGATCGAATTCCAGCTCTGTTGGCGATATGCCCATTTTATTCTCAGAACCGTATAATTTCCCGAACAAGCCTAAATAAATATCAGATTGTTCTACTTCTTTCAAATAAACAGTGTCAGCTCGTTGATCGATTGCGGGAAGTAATTCAAACAAAAACGGGTCAAAGAATTTACCAAGCAAGGGATCAGCACAAATATACTCATGCAGGGCTTTCCTCTCTTCCGAAAATTCGGCTTGTACACTGCTGATAAATATTTTTTTCTTTGCCATACTATGCTGCTAATACTTTTTCGGTTAAATGTAAAATTTCGTCAATCTCTTTTTGATTGAAGATGCCTCTGATGCCTTCGGGATGAAGCATGGTAAAAGGAGATTCAATCAGGTTACGTTTGCTCACATCACCTTTTTCCAACACAAAATTCTTGAGCAAATCAAGAAATTGAAGTTGTCGGCTGGTAAGGTAGCTATGTTTGGCAGTAAAATCATCAAAGGCTTTGGTAACTGTTTCGGCAAAAGTTTCTAATTGTTCTATGCCCAGAATATGCTTGATAAACTGCACCAATGCTGCTTTGCGGTGGTTGTATACCTTGCGAAGCAAATCAATAGTAATATGCGGGTGCTCGTTGTGTAGCTCTTCGGCTAATTGCCCGGCTTCTTCTGTTGTAATTTCCTGCCCCTGTTTTAGTTTTTGTAAAATCGGACTACCAGAAACGAGTTCATTAATTTTCTTTTCAACCAGTTCGCGGTATTTGGCTACACTCAATGCCTCATGTTGCGGGCCAAACTCAACGTATTCTTTTTCAATAACAATGTCTTTCAGGTTAAACTTTGGGGGGCCTAAAGGAATTACCGTTTCACGGTATTTCATCAAAGGTGAAAGTTTTTGAATCAGTTCTTCGAACTTGTCTTCGTTAATGGTTGCCCAATAATGATTGGTTTGTGCCTTACGGATCAATTCCTGTTCTCGTGCCACAATGTTTACGCTCAAGGGCAGTTCGCCTATTTCTTCAATGATACTTTCTTTCAACGTTTCAAATTTTTCTGTTTCTCCGGCCAAATGAGCCAACGAAACTTCCACAATGTCTTTTTCAAATCGCATGGCTTTGAAATCAACATCCGAAACAGTGCGCATTAATGGTTTTACAACAGCTACCAGAAATTCCATTTTGTCGGCAGTCAGATTAATCCAAAAGTTTTCATCTTCCATTCGTTGCAGCTCATTTCGGGCTTCCATAATAACTACCGATTTTGCCGGAAGGGCTTCAACCTGTTTTCTGATTTTCTGAACTTCTTTGTTTACAATTTCAGATTTACCTTGTGTTTGAGCTTCTTCAATTTTATCTAATCGTACACCAAACAAACGAACAGGCAAAGGGATTTGTCCTTTTAGTTCTTTACCTCTTGGGTTGAGCTTGAAATATTCAAAATTGTCCCAACAATCGAGAACCAGGAAATTATCTTTTTGAGTGCACCATGGATTTATTTTTTCAAGTTCGAGTAGTCGGGTTCCTCTGCCTATCATTTGCCAAAACTTGGTGTAACTGTAAACGGGTTTTGCAAAAACCAGATTCACCAATTCCCGAACATCAATTCCTGTGTCGAGCATGTCAACACTTATTGCAATTCGTGGCATATCGTTGTGAACAAATTGGTCGAGCAATCCGCCTTTACCGTAAACTCTTGGGTCTTCGCTTACCAATACCTTAGCTAATTCGCCTTTGTATTCGGGATAAAGTGAGTCGAATATCTCTTCAACTCGCCTTGCATGGGCTTTGCTTATGCAAAAGAAAATTGTTTTTCCTGGCAACACGCCGTTAGCATCTTTGATGCTTTCTTCCATGAATTCACGGACAATCAAGGCATTTGTTCCCCGGTTGATTACTTTCTTTTCAATATCTGTTCCTTCGTAATTGATTTCTTCAATTTCCTTTCCTTCCAACATCAGCTTTTGTTGGTCTTCCAACGAAATAGTCCGCTTGTTTATTCCTTCGTCCTGAAATTTAGTTTTGATTTTCATTACCTGAAAATTGCTCAGGAATGGCGGAATGTGATTTACAGCTTCATCATAGGAATATGCAAAGGTTGGAACACCATCTTCACACTCAAATAATTGAAAAGTGTTGTGGTCTATTACATCGGTTGGCGTGGCAGTTAAGCCAAGTGTTATGGTATTGAAATAGTCGAGAATTTCCTGATAGGTATTATAAATGCTACGGTGACTTTCGTCCACCACAATCAAATCAAAAAAATGAGGGCTTAACGATTTTTCTTCACTCCGAATTACATTCAACATGGTTGGATAAGTTGATACATAAATCCTTCTATCGGAGGCAATATCTTTTTCGCCTTGTTTTGGCCAGCGAGGTTCGTTGGGCAAATGTTCTTTGAAAGCTTCCAGTGTTTGGTCGCGCAAAGCGATTCTGTCCACCAAAAACAAAACTCGTTCTGCCCAACCAGCTCTCATAAATGCATCAACCAAAGCGATACAGGTTCTTGTCTTGCCCGTGCCAGTTGCCATGACCAACAAAAATTTGCGTTTCCGTTTTTCAATAGCTTCCATAACGGAACGAATGGAGGCAATCTGATAATTACGTCCTGCAATTTTGGTATTGATGAGTTCACCAGCCAATTGTTTTCTTGCCTTACGAATGTATGAATAGCGTTCAAGATCATCACGGGTTGGGAAACCATACACTTTTTTAGGGGGATAATTTCCCAAATCCCAAAAGTAAATGTCGTGTCCGTTGGTATAAAAGCAAAAAGGCAATTCAACACCTTGGGTTGATTGAATGTTGTGGCAGTATTGTTTGGCTTGTTCCCGTCCGAGAGCCGCATCAACAGAAGTCTTTTTAGCTTCTACAACAGCAAGCGATTTGCCATCTTTTCCCAAAAGGACATAGTCGCTGTATTGATGACCAGCGTAAGGAGTTGCAGGTTCTTCTACAACTGTTAAATGAATATCAAATTCTTCAATTACCTGAGTTCGGTCAGTCACTTTCCAACCCGCTTGTTTCAAGCGTTTGTCAATGATTTCTTTCCTTGTCAGTTTTTCGTTTTTCATTTATATTCTATATCAAACGTCAAAAATACTAATGTTCAAAATTAGTTATAATTGTAACAAATTATCCTCTAATAATCTATTCCATTATTGGTATAATTTCTACTATTTCTCCAGTCCCAAAAAAATCTTCAGACGCATCCATTTTATTCCAAGAAACTACCCAGGAGCTATTATCGTCACCTTGTATATCTGCTTCAGATTCAATTTTAATTCTTATCTTATTGACAGCATGCATACTAACTACAATAAAAAAGCTATCCGACCATCTATCTTCAATTTTTCTAAAAAACAATTCTTGATCTCTTGTTATTGGAAAGTCAAAATAAAACGAGTGATAAAATCCTGTTTTTACTGACAAAAATAATTCATCATTTTTTTCATAAATATCATTAATCATGAAAAAATTTGACTCAATAACGGGTTTATAATCAACACTATAATCAAAAGTCAGGGTGTCCCATTGGTAAATTATTCCAAATTTTTCCTTAAGATTATTAATTACCATTTTCTCATGAATGTTAATTTGTTCTATCCTTTTACTTTCAGCTTTTTTTTCATTGTTGGTACAAGATATTAATACCATTCCTATCATTAAAGCTCCAACAAAATTTCTCATATTTTTTTATTTAAAACCCTGTATATCAATAAATATATAATTGAAATAAAAATAACCAACCATTTCCTGTTTTTGAGAAATAAAATTTAGTTCATATAAATGCACTAAGTTTCCAACTGAAGTATTTAAACAGCTAAACTAACAAAATTCTAAATATACATATCCTTTTAAAACGAAAACTAATTCAGAACTTTCACTGACTCCCAAATAGCGCTGGGGCAAAACGAAATCTCAACAAAAATTTCCCATGCCACCCTCCCCCATCACTTCACCCAAATGGTCTTGAGGTTCAGAAATTCTTTTATGCCATAGTGCGAGAGCTCGCGGCCAAAACCCGATTTCTTTATCCCCCCAAAAGGCAACCGCGGATCGGATTTGGTCATGCCATTCACAAATACAGCTCCGCTTTCTATCTGCCTGGCGCAGCGGATTCCACGCTCTGTATCGCGGGTCCAAATGCTTCCGCCCAACCCAAAATCGCTGTCGTTGGCCAATTCCAGGGCTTCTTCTTCGCTCCCAACTTCAAAAATGGAAAACACCGGTCCAAAGGTCTCCTCGTAATAGATTTTCATTTCTTTCCGCAATCCCGTTATTATAGTGGGCTCAAAATAAAATCCCTCGCCAGCCACCGGCTTTCCGCCTGTCAGAATGGTTGCTCCGTTCTCCACAGCATCGTCAATTTGTTGCTGAAGTTCTGTGAGCAAATCGCGACGCGCCATGGGGCCGAGTTTGGTGGTCATTTCCATGGGGTTTCCCATGGGCCAGTTCTTCAATTCCTGCTGCAAAAGCTCCAAAAACTCCGGGGCTATTTTCTGGTGGAGAATGAATCGCTTGGCAGCAATGCAGCTTTGTCCGTTGTTGAGCAAACGCGAAAAGGCTCCCCATTTCACGGCTTCGGACAAATCGGCATCTTCCAGCACAATAAAAGCATCGGCACCGCCCAATTCCATCACCGATTTCTTCAGCTCTTTTCCCGATCGCGAAGCTACTTTGCTCCCCGCAAACTCACTTCCGGTGAGGGTGGTGGCTTTTATCAGCGGATGGTCTATCACGCCTTCCACCTGTTGACTTCCAATAACCAGATTGCGAAATAAATGGACAGGGAACCCGGCTTCGTGAAAAATTTCTTCGATGGCTATGGCGCAACCCATCACATTGCTGGCATGTTTTAAAACCGCTGCATTTCCGGCCATGAGCGCCGGCGCGGCAAACCTAAAAACCTGCCAAAACGGAAAATTCCAGGGCATCACGGCCAACACAATCCCCAAAGGTTCAAAACTCACAAAACTTTGGGAAGCATCGGAGGTCATATGCTCATCCTGAAGCATCTGCTCAGCATTTTGGGCATAATACTCGCAAACCCATGCCGACTTCTCCACCTCGGCCATGCTCTCGCCCATGGGTTTTCCCATTTCCTGCGAAATGATGGTGGCGTATTTTTCCTTGTTGCTGCGCAAGACTCCGGCTGCATTCATCATCAAGGCTGAGCGGTGTTCAAAAGGAGTTGTTTTCCATTGTAACCACTCCCGATGAACCAAATCTATGGTATGTTCCACCTGACTAAAATCCCATTCCGCGTATTCGCGAATAAGTTGATTGGTGGCTGGATTGATACTAATCATGGTCAGAAATTTTTTTCGTTTTCGTTTATTTGGTTTTGAGCTCCGGTGAGCCAACTTACTGATGAAACAAATTTCGATAAAATTTTTTCATGTTTTCAGTTTCCTCCCAAATTGTAAATATTGCATGCCATTCAAAGATTTTAGGTGTTTTACTCAACCCCTTTTTTTATGAAATTTTGTTTCTATCTGAATAAAATAATATACCTTCGCCACTTTATAAAATTTTATTGTTAAAATCAAATTTAATGAATAACATCTTACTCGAAAGACCTGTAAATACTAATGGTTCCTCCAATATTGAACTTAAGAAAATCTTTCAAAAAAATCAGATTATTGAGTATTTATATCGCATAGGTCCTACTTCGAATCCCGAAATTGCCCGATACACCAAAATGAGCTCTCCCACCATTACCAAACTCCTTCAGGAATTGATTGATTTGGATATTGTTATGGATATGGGAATTGGCGAATCCATTGGCGGACGGAAACCCAATCTGTTCGGCATCAACCCAAATGCCCGCTATGTAATTGGCATCGACATCGATTGCCGCATGGTGAAACTGGGGATTTTTAATCTGGCCAACGATGCTGTTTCGGAAATTATTACCTATTTCGGAAATGTGAAGAACAAGAACGAAATGTTCATCGAGCTGTTCAGCCAACTCGACAAATTATTAGCCACTGCCAACCTCGATCCGGAAAAATTTCTGGGCATCGGCGTTTCCATCCCCGGCCTTATCAACTCCAAAACAGGCCAGACTTATCTCGATTTAAGAATCGACAACCAAACCCTACCCGAAGTTTTTCAGGAGAAATACCATCTCCCAACCATCATCGACAGCGATAGCCGCGTAATGGCCATCGGCGAACAGGCATTTGGTTTTGCCAAAAACAAAAAAGATGTGCTTTGCCTCAATATTTGCGATGGCGTGGGTTTGGGAATGATTCTCAATGGCATTGTGTATCGCGGAAAAAGTGGATTGGCGGGTGAATTTGGTCATATCAACGTGGTGAAAGACGGTAATCTCTGCACCTGCGGAAAATATGGTTGCCTGGAAACTGTTGCCAGCGGTGGCGCTCTGATTGAACAAGCCCAACAAGGAATTAAAAAAGGTCAGGAGAGTATTATCAAGGAAATGGTGAAAGGAAATCTGGATGATATTCATGTGGCCGACATCATTGAAGCGGTGAATATGGGCGATGTTTTTGCCATCGAAATCATTAACAAACTGGGTCATTTCCTGGGCGAAGCTTTGGCATCGCTGGTGCATATTTTTAACCCCGAAATGATTATTGTGGGCGGGAAAGTAGCTTTGGCCGGCGATTATCTCATCAACCCCATTCACAATACGTTGAACAAATACACCATAAGCCATATTAAAAAAGATACCGAGTTGGTTACTTCTTTCCTCCAGGATAAAGTGAAGCTGCTGGGCTCTGTGGCCATGGTGATGAATCAGGTTTTTGACGAATCGGTGGAGGAAATGAAATTTCTTTAATGCTTTGTTGCTGAATGGTTTTTCAATAAAAAACCAGTAATTCTACCCAAAACAGGGTCTTTCAATTGAAAATGGGGCGTATGTCCGCATTGTTCTATGAGCCAGACCTCAGCCCGACACAGCTCCTGGAGCTTGTAAACCTGCTCCGGACTTCCATATTCATCATCCATCCCCTGAATGGCCAAAACCGGGCAACGAATTTCCATGAGCTCGCCAAACATATTCCAGCCATAGAACTTTTCCGAAAGCCATTTATTGGCCCAATGATAGAAAACCCAATCGACTTTTGAACCATGAAACCGCTCCAAAGGCAAGCGAAATTTCTGGGGATAAAGCTCTTTGATGGCGGCTATTCCCCGCCGGCTGATGTCTTCTATCATCACATGAGCGGCTTCGGTTACCACACTCAGAGCCATTTCCGGAAATCGGGCTGCAAACAACAAAGCCACCGAGCCTCCATCGCTGTGACCCCACAAATGGCAATTGGTAATCTTGAGCTGTTGAAGCAATCCGGGTAAAACCACCTGAGCTTCGTGGCGGAGATAGTCGGGCGGATAATCTGTGGGAGCGGGCGACGATTTGCCATAGCCTGTACGGTCGTAAACCAAAATGCTCCAATGCAACCCGCTGAATAAAATCTGGGGAATATCTTTCCACTGAGCCACGGAGCCAAGCCCCTCGTGAAGCAAAACCAGAACCGGCGCTTCAAAATTCTGCCTGTAAAACTCGTAATAAATCAGGCCATTGCCCACTTCCACTTGTCCTGTCGACTTCATGATCAACTGATTAAATCGCGGATAACTATGCTCGAAAGGAAATTTCCAAAAATGGCGGGCATATAACTCACCGTTCCAACTGTAGTTATTTTATTCTGCTCATTTTCAGTGAGTATGATGGCCGAATTGTCGACGAGTTCGGGGGAGAAAACCACCTTTATGCCTTCGAAAACTCCAAGCCGGTGAAGCCTTTTGCGAAGAATGCGCGCCAGATTGTCGTTATGCGATTTGGAAATATCGGCAATTTGAACCATCGAGGGATCTGTTTTACCTCCTGCACCCATGGAGCTGGCCACACGGTGTCCTTTTTGCAGGCTGTGATAGAGAAGAAAAATCTTGGGGGCAAGGGTATCAATGGCATCCACCACATAATCGTAAGGATGGCTCAGAATCTCTATCATTCGCTCGTCGCGGATATACTCGTTGACGACACGAATTTTTAAGTCGGGGTTTATATCGAGCAATCTCTGCTGCATCACAAGGGCTTTTTCCAAACCCTCGGTACTCACCAGTGCGGCTAATTGCCGGTTGCGGTTTCCGGGATGCACGCGGTCGCCGTCGACTATGGTTACCTCACCAACTCCTGCTCTCACAATCTGTTCGGCGGCATAGGCACCTACTCCCCCCAGCCCCACAATGAGCACATGACTTTGTTGTAGTCGTTTTAATTTCTCTTCGCCAAAAAGTAGTTTGGTACGTTCTTGCCAGTTGGACATGGGCTTAAAATTTATGAATTATGGCTTTATAATTTCCGACATATCTAATTTCACAGGGCCCACCTGATGCCCAAACATGCGCAAAACCAGATTCACTTTGTCTAAACGCAAGGTTGTTTTTCCTTGCTCCAGCTCGCGCAGAAAACGCAAACCAACGCCCGATTTTGCAGCCAATTCTGCCTGAGTTAGCTTCACCGACTTTCGCTTCGCTTTTACAAATTCGCTTATCATGATTTATACCCTTTTGGGTACGAAAATAGTATTTTTCGCATTATTATACCATATCGGGTATATTTTTAACAAAAAGCCCCATTTTAACCCTATCGGGTATATTTCTATAAAAACAAATCCTGCTGACTCGCAAAATGAAAAGATTCTTCGCTAACGCTCCGAACCAAATCTATAAAACCCCCAGAACCCATAACTCTACTTGCTCCTGAGCTCTGTGTTCCAGATTGCGTCGGGTTTTGTGGGAGCCTGCCGAAACTTCTTTCGTGAACAATGCCAACTGGCTAAATCTTCCATTCATTTTTATTTCGCGCTCCACCGGATGTGGCTCCTGTGGAAACAGGTTTTTGATGAGGTTGGAGAAAATAATGACAATTTTTCCGTCAGCATTCAGGCGGGACATAGCCTGGGCAAAAAACCTGTCGAACAAGTCGGGCGGGAAATAAATGGCCGTATCGAGATTTTCGGCTTTCCCGATGGCTGGCAACCACGGCGGATTAAACACTATTAAATCGGCTTTTTCCTCGTTTCCGGCAAATAAGTCGCCAAAAAGCACTTCGATGCGCTTGCTGTTTTTTCGTTGTATTTCCTCTGTCAAACCCACCAGGGCATTGGGATGATTATCGGTGGCTATAATTCTTTCAAAGCTCGCATTTTCGAGCATAAAACTTAAAATGCCCGTTCCGGAACCCACATCAATGGCGGTTTTTCGCTGTCCGGAATAGTGTTTCAGATAATTCTGAAATAGCTCCAGATGTTCAAACCGCGTGGGGAAATAACAGCCAAACCAGGGAAAAATCTGATGCGGAAACACCGGAAGCTGAAGCCCGTTCCTATACCACTGCCAGCTGCTGTTGAGCCCCTGAACTTCGGGGAAGGTCAAAGCAAATTCATCCATATCGGCATACAGAATCCTGAGCCAGCCAATATCGGGGGCTTTCTTTACCACCAATCGGTGGTTTCGGATTTCAAGCAAAACATGATGCGATAAGGATCTGAATGAATGACGTTTATCTCTCCCCTGCTGAAAACTTCCCTGATTATTAAACCGGAGAAAATTCTTTAAATCGCTCAACAATTGAAGACCTGTGCTGTACTTATCGGTTATCAATACATATTTGCCTTGAAGCAAAATAGATATCGCTTCCCTAAAATGGCTATGAGCCATCAGTGGGTATACTTCTATTTCACCCTGAATTGGAACGGGTTTTATCAGGCCTTTGTTTTCCGGGAGCATGGGGCAAATATAGGTTTTTAAGCCTGGTCACCCTGCAACAAAAGGCCAAAAATTATTTGTTATTCATATTGGTCACCAACTGACCATTGGCAAATTCACCAATTAAATCGTTGGTAGCGCTTTGGGCATTTTCATAAATGCCTTTACCATGATAGGAGCCATTGGCGTAGCTTCCATAATAAATGCTTTCGTCGGCCCAGGTATAGCTTCCCCAACCGCTGAAGGTTTCATTATAAAACTCCCCAATATAAACATCCTTATTTGCAAAGGAATAGGCTCCGTGCTGCTTGGCACCATTACTAAAAAAGCCCACAAAAACATCGTTATTATCGAAGATATAGGCCCCAAAACCATTGGTGCAAACCCCAAAAACGCACCCTTTCTCATTTCCATTTGAAGCTGAGCTAAAATTGGTTTCGTAGTTTCCATCCTTAAAAATAGCTCCGTTGAACTGGCTCTCAGCATCGATAAAAGCACCCTGACCGTTGGCTTTATCATTCTGATAATAACCATAATACATGGTATTGTCGGCCCAATGATATATTCCATATCCCTGTTTTATTCCATCAACCCAGTTTCCAATATACCACGAACCATCTGCAAAATAATAGCTTCCGGTTCCATGGCGATTTCCGTTGCGGAAAAATCCTTCATAATGTCCCCCATCTTCATAATAGTAGGTTCCAAAACCATTCTGACAATCACCTTCACAGCCAGTGGTGTGATTTTCGGCCTGGGGAGTTTCTGCAGCTACCGGAGTTGGTGGGTATTTGTCAACAAAGGCCTGGTCTATTTCGGTGCTTCCAGTGCTTCCGTTTGAATAAGTTATTTTTGCGAATTCATAAGATTCTATTGTTACTCCCAGCCAGGTGATGGAAACATCTTTGGTTTTTATGGCATTTCCTTTATTATCGTATTCTATTATTGCACTGCTAGCAATCTCTCCCGACTCAAAAGACTGAGTGATATTCCCCTGGGCATCATATACATAAGTCGTATTTGAATTACCAATTAGTTCAGATTTAGTTTCTAAATTTACTATGAGCCCATCCACATATTTTTGGTTCATGGTAAAACGATAATCGGGGTCGTTGGGAAACTGAACTGTAAATGAAGAATAGTTTTTCGAGTCTTTTATATCCGAATATGTTATTTCGGTTTCTACCTCACCAGATGCATTTTTCTCCTCGCCTTTCAGCAGATTTCCCTTTAAATCGTACATAAAAACTGTGGTGGAAGTGACTGTGCCATTGGCGCTTTTGACTATCTTTTCGAGAAATTGGTTATAGTAAATATATTCCAGAGTAGTTTTATCTTCACCCGATGTGCTGGTTCCAACGATATTCTCTTTGATCAGTTTTCCGCTTTTATCATAATTAAATCGTTTCTCACTTTTTGATGGATATTCACCAAAGTATTCGGTGGTTGACTCCGTCAACTGTCCATTCGAAAAGCTCTGTATCGTATGACTATACAAACTAAATGAATTCGCTTCTGCACCGTTGCGATAAGTCTTTTCTTCAAACTTAACCACATCGGGGGATAATCCAAATGTCTTGGATGAATAGTTGGGAACTGCCTGGGAATAAGCCAATGAAAGAAAAACAACATTTATCAACATGGCCAAAAAGAATGTTCTGCGCATAGGTTTAGATTTTTAATTTTAAATCGGGCGAATTTCACATGAATCCATTTAATAATCTATACGATATTCATCGTATTTGTTGGATTCAAAATATTCAAACAAATCTGACAATCAACCCATTACAATTCTTCTTTCTATGACTTGTAATGAATTGCTTCAAAAATCGTTTGTAAACGTACATAATTCTTAATAAACTTCTAAATAATGCTAAAAAAAAATCTCATAATCCTTTGTAGCTTAATACTCTTTCTCGCCCCTGCTGTGGTCAAAAGTCAGGTGGAAGGAATTCTGTATGGCGACAAAATTACTCCAGGCTCTACCTTACTCATCATCACCAATCAGGAAATTATTGAAACCGATACCGGAGTTTTTTGCACAGGCAAAATTATATCCGAAACCCAGCCCAATTATTTAAAAGCAGTTTTTCATCGCTACGACTCCATCACCTACCAGATTATTCCAGCCCAAACCATTTTGGATGAAATGCAGGCCAAAAAAGGCAACTGGCTGTATTTTGTGCATGGTGCGGGCAAAAATTTTGAAAAAGCGGTTTGGAGTGGTTTCGATATTCAGCACTTTCAGCAGGTTAATGTGGTAGTTTACAGCTGGCCTGCCAGCAATCCCGATTTAAAGGCTCTTCAGGACTTAAAAAACTCCCTAACTACTATGCAGCTTTCAACGCAACATTTTAAAGAGTCGTTGTTAATGATGCAAACTTATCGAAACATGTTACAGAAAACCCACGACACCACTCATCTTTCGCTGCTTTTGCACAGCATGGGAAATATGTTTCTCGAGCAAATGACGAACCGAAAGGAGCTGAACGGGTTGCAAAACAATATTTTCGACAATATCGTTGTAAATGCAGCAGCAGTTAATGAGGCCAACCATAAGGAATGGATGGAAAAACTCAACATGCAAAAACGCATCTATGTGATTAGCAACGAAGGTGATGTAATTTTAAAAGGCCTCCGATTTATGACAAAACAAAGCATGCAACTTGGTGAAAAAGTACTTTCCAAAAGAGCCAAAAATGCCACCTATGTCGATTTTGACCTGGCTGTGGGTTTGCGCATGCCCCCTGGAGTTTCGCACACCTATTTTATGGCTGCAAGCGCCGAAAATGATCCCAGAATCAGGAATTTTTTTCATTTGATATTCAATGGGTATGAAGCAGAGTTCAACGATTCCAAACTGTTTAAATTGAATGACGATGGATTTGGATATCATTTTCTCGCCCCCGATACCACTAAAACCAACAGTACAATAAACACCAATGAACCCCAAAACCCTAATTGATACGGGCGGTACCGTATTGTACTTTGGCCAAATTCTTTCAGCAGAAGAATCGGATTTCTATTTTAGTCAATTGCTCAATCTTGTCAGCTGGAAAAATGAAGAGCTCACCATGTTTGGGAAACATATTATCCTTCGGCGAAAAGTGGCCTGGTATGGCGATGAACCCTTTGCATATTCCTACTCCAAAACCACTAAAACTGCTCTTCCCTGGTTCCCTGAACTCCACGAATTGAAGATAAAATGCGAACAAACGACTCAAATCACCTTCAACTCTTGCCTGCTCAATCTGTATCCCTCGGGAGTCGACTATATGGGCTGGCATTCGGACGATGAGAAAAGCCTGCAGAATCCCAACCATATTGCATCATTGAGTCTTGGGGCTGCGCGACCCTTCCGTTTCAAAAACAAAATCAGCGGAGAAAAAATCAGCGTAGTGCTACAGAATGGCGATTTACTCCTGATGAAGCATCCCAATCAAAGCCATTGGCTTCACAGCCTGCCAGTTAGCAAACGAGTCGTTGAGCCACGCATCAACCTGACTTTCAGAAATATGTAGCAAAAAGAAAGATTACTTCTCGTCTAAACCCAAAAGCGCAAAGGCATAAGCGCCCAAAGCCACCGCATGACCAGTACCCAGCTGACTAACCCCAACGCATATTTTTTTAACCGGATCGTAATCAACCATTTCGTTTGTGCCGGGAATGGCTATTTTTTGACCCGATGAACGGAGAAAATCAGTTTTACAAGCAGTATTGTGCCAATTATAGGCAAACACTTCCATACGTTGTACTGTTTTTTCGCCGGGGGTTTTAAAGGTTTTATTGAGTTCCTCCACCAACGTAGGAAGAAATATATCGTAGGCGCCACTCAATCCACCGCCAATAACCACAGGGGCATCGAAAAGAGTGATGGCATTGGCCAAGGCATCGGCGGCAACAATGGCCAGCTCCCTGAAACTATCTAAAGCGGCTTTCTGATTGCCTTCCATCTCACCTTTGGCTATTTTGTAAATCTCAAAAGGCTCGGGGCATTTTTCCATGGAAATTCCGGCCTCCCTGGCATAAACCCGGCGCACCCCGCGAATACTCACACTTTCTTCGCAGCTATATTCCGGATACAGGATATTTCCCATTCGGTTTATCTCTCCTCCGGCGCTATTATCGCCCACGATAACTCTTTGGTGGGAAACAAGCCCGCCGCCAAAGCCAGTACCAAAAGTTGCACCAAGAAGCTGATGGTAAACCCTGGGATTTCCTAACTTTTTCAATTCCGAATTAATCTGGGGTAAAATTCCACCAATAGCTTCGCCCAGTGTAAACAGGTCGCCATCGTTATTGAGGTAAACGGGTATTTTAAAGTGTTTCTGGAGATAAGCCCCCAGAGCCACCCCTCCTTTAAAAACAGGAAGATTTTCCAAATCACCAACAATTCCGCGGGGATAATCGGCCGGGCCCGGAAATGCAAAACTTATAGCTTGTGCCTGACCAGCCACTTCCTTAGCCTGCTCAAAACCGTTGACGAGTTTTTTTAGAAATTCTTCAAGGTTTCCAACCTTTGCGGGTATTACAATTTCTTCGCCCACCAGTTTGCCCGATTTCATGGCCGAAAACACCAGATTGGTGCCACCGGCATCTAAGCTTAGAACTGTCCTGCTATCCTCGTATATATTCATTTCTTTAAATTTTTGGTCATCATTATTGAGCGAGCCACAAAACCGGATTGAGCTTCGATGTGCTCTTCCATATCTGAAACTGAAGCTTGGTGGTATTGTCTTCGGGATCTTTGGCAATTTTCCCTATTTCCTGTTTTGTGGCCACCTTGTCTCCGGGTTTTACAAACACTTCAGACAAATTGGAATAGAGTGAAAAATAATTTCCGTGCTTAATTAAAACCGCAAAGTTTGCCGAACCAGGCACCGAAATAATACTTCGTACCTCCCCATCGAAAATGGCGCGGGCATGGCTTCCTTCGTTGGTCACCAAATCAACGCCATCGTTACGGGTTTTTATGCCTTTGAGCACCGGATGGTCATGTTCTCCAAAGCTGCTATAAACAACCCCTTTTACCACTGGCCAGGGAAGTTTTCCTTTATTGTCTTCAAAATTCTGAGCCAGTTTAACCTGATCGGGTGTTAATTTGGTTTCTTTTACCTTTTTTGCCTCTGCAGCCAATATTTTCTCAATTTCTTTCTTGAGCTTTTCGCGCTCCTGATTTTTCTTTTTCAATTTGGCCTTAAGTTCCTTTTCTTTCCCTTTAAGCTCCTTTAATCCGCGTTCCTGGCTTATTTTCTTTTTACTGATTTGCGAAATTTCATTCTCTTCCTTAATTCTCAGTTCTTCTTTTTCCTGCTTCAACAAAGTTAACTCAGCAATGGAAGCTTGAAGGCCTGCCTTTTTATCTGAAATAATCTGAGCCTGTTTCTTTCTGTACTGACTATATTGCTCAAAGTATTTCATCCGTTTAAATGCTTGATTAAAATCTTTCGAAGCAAAAACAAACATCAGTCTGTCATATCTATCTAAATTCTTCTGGGAATACAGAATCATTTTGGCATATTCATCTTTCAATTCTTCAAGCTCTCTTTCCTTTCTGCTCACTTCCAGTTGCCTTTGAGCCATAAGCTCTTCAACCAATTGTATTTCGAGTCTGAGTTTAATCACCAGATTCTCTTGCTTGTCAATTTGCTGATCGAGAAGTTTAATTTGAATCAATGACACATCTTTGTTTCTCTGAGTTTCGGCTATGAGCTCATTGGTATATTGTATTTCTTTTTCAAGCTGCCCTATTTGATTCTTTAACTCATTCTTTTTCTGACCATAGCCACTACCGGCCATCAACAAAAAAAGCACTATCAAAACCTGATAAGTCTTGGTTTTTGAGTTCAGGAGATATGGTGAAGCCTGTTTCATTTGATTTCTGTAAAGTTTGACGGAATGTTGAAAGGAAAAGTAATTTCTTCGTTAATGCCAGCTTTGAGAAGAGTGGCATCAATGACCACATCGTTGTCGGAAGACAAGACTATATTGTATTGAAAAGGAATAAGCTGCTCGGCTATGGATTTAAAATTGCCATATTCAGCCACAATTTTCCTGTTATCATTCCCTATCTCCTTGATTTTTAACCGCTCAATTTTGAAGTTTTCAGAGTTTAACCATAAACTCTGATAAATCACTTGCTCCTGCTCATTGTGACGGGTGTATCTTTTTAGTTTTCGCCGGTGTGCCGATTCCAGCTGATATTGAAAATGATCCACCGTTGCTTTGAGCTCCTGATAATCGTACCATTTAAAGTCGTTGCCTGTGAGCAAGGCCTGCACAATATCGAAATCTACCTGAGCATTGATTAACTCGTTGACGAATTTATAGTTACCTGCAAAAAAAGTCTTATCTAACCGATTGATATACAAAACGGAATCGCTTGTTAGCATGATTCTGGCTGCTTCCAGTCCCATTCCCACCGATACAGAAACCCAGATAATACTGTCTTTCTGAATTCGGATATTGATTTTTATATCGTTGGTTTTTCCGGCGGATTTTATGGCGGCCAATCCCTTTGCACTAAAAGTCTGGAAATGATTCTCATTGTCCTGCATGTTTTTGAGCAAATAGGCTGCCCCTTCTTCCTTCAAAGGAGATTTAATTGTTTTGCGAGTCGATGTGCACGAAGTGGCCAGGAAGAAAACAACCGACATCAACAGGAACAAATATTTTGTTTTGAAAGAGTTCATTAGTTTTCCTTTAATTTCCCTTCAAGCTCTTTGCTGTCACCACCTGCCTTTTTGGCTTTTTTCCAATACTGACGCGCCTGTTTTGTATCGCCCAATTTCCAGTAAACATCGCCCATATGTTCAAGAATCACGGCACTTGGATGATCGGTGAACTCCATGGATTTTTGAATATAAACCAGTGCTTCATCATACTTTCCCAACTGAAACAATACCCAGCCGTATGTGTCGAGATTATTTTCGTTTGGCGACAAATCCACAGCTTTTTTAGCCATGGTCTCGGCCCTTTCCAACTCTCTGTTTTCGAGTGAAAGATAGTAGGCGTAGTTATTGAGAACAAAGGTGTTATCCGGATTTAGCTCCAGACATTTTTCGTAATTCAGATAGGCATTTTCGGGTTCTCCCTGCTCGTGATAAGCATCGCCCAGAAGCATATAAAACTGCTCCTTTAAATCCTGATTCACCACAAAATACAACCCCTGCTCCAGTGCGGAAATTATTTGCGGATAGTTGCCCAACTGAAAATTGGCTAAGGCATTCACATAGTAGGGAAACTCCATTTCGGGAAATTGCTCCATGGCCCTGAGACTGTATTGCGCTGCTTTTTCATTTTCCTGGCTCATACTCAATGCATAAAGCAATTGGTTCCAAACGGCAAAATGAGAGCTATCCAGTTTAATCACTTTTTCAAACTCTTGCGCTGCTTCCACATACAAGCTGTCGTTGAATAAAATATCGCCATAAATGGCATGTGATTTAGGACTATCGGAATGGGTTTCAACTAAAATTTTTGCAAGCTCATGCGACCGGGCTACCAAGGCATTTTGATATTTCCCCGCATCTAGGTAATTGGCCAGAATTTGCACTTTGGTATCAATGTCCAGGTTGGGATTCGAATAGCCTTGCTTTAGATACTCATAGGCCTTTTCTGTATTATCAAGTTTTGCGTAATAATCGGCTAATGTGATTTGTATGTAGGGATTGTTTGGATTTATCTTCAAAACCTTTTCGTACCACAGCAAAGCTTCTTCGGTTTTTTGTGCCTGCATATACATTTCGGCTATCATGCTGCAATATTTCTCTTCGGCAGGAAAAGCATCACTCAATTCTGTCATGGCTTTAACAGCTCCATCGAAGTTCTTTTGCTGCAAATACAAATTTTTCATTTGCAATCTTGTCTTCTCCGAAATACCATCCAGAACTTCTATTCTTTCAAGACAATTCAATGATTTGGTATATTCCTCCGCAAGGGCATAGAATCCAGAGATTGTTAAAAGATAATCTGTATTGTTGGGATCCTGTTTCAGTAAAACTTCCATCACTCCAATGGCATCATTTATCTGATAATTATTACGATACAAATCGACGAGCAATAAACCATACCATTTGTTCGACTCATCAAGCTTCCATGCTTTTTCAATCCACATAAGGGCTTCGGCATAGTTTTGCTGATAGATTAAAAGTCTTCCCAACTCATACATGGCGGGGTCATAATCAGCATCAATTTCAAGGGTTTTGCGATAGAGTGAAACAGCCTCGTCATAATTTTCGGTGAGCTTTGCCTTTTCAGCATCTAAAAAGGTATTCATGGCATCGCGCGCCTTTTTTTCGTCAGGCAGAGTTTGTCCAAACAATTGAATTGTAAAAAGTATGGCGAGAGTAAAGAGCAGAGATTTCAGATTGTTTTTAGTCATTTGGTTTTTTGTTAGTTAAATAAGTTTATTTTTTTCCGGTTGATCCAAACCCGCCGGCTCCTCTTTCTGTTTCACCCAATTCGGGAACTTCGTCCCAAACAACGCGTTCGTGTCGGGCCACAACCATTTGGGCTATTCGCTCTCCATCTTCAATAATCAACTCGTTCTCAGAAAGGTTTATAATAATGACTTTGATTTCGCCTCTGTAGTCGGCGTCAATAGTACCCGGAGAATTCACAATACCCACTCCTTTTTTATAGGCCAGGCCACTTCGTGGTCTTACTTGTGCTTCATAGCCAACGGGCAACTCGATAAACAATCCTGTGGGAACTAGTTCCCTGCCTAAGGGTTTAATATGTAGCGGCTGATTTAAATTGGCGCGCAAATCCATGCCCGCAGAGGCTATTGTCTCATACGATGGCAGGCTGTGTTTTGACTGATTTACTATGTTAACCTTCATTCAACTCGATTTCACATTTGAATATGCTGCAAAAATAAAGAAAAGTAGTTATAAAACTTACCTAATATATCCCACTTAACCCTATCCTTAAAATCCTGAAAAATCAATATATTATTTTGATATGCAATGATTTAAAAAAATATTTTCTCAAATCAACTATTATATTTCTGCATTTTTAACAGATGAATTAAATGCTGATATTCTTTTTCTGTAATTATACCATCTGCAATAATTTTCTCAATCTCATTTTTTATTTCATCGGTAAGGGGCGATTTGGAGTTAACAAGGTTTTGAATTTCATCTACTTTGTTAATGAGTATATTATATTGTACTTCCTTAATATGACTGGTTTCCAATAGCTGTCCAAACATGGTTTTCAAATCAATAATCTTTTCATGGGTCGCCGAGCCTCTTAAATAATCTACCAGCAGATTATTGGCTTGAAAGAGCATTTTCTTGAACCGCAAATGATTGCGATATTGGAATAAGCTGGTAATAAGAATTGTTAGTAATGCAACAGCAATTCCAATAATCCCCCAAATATTATCCAGATTGTCCCAAAAGGAAACACCCTGTGCCTGAGTAGTTTCTGTGGGGGTCTCATTTTCCGGGGTTATATATTCAATCGTAACCTTTGATTTTTTTTGAAAAAAGGAACTAAAATGGGCCGGAAAATGAGCACTTCTTTCGTCTATCTCCATCTGCCCACCATGAACCACAACCACTGTATCGGGGCCATGAACCTTAAAAAGGTAATTTTTGGGGTTTATTCCATCTTCGGTTCCCCAGGTTACAAACCAACTGTGTGTATCAAAATAAATCTGAGTTTCTACAGGATACTTTTGCAGCACACCAGCCAGTAAAATCTCTGGTAATTTAGTGTTTAAGCCGTCTTTTGACAATTGGCCGTTGAGAACAAGCACATCGTTGCTATAAATGGAATAATCAAATAAATCATCGTGAACTTTAGCCAAAAACATATTGAAATGATTTTTCCCGGTTTCCTTTTGCCAAACTGTATCAACCTGAGCAAATCTGCCACTGGCAAAGATTTCATCGTAGCATTTTCTTTTTAAAAGACTTATAAACCCGAAATCTTCAGCCCGAATGCTCGAGTGTTGCTCAAAGGTTAGGCTTATAACAGGTCTTATTCGTTTTCGGTTCAATACATGTCTCAACTCGTTAAAGGTATTCTCGTCCGATGCATACCAGCCTTCGATTTGTAAAGGATTTCCCGAAAACAATTTATCCATCAAGACTGGATTATCCTTTACCCCCAGCATAAAACCCCGAATCTGGTCAGCCAGATTTTTATCCAATGCGGGGGCAAAAACATAGGCATTGTTGGGAACAAAAAAATCTGACTGCCAAAGGATGTTGATTTTAGCAGCATCAACCCCTTCCTGATCCAATGCTTCCAAATAGGTAGCTATGCCATCAACTTCTCCATTGCATAAAGCTTTAATTGACTTATCGTGACTACCCGACCAGTCATAATCGAAAAAATGATGATCTGGTTCTATTCCATTGCTCCGAAACCATGTTAAAGGAACTCGATATCCTGTTGCTGATGAGCTATTTGTGAACAGGAACTTTTTCGCCTTTAGATCGTTAACCGAATTAATTTTCGATTCTTTTAAAGTGGCTATAACAGCTCTGGAGCCTGGTTTTCTCTCTGATTTATGAGTGGCAAACAATTGAATGGGAGTATTATTTCTAATGGAATAAAGACGGGCATCCATATAGGTAAATGGGGTAAAAACGCCAATATCCACAGTACCATTCAATAATAGAGGAGCAAGTTCTTCATAGTCCACAATTTTTAGCTCGGGCTGCTTTTGAAAATGCCTGGCTATTTCTTCAATAAATGGAGTATAGGCTTCTCTGATTTTAGTTTCATCGGTATAGCGAATCACCCCCATCACAAGAATCCCTTTATGGTTCTCGTTTTGGGGTTGCGTTTGACCTTGTGAAGGAATGATAAAAAATGATAAACCACATAATATCAATACTATCTTAACAAATATACCGATTCTCATAAAGATGTTTTTAGAGCAAAATCACTCAATTATATTACAAATTTAAAATAAAGCATTTGAAAACAACATTCCACCTAAAATTTATGGCAAAACAACTAATTGGATAAATAATCGATTACAAAAAATTACAATCGGAAGAATAAAAATCAAAGTATCGTCACATTATGAATGAAGCCCTTTTTGTTTACTTGCTGAATTTGTGCATTTTATGAAATTAAACTTTTTTTCCAAAATATTTGCGAATTCAAAAAATGCCTGTAAATTTGCATCCACTTTTGGAAATGATTAATTTTTTCCGGAAGGCGTTCTTAAAATCAATATATAAACTCCTCTTTAGCTCAGTTGGTTAGAGCACCTGACTGTTAATCAGGGGGTCGTAAGTTCAAGTCTTACAAGGGGAGCAAAAAGGGTTGTCAGTGATAACCCTTTTTTTATTTACCTTTGCCACATTCTTTTGGCATTGCGCTGTCAGCAGAACAGGGCCTCATAGTTCAAGGGATAGAACGGAAGTTTCCTAAACTTTAAATCCAGGTTCGAGTCCTGGTGGGGCTACTCAATATTCTAACTAAAAAACCATCATTATGAGTATTTTTTCATCAATTCTGGGCAACGCAGGCACTGTAGACCATCAAAAGCTTCAAAGCGATTATGGCCAGCTGCTCATTGACAGCGAAACCATTGAAATAGGCTTTAAACTTATTCGCGATACGTTTATCTTTACCAACAAGCGGCTCATTATTATCGATGTTCAGGGAATAACCGGCAGCAAAACCGAATACTTGTCTGTTAGTTATAAAAGTATTTCGAGATTTAGTGTTGAGACTGCTGGCACATTCGATTTGGAAGCCGAGTTAAAAATCTGGGTCTCCAGTGAACAAACCCCAAGCATCATGAAGCGGTTTAACAAATCTGTTAATGTTTACGAGGTTCAAAAAATCCTTGCCAAACATGTTTTGAATTAATAAGGATTTACCTTCAATTGAATCATCAAAACTTTGACTAAAAACGCTGTTAAAATGAGTACACAACGATATTTACAACCCATTGTAATAAATCTAACCATTCTTATTCTGGCAATATCATTGAACTCATGTGGCATTTTCAACCGCAGCGCCAACAGCGATAAGCGGGCTCAAAAGGAGATGATTAAAAAACAAAACAAAGCCATTGACGAAGAAGTTAAAATATACGACAAAATGTATAAGGAACAGACTGATCGTCAGGCGAAAGAACAGCGGAAAATGATTAAAAAAAGTCGCAGGAAACCCAAGCACATGAGGCCCCACGAACGTGAGTTCTTTCTGTGGAGATGGTTGGGGATTTAATAAAAGTTTCAATCCCTGTTTGACTAAAATTTCAAAAGCTGCCTTTCCTTTCATCGAAATAACATCTGTTTTCGCAGGTACTCTGCTTTATTTCAAAGGATTGATTAGTGCTTCCTGTTGAGAATTTGCGATTTTTTTTGTTTGGATTTGATAAAGGTGGGTGTTTCATAATGTTTTATATCTATCTTTACGGCTCATTAATTTTTCTCCGATGGAAGATTTAATTTACGGTTTGTTGGTATTTGCCTGGGTTGCCTATGGTATTTACAAGGGGCTTAATTCCAAAAAAAACTCCCAAAAAAAACCTTTGCCCCAAAATCATCAATTTTCTCATTCCGACAATACTCAAAAAGCACCGGATTTAGAGGCCATTTTTAATCAATTATTCGACATTCCAAAGGCTCAACACGCCAAAACAAGCCATCCCTACGAGGCAGAAGTCGTTAAAAAAACCCCCAGAAAGCCCGTACAATCAGAGAAACACGCAAAACCAACATCCTTAGATTCCTACACCGGAAGCGATTATGCAGCCTCCTCTTTGAAGCATGTGGAAACAGCCCCCAATGACCTGGGAGAAACCTATGAAGCTATTGATTATCAGTATGACTATGTGGAAGAACAGAACCACGAATCTGAGGTTGATTTAAGGCAGGCAGTGATACATCAAGCCATACTTTCACGCCCCTATTAAACCCATTGTTAACAAACGTTAATTTCCCTTAAAATTTGTTTTGTTTTTTCCAGCATTATTTTGTTATTTTACCTGCTTTTATAGCATATTGAAAAATATTGTAAAATTCCAAGGTATGATAAGAAATTTACTGTTAACAACTGGAATAGTATTATTCGCAAGTTTAATGGCCTTTGCCCAACCCGGAACTCTGAAGGGACAAATCTTAGACAAGGATAGCAAAGAGCCTGTTCCATTCGCCAATATCGTTTTAGAGTTGGGGGGAACCCTCATTGGAGGTACCACATCCGACTTCGATGGTAACTACGTAATTAAGCCAATCCCACCGGGATCCTATGAGCTTAAAGCCACCTATGTTGGGTTTCAGCCTGTAACCATTCAGGGAGTCGTCATTAAAGCCGGAACCATAGAATTCCTCAACGTTTCAATGAGCTCTAGTGCCATTGACTTAAATGTGGTTGAGATTATTGCCTATGAGGTTCCTCTTATTGAGAAGGATAAAACATCAACAGGTGCCACTGTTACCAAAGAAGAAATTGCCAAAATGCCCAACCGAAATGCCAACTCCATAGCCACAACCGTAGGGGGTGTATTCTCCCAGGATGGTGAAAGGGGTAGTGTAAGGGGCGCAAGATCCGAAGAAACAGTAACCTATATCGATGGAGTTAAAGTAATCGGTTCTTCAAGTTTGCCCGCCTCAGCTCTTGAGCAGGTAAGCGTTTTACTGGGCGGTACTCCGGCCATGTATGGCGACGTAACCGGTGGTGTTATCTCCATCACAACCAAAGGTCCCTCCCGGGAATTTGGTGGAGGCGTTGAGGCTCAAACCTCACAGTTCCTCGATGGTTATGGTTCCAACAGCGCGGAATTTAACCTCACCGGCCCTCTTTTTAAAGGCAAAGAAGAATCTTCTACTGCACTGCTGGGCTTCTTCCTTGCTGGAAACGTAGCTTATAATAAGTCTGGCTATAATTCACCTATTGGGATTACCAAAGCTACCGACGATTGGCAAACATATCTCTATAATACACCCGTTCGTCCATCAGGGGTTGGATTTGGTATTTATCAAAATGCAGAATTCACCAAAGCAAACAATTTGGAAAATGTGAAAGCAGCTCCAAATTCCGATAATTTCTCGTCAAACCTGTCGTTGAAACTCGATGTTAGAACATCAGAAAATACCAATCTTACTTTTGGTGGTACCTTCAACTATTTTAAAGGTAATAATTTCGATTATGGAAATTCGGTTTTTAATTGGGACAATAACTCAGCCACCACCGATTATACCTGGAGAGCCTATGGCCGTTTTACCCAAAAGTTCCCTGCCAAAAAAGAAAGTACCAGTTTGGCTAAAAACTTTTTCTACTCCATTCAGGTAGACTACTCCAAGCGTTTCAGTAAAACAGAAAGCAGTAAATTTAAAGATGATTTGTTCAAATATGGTTATTTAGGTAAGTATGAAACCACCAAAATCGCGTCCTACGAAAATGGATTTGATACCATAACCAATACCCCCAACGTTAAGTTTATCAATAACTGGGATTTTGATACTTTGGTTACCTTTACTCCATATTCCGAAAATATGGCTCTTGCCAATCATACCCTTCAATATTACGATTTCTTCCCCAACTCATTTTTCCACTCCAATCTCGACCAGATTCAGCTTGGTAATGGTTTATTGAATGGTCAAAATCCAGATAATATTTATGGCTTATGGACAGCACCAGGTGTTGTTTCCAACGGTTATAGCGAATTCGACCAAAGCCAGTTAGGTGTAAACGTTGCTGCTTCCATGGATATTGGTACCCACGAAATTAAATTTGGTTTTCAGTACGAGCAACAAAAATCAAGTGCCTTTAGTTATGCGCCAACCGGATTGTGGACACTTATGAGAGGTTTAACCAATTTCCACATAGGTGAAATTGATACCGATAATCCCTATTTGGTTTACACCGATGGTATTTATCATGCCAGCGAAACCCCCAGCGGTCAATTTGTTGACACCATCCTTTATTATAGAAAATACGATGGAGCCAGTCAAAGAACCTTTGATATCAACCTTAGAAAAAAATTAGGTTTAGATGTTGACGGTGTCGATTTCATCGATATTGACTCTTATGATGTTGAAGCACAAACCATTAATGTTTACGACCGTGATGGTAAAATGAAAACCATCAGTGTTGGTGAAGATTTGTATGACATTTCCATGTTTAGTGCTGACGAACTTCATAATAATGCAAGTGCTTTTAGAGAAGGTGCATATATGACAGCATATGGCTACGACCATAAAGGAAATAAATTAACAGGCAGAAAAAGCTTCGACGATTTTTTTACCAAAACCGACGACAATGGTGATTTCCTGAGACATGCTGGTGCTTATGAACCCATTTATTTGGCAGGTTATATTCAGGATAAATTCGACTTTAATGGTGACCTCGTAGTAAATGTGGGTTTACGTGTCGACAGATTCGATGCCAACCAACTTACCTTAAAAGATCCCTATTTATTCTATCCAGCCAAAACAGCCGGAGAACTTAGCGATGCCGATTACAACAGATTGAATGCTGACCGCCCCAGCAATATTGCCGATGATTATGTGGTTTATGTGGACAAAGCAACCAGCCCAACATCAATCTCAGGTTACAGAGATGGCGATGTTTGGTACAACGATCTTGGTGCCGTAATTCAGGATCCCAACGATTTGGATAAAGGTTCCGGAGTATCTCCATACCTTCAAAATGCCAATACATCTTTAGTTAAAGAAGCATTTAAAGATTATGAACCACAGTGGAGCTACTTACCACGTCTTTCTTTCTCTTTCCCTATTTCTGACGAAGCTTTATTCTTTGCTCACTATGACATTTTAACCCAACGTCCATTGGAATTCATCAGGTTCATTCCATCACAATATTTGTTCTATGCTTCAACAACTACTTTTAACAATCCTGATTTGAAGCCCAAAAAGACCATAGATTATGAATTAGGATTTACTCAAAAGCTTTCCAATTCATCATCTTTGAGTATTGCAGCCTATTATAAAGAAATCAGAAACCTGGTTCAATATTCACGTTTTGCCGGAGCCTATCCCAAAGATTACTATACCTACAAAAACATTGACTTTGGTACAGTAAAAGGTTTAACAATTTCCTATGACCTCAGAAGAACAAAGAACGTGAGAGTTAGAGCAGCTTATACCCTCCAATTTGCCGATGGTACAGGTTCTTCCAGCGAAACTGCTGCGGCACTTGTAAATTCAGGTTTACCAAACCTTCGTTCTGTTAGTCCGCTGGCATGGGACAGAAGACATGCCATTAACGTGGTATTTGACTTTAGATATGGTGATGGCAAGGAATACAATGGTCCGGTTATCAAAAGAAGCAAGTCGGGTAAAGACCCTATACAGTTACTGGCCAATACAGGTATATCTGTGACAATGAACGGCGGTAGTGGTACTCCTTATACCAGATCTGAAAATGTATATGCACTTAATTTAGGTAGTACAACTGTGTTGAAAGGCAGTTATTATGGATCACGCATTCCCTGGTCTTTCCGTATGGATTTAAGACTTGACAAGGATATCTATTTTAAGAAGAAAGATAATTCTCAACAACAGTCATATCTGAATGTTTATCTTTCCGTAAACAATGTATTGAATTCCAAAAATATTACCGGAGTTTATGCCTATAGCGGAAACCCGGACGATGATGGTTATTTAACTGCACCAGAATGGCAAAGCGATATAGCCAATCAACTTAATGAGGAATCTTACAGGTTACTTTACGAAACCAGAGTGAATAATCCAGGTAACTACAGCTCACCCAGAACCATTCATTTAGGTCTTATCTTTAACTTTTAATTGAAATGCTGAATTATATTTTTGAAATGAAAAAAAATAGAGAAATGAAGAATATATACAGGATATTTTTGGTTTTATTGAGTATCTCTATTCTGGCTCCAACTCAGGCCAGAGAGTTTGTGGGAGCCAATAAATCTGTAAATCAGGTAAAAGCAACAGCGGCCGGCTGCGCACAGGCAACAAGCTATCGATTCCTCGATGTAAACAATGTTCGGGCAAGGATTAATACCGGTGGTGATATGTGGTGGGATTTACCTGGTGGTGTAGGATCGCAATACTTCATCCCAAAAGATGGTACTGCCACTTCTATGTTCTCCGGATCCCTTTGGATTGGAGGTTTGGACGTTAACAATCAGTTGAAATTAGCTGCTCTTCGTTATCGTCAGGTTGGTAACGACTACTGGACAGGCCCCCTAACAGTTGATGGTACAGCTGCTATCGAAAGAGAAACTTGTGCTGAATATGACAAACATTTTAAAGTAACCCGTGCCGAGGTAGATTTATTTTTGGCCTGGTGGGCTTCAGAAGATAGAGAAGAAGATTTTCCTGGCTATACAATTCCTGAATCCTTTTATTCATGGCCCGCTCACGGCGATGTTTCTATGAATCAAAGTTATTATTTGGCTCCTTTCTTCGATATGGACCAGGACGGTGATTATGATCCTGAAAATGGTGACTACCCTTACTACGATATCTATAATGAACTTTGTCCTATTAACTATGTAAATGACCCATTTTATATCCCAACACCAACTCCCGAAACAGAATTGGGTATTGTAAGAGGAGGTATTCTTGTGGATCAGATTTTAAAAGGAGATGAAACTTTATGGTGGGTTTTCAACGATAAAGGAGACTTCCACACAGAAACTCAAGGAGCTTCCATTGGTTTGGAAATTCGTGGTCAGGCATTTGGTTTCGCCACTAATGACGTTATTAACAATATGTCGTTCTATAGTTACGAAATCATTAACCGTTCGACATTCCGTTTAACAGAAACCTATTTCTCTCCCTGGGTTGATACTGACTTAGGTTATGCCTGGGACGATTATGTTGGTTGTGATGTTGGCCGTGGTTTGGGATATTGTTACAATGGACAAGCTTTAGATGGTGCCAATGAACCTGAATCCTATGGTTCGCAGCCTCCAGCGATTGGCGTTGACTTCTTCCAGGGACCCTATATGGATCCTGATGGCGTGGATAACCCAAAATATAATACAGTAGTTATCAATGGTGATACTACCTACGAGCAAATAGTAGATGCTAGTATAAATGGTGTGAATTTTGGCAATGGCATTGTTGATGATGAACGTTACGGTATGCGTCGTTTTGTTTATCATAATAATACAGGACCAGCTTATTCAACCGACCCTGGAGTTGCTCCTGAATATTACAATTTCCTTCGTGGTATATGGAAAGACAATACCAAGATGTTGTATGGTGGTAATGCACATATTAGTTCTGGTGCCGTTGGTCCTGAAACTGACTTCATGTTTCCTGGTAATTCTGACCCATGGAACTGGTCAACTGGCGGATTGCCCCCAAATGGAGGTTATAACACCAACGGAAAATACTGGACTGAAGAAGAAGCTGGAAACCGCTACGGCGACCGTCGTTTCATGCAATCTGCAGGTCCTTTCGTTCTGGAACCAGGTGCTGTTAACTATATTACAGTAGGGGTGCCATGGGCTCGCGCAGCCTCCGGAGGCCCATTTGCATCTGTAGAATTGCTTCGCGTAGTAGATGATAAATGCCAGGCCTTATTTGACAATTGCTTTAAAGTAATTGACGGCCCCAATGCTCCTGACTTAACTTTCAGTGAGATGGATCAACACGTAATCTTCTTTATCTCTAACCGCCCCACCAGCAATAACTACGCTGAAGGATATAATGAAATCGACCCCAATATTAAATCGCCCGATTCTTTAAACTGGGATCCTTACTATAGATTTGAGGGCTATCAGATTTATCAATTGAGAAATTCTGCAGTTAGCGTAGAAAGCCTTGACGACCCCGATCAGGCCAGATTGGTAGCACAATTCGACATTAAGAATGGTATTGGTAGATTAATTAATTATAATTATGACCAATCGATTGATGCCAATGTACCAAAGCTCATGGTTGATGGTGCTGATAACGGTATTCGCCATTCTTTCACTCTGACAGAAGACGCCTTTGCAGAAGGAGCCAAGCAGTTAATAAACCATAAACAATACTATTTCATGGCTTTGGCTTATGCACATAATAATTTTATGACTTACAGTCAGGAGCCCGGAATTTTAAACGGTCTTTATGGTCAAAAATTACCTTATTTGTCGGGTAGAAAAAATATAAAAACCTATACTGTAATCCCTCACCGCCCGGTAAATGGAGCTATTCTGAATTCAGCTTATGGCGACCAACCACAAATAACCCGTATTGAAGGACGTGGAAATGGTAATATGGAAATTGAACTCACCGACGAAACCGTTGCTGAAATTCTGGCCAAAAAACCTGCCGACTCACTCAATATCATCGGCTCTGACGATTATCCAATTGCCTACGAAGCCACTTATAAAATTGGCTACGGCCCAGTTGATATTCGTGTGGTTGACCCACTTAACGTGAAAGCAGGTATTTTCCAATTGAAGTTTGACTCACTTTATCCTGTAATAAATTCAAATGTTTCTGGAGACTTAGCCATATTAGCAGGTGGAGATACTGCCCGTATGATGGTATCAGGCTGGAAATTGAAAGATATGGAAACAGGAATTGTTTACCCAAGTGAAACCAGCATTCTGACCAAAAATGAGCAAATTATCTCTGATTTAGGTTTCTCCGTAAATCTGGAGCAGATTTATTATTCAGGCCCTTATAATGTTGGTAAACGTCCCGATGGTGATAATACTGCAAGTGTTTATAAAGTTTTAGCAACCAATAACAATGTTCTTTCGAGCAGTATCACATACGCTGACAGTTCTTTGGCATGGTATGTTGGCTTACCTGATTTAGATGTCCCCGGAACTTCCTGGAACTGGATTCGTTCTGGTACCACCACAGCAGGTGATGCAGGTGATCCAAATGATGACGATATGGACGGTGGAAATCCCTGGGATCCAGGATCAAACTTTGAAGGTTTGGTTGGAAGAACATGGGCACCATATTCCATGACAGCAGCTTTTAATCCTCAGGATGCCAATGGACCAGCTTATGATAAGCCATCCAGAGCAGATAATAGTTTACGTAATCTTGCCAGCATAGATTTTGTTATTACCAGCGATAAATCTAAATGGACTCGTTGTCCGGTAATTGAAATGTCAGCCGACAGAAGTTTATCGGAAAATAACGCAGAAAGATTCTGGCTCAGAAGAAGTCCATCCATTGATAAAGACGGTAATTTCGCAACTGAATTGACCACAGCATCGGCCAATGAAGAAGATGCCAATTACATAAGTGCTACAGGTATGGGTTGGTTCCCAGGCTATGCCATCAATGTGGAAACCGGAGAACGCCTGAATATTATCTACGGTGAAGATTCCTGGTTGTCAGCCGATAATGGCCGCGACATGAAGTGGAATCCAACCGCAAGTACACAAAATCAGTCAAATGGTCAGTATTTATTCGGTGGCAAGCATTATATTTATGTAATGAGTCCCCGCAAATTTGAAGGAAATCAACAGGTTAAGGAGTTATTCTTCCCTGCCTATGATGCCGGAAAATCTTATGTAGATGCTTTGACCTATGCTGAAACAGCTCCTATACCATTGCTTGCTTTCAGAACCATTTACAGTTCGGCCATGTGGGTTACCATTCCCTTGGCTGATCCAACAAGGCATTTGGCAACTGACATAAAAGTAAAAATAAGGTTGGCTAAACCATATGCCCGTCATTATTCATCTGTTGCAATACCAGATTCCATAGTTACAAGCTTTGGACTCCAAAATAACAACTTCCCCATGTACAACTTCTCCACCCGTCCAATAGCCACATCATACTATGATGAAACAGCTTATGATGACGATTTGGATATGATTCGGGTTGTGCCTAATCCATATTATGCTTATTCTTCCTATGAGCCGGTTCCATTGGACAACAGGGTTAAAATTACCAACCTTCCTGACAAATGTACCGTCACAATCTACACCTTAAGCGGAACCGAAATTCGACAATTTGAGAAAGACAATGCCCAAACCTTTATTGAATGGGATTTGAAAAACTTCTCAGGTGTTCCCATTGCCGGGGGTATGTATCTGATCCATGTGGAATCCGAAATCGATGGAGCAAAAAAAGAACGGGTTCTGAAATGGTTTGGAATGTTGCGTAAACTTGACTTAAACACATTCTAATTGAGGAGGCATGGCAATAAATATGATTTTCAAAAAAATAAAATTACAGAGTATGAAAAATCTATATAAAATCTCAATAGCGGTAATTCTTGTTGCAAGCATCATACTACCTGTACAGAATACCTTTGCAGGAAATAAAGACCGTTCAGGTCAGGCCGGAGCAACAGAACTCCTCATTAATCCCTGGGCTAAAACCTCAGGTTGGGGAAGTGCCGGATCCTCTACAGTAACAGGTCTCGAAGCAATTTTTGGTAACGTAGGGGGTTTAGCTCAGACCAAGGGTTTTGATGCTGGATTAACCTATACCAGATACTTTACTTCGGCAGACATTGATATTTATTCATTTGGTTTGGCTACCAAAGTAGGTGAATCAGGTGCATTGGGATTGAGCATCATGAATATGAATTTTGGTACCATTGACCGCACCACCACCGCTTTACCCGATGAAGGTGCCGGAACCTATAGTCCATCCCTTATTAATATCAATGTGGCCTATGCCCGCTCATTCTCAAACAGTATTCATGGGGGATTTGTATTAAAAATTATTTCCGAATCCATGGCCGATGTATCTGCTACAGGGGTTGCTATTGATGCTGGTATCCAATATATCACCGGACCTAACGACAACTTTAAACTTGGTGTTAGCTTAAAAAACATTGGTACTCCAATGAGATTTTCCGGCGATGGTTTATCACTTAAATCATTGCTCCCTGGTAATGCAAACTCGTTTACAACTGAATGGCGTTCGGAGAAATTTGAGTTACCTGCTCAGCTGAATATTGGTTTAGGCTACGATTTTCTTATTGGCGAATTAAGTCGTTTTACTTTAGCCGGTACCTTCGTATCCAACTCATTTACACGCGACCAATATGTTTTGGGTGGTGAACTTTCCTTGAGAGACATCATACTTCTTCGCGCAGGTTATACCTACGAAGACAAACTCTATGATGACGTTGAGAATCTTACTCTTCATAAAGGCTTTAGCGGCGGTTTCAGTGTTCAGGTTCCCCTTAACAAGGAAGAAAAAACACATTTCGGCATCGATTATTCCTATCAGGCCACCAGAAGTTTCAATGGTATCCATAGATTGGGTGTAAGATTTAGCCTCTAATTTTTTAGCAAGTTAGACCACAAGAATAATATTAAGAAAAATTGTTTCTTTGCAAAAAGAAAGGACCCTTATGCAAATAAGGGTCTTTTCTTCATTAATGATGAATATAAAAACAACAGTTATGTCAGAAATAAAATACTTTACACAAGAAGGATTGGATAAATTAACGGAGGAAGTGAATCATTTAATTTCTGTGGAAAGGCCGTCCATTTCACGTCAGATTGCCGAAGCACGAGATAAAGGCGACTTATCTGAAAATGCCGAGTACGATGCAGCAAAAGATGCACAAGGTTTACTCGAAATGAAGATTGCAAAGTTACAGGACATTGTCAGGAATGCCCGTCTTATTGATGAATCGAAAATGGATACAACTAAAATCCTCATTCTTTCTACTATTAAAATTAAAAACCTGAAAAATGCTTCGGTTATGTCCTACAAAATAGTGCCTGAAACAGAAGCTGATCTGAAAAAGGGTCGTATTTCAGTTAGTTCTCCCATTGCCAAGGGACTTCTTGGTAAACGCGTTGGAGAAATAGCTGAGATTAAAGTCCCCGCTGGAATTGTTCCGTTCGAAATCATGGAAATAACCAGAGACTAAAAACTATGGCAACTATATTCACCCGAATTATAAATGGAGAGATTCCATCTTATAAAATTGCAGAAACCGACAAATTTTATGCGTTTCTGGATATCAACCCCCTTGTAAAAGGTCATACACTCGTTATCCCCAAGAAAGAAACAGATTATATTTTCGATATGGATAATAACGACCTTGCTGAGATGATGGTTTTTGCCAAAAAAGTTGCAAAAGCCATAGAAAAACATGTGAGCTGCAAGAAAATTGGAATTGCTGTTCTGGGGCTTGAAGTTCCTCATGCACATATTCATTTAGTGCCTATCAATACCGTATACGATATAGACTTCAAACAACCTAAACTGAAACTGACAGCGGCTGAATTTGAAGAAATTATGAACAAAATAAGTACAACCTTTCAAACCATTGTATAAATGAAAAATCTAATTTTCTCTCTGATTTTCGGATTTATTTTTCTCGCTGCTCAAGGCCAGGAAAAGACAACCTATTTCGTTATTGAAACACCTTATGGAAACATGAAGGGCTTTCTCTATAATGAGACAAAGCAGCACCGCGACAATTTTGTAAAATTAGTTAAAGAAGGCTGGTATAATGAGTCGCCCTGGCACAGAATAATAAAGGATTTTATGATTCAGGGTGGTGGTAATAAGGATGGTCGTACAGACCCAGGATATACTGTTCCAGCAGAATTTATGGCTCATAAATATTATCACAAAAAAGGAGCACTTTCAGCTGCACGTATGGGTGATAATGTTAATCCAACCAAGGCTTCCAGTGGTTCTCAATTCTATATTGTCCAGGGAAAAGTATCGAATGATGCAGAAATTGCAGCTTTTGAATCGCGTATCACTCAGTCTATGCAAGCTGATGCAGTAAGGGAATTCATTACCAGACCAGAAAATAAAGATATTTTCGATAAAGTAAATGAGTTGCAAAAGGCTCGTAAAACAGCCGAACTCAATGCTTATTCGCAGCAGATTACAGAACTTATGAAAGCGGAAGGTATAGCTGTTGAAAATTTTAAATACACTGAACAACAAAAAACCGCATATAAAACCATTGGCGGAACTCCCCATTTAGATGGTGGATACACCGTATTTGGAGAAATTACAGAAGGATTTGATGTATTGGATAAATTGGCCTCCGTTCCAACAGGAAAAGCCAATATGCCCATAGATAATGTTACCATGAAGATTAAAATAGTGGAGAAATAGGTCATGATTGACAAAATAAAGCAATACATAGATGATGTAGTTTCATACGAATTGACCAAATTCGATGAGCTTGAAAACTTCCGGATACAATATATTGGCAAAAAAGGACTTATTCCAGCACTCTTCAACGACTTTAAAACAGTAGCTCCGGAAGACCGAAAAGAGGTAGGCATCTTGCTGAACAACCTGAAAAATGCTGTTCAGGAAAAGATAGAAAAGGTTAAAAATCTTTTGGAATCACTTGAAACAGATTCGGGGCAATATATAGATTTATTTATGCCTGTTCAGGCAGAAGCCGGTAGCCGCCATCCGCTTTCCATCATTCGAAATGAGATAACAGATATCTTTTCACGGATTGGTTTCACTGTGGCAGATGGTCCTGAGATTGAAGATGACTGGCATAACTTCACCGCATTAAATTTCCCCGAAGAGCACCCTGCACGCGATATGCAGGATACTTTCTTCATTGAAAAGAAACCCGATATTGCTCTAAGAACCCATACAAGCTCTGTGCAGGTTCGCGTCATGGAAAGCCAAAAGCCCCCCATCAGAAGTATTTTTCCCGGACGTGTTTTTCGTAACGAAGCTATCTCTGCCAGAGCACATTGCATATTTCATCAGGTTGAAGGGCTCTATATTGACAAGAATGTGAGCTTTGCCGATCTGAAGCAAACCCTGATGTATTTTGCTAAAGAAATGTTTGGTGAAAATACCGGAATACGACTTCGCCCAAGCTATTTCCCCTTTACAGAGCCATCAGCCGAAATGGACATCAGTTGCCATATATGCGGGGGGAAAGGTTGCAATATTTGTAAATACAGTGGATGGGTTGAAATTTTGGGTTGCGGTATGGTTGATCCAAACGTACTCAAAAACAACGGTATTGATCCGGAAGAATATACAGGATTTGCCTTTGGAATGGGCATTGAACGGATAACCATGTTGAAGTTTCAGATTAAGGATTTGCGATTATTCTTTGAAAATGACTTGAAATTTCTCCGTCAATTTGAAGCAGCTATCTCTTGATTTTAAGGATTTCCAACTAGCCTGAAAATTCTTAAACACTCAAGTTGGTTTGTATAAATGTCTTAACAATAAATTGCATTTTCCATCAGATGAATCCAACATTTATATAAGCTAAATTTTCTTTATATTAGCCTGAAATTTAACTTCTACCTATGAACAAGATTAAGGTATTGCTTGTAGATGACCATCAGATAGTAAGAGACGGTATTTTTGCCCTTCTTATAAAAGAGCATGAAATAGAGATTGTTGGTGAAGCTTCAAATGGAGACGAGCTTTTTGAGAAATTAAAGTTTATAAAGCCCGAAATAATCATATTAGATATTTCCTTGCCCAAAATGTCGGGGATAGAAATTGCAGCAATTTTAAGTCGCGATTATCCTCATATTCGCATCATTGTATTCTCCTCCTACACCGATGAGGAAACCATTTTCAAAAGCATCAGATCGGGCGCCAAGGGTTTTTTACCCAAAGACAGCATGCGTGAAGATTTGGTAACAGCCATAAAAAAAGTTCATCAGGGTTTTGAATATCTCAGTGATAAAATTCCCAACACCATTTTGATGGATTATATCAAGAAATCATCATCGGCAGAAGATAAATTCAATAATTTAAAACTATCGAATCTAACCAAACGGGAACGGGAAATATTAAAGCTTATTGCCGAAGGATTGTCGTACAAGGAAATAGGGAGTGAGCTCTATATCAGCGTAAGAACAGTTGAAACCCATAAAAACAATATCCTACAAAAATTAGAGCTCAAATCGACCATCGACTTAGTAAAATTCGCCATAAAAAACGATTTAATTGACCTTTAATACAAAGTTGATTCATTTTAAAACTCTCTATTTCATTGTTTTAGTGTATTTTATACTCCACCACATTTTTGCAGTCATTTATTAAACCGCCCAAAAGAATTTATAATTTAGGAAGTTCTTAGTGCTTTTCTCTTTCAAAGAATCAAGAGAAGCTTGTATGTTTCATTTTAATACTAAAGTTATGAAATCAATTTTTACCCTTGCATTTACCTTTCTCTTCATCCTTCCACAGCTATTTGCAAAAAAAGTGGAAGTTAGCGAAGCAAAAAAAGTAGCCAAAACCTTTGTTAATCAATTGGATTATAAGGGTAAAAAGCCTTCAGACATAAGTTTGGTTTATGTATCGGGGGGAATGTATTCTCCATTTGCTACTCAAAAAATGGAAGAAGCCCCCTATTATTATGTTTTTAACTTCGAAGGTTCCGACGGCTATATTGTTATCAGTGCCGACGATGCTGTGGTTCCGGTTTTGGCTTACTCAACCCAGAAAGCCTACCGACAAGAAAACCAACCCGATGCTTTTGTTAAATGGATGGATAAATATCGCTGGGAAATAAAGGATATCATTGACCAGAAATTGCCCGCCGGAAAAGAAATTGAACAGCAATGGGAAAGGCTAAAAGCAGGTTTCCCCTATGCCGAAGAAAAAAATTCGCAAGTGGTAAATCCATTGGTTACTACAATTTGGGATCAGATGGACTATTACCATGATTTATGCCCCTATGATAATGATTATCAACAGCGCGTAGCAACTGGCTGCGTAGCCACCGCCATGGCACAAATCATGAAATATCATAACTATCCGGACAATGGCGAAGGTTACCATACCTACAATCACTCGAAATATGGTAGTCTATCGGCAAATTTTGGAGCCCAAACATATAATTGGTCGGCCATGCCCAATCAGGTGACTTCAAGCAATACGCACGTGGCCACACTGATGTATCACTGCGGGGTAAGCCTTGAAATGAATTACGGCCCGGCGCAGGAAGGAGGCAGCAGCACCAGTTCGTTGGATGTGGTTGCCAATGCACTGAAATCCTATTTTAGCTACAGTTCCGGCACAACCTTCACCATGCGCAGCAGCTACACCGATGCCAATTGGATCAACCTTTGCAAAAATGAGCTCAACAATAACAGGCCCATTGAGTATGCAGGAGTAGGACAAGGAGGCGGTCATGCCTTTGTTTGCGACGGCTACGATGCCAATAATTATTTCCATTTTAACTGGGGCTGGAGTGGCTATTATGATGGCTATTTCTATTTGGACAATCTGAATCCGGGAACAGGCGGAACCGGCTCTGGAGCTTCCAACTACAATCAATATCAGCAAATTGTTTATGGCATTGAGCCAGAAGCAGGTGGTGGCGGAGGCGGGGGTGGTTCAACCCCAGGCGAAGGGTCTCCATTAGAACTCTACTCCTATATCACAGTAAACCCCTCTCCCATTGACTTCTTCAGCTCCTTCAGCGTATCGGCATCTGTTCTCAATCAAAGCGGAGCCAACTATACCGGCGATTTAACCGTTGCTGTCTTCAATTCCGATGGAGCCAATGTTGGCCTGGTTGAAACTTTAAGCGGAACCCTTGAAACCGGCTATTACTACAATCTCACCTTTACCACTGCAGGTTTACCCATAACCCCAGGTCAATATACCTTGGGTATTTATAGTAAAAAAGCCGGCGAAGACTGGTCGGCCATAAAAAATGGAAGCTATAACAATCAGGTAACTATCACCATCAATGGTCCGTCGAATTCCATTCAAATGTACTCGGTGGCTCAATTTAATCCGAATCCAATTATTCAGGGGGAACCTTTAACGATAACTGCCAATATCGCAAACTTTGGCAACAATTACAATGGAACAGTATCGGCCGATTTATACAATTCCCAAGGCGAATACGAGGCTTTGGTTCAGGATATGTCTGCCAGTTATGATGGCGGATATTATTATACTGAGAATTTTTCCACATCTTCGGTCAATCTGGAGCCAGGAACTTATATTCTGGCCTTTTGGGAACAAGCCACCGGTGGAAACTGGAATTTGATTGGCTCCACCAACGATTTTCCCAATCCAATAACTGTAAAAATAGTGGCTCCAGGCATACAAGCCGACCCCTATGAAAACAATGATACCGAAGCCAATGCCTATGATTTTAGCGCCTCCAATGGGGTACACCAATTGACCACCGGTTCGAATACCCATGTGGGAACAGATTACGATTATTATCAATACAATCTTGACCCCAATTACAAATATGAAATCACTGCAAGGGTTCACGACAGCTATAATTCGGGCAATGGAATTACCTATACCAACGATGTTATTTTTTCGTATAACGAAGGCAATGGAGCCGGTGTTGGATATGATTCGCAGGCACCTTCGATTATTGTGGTGAATGGAAAACCTTCCATCAAGTTTTTTGTGGCACCATATTTTGTGGGACAAACCGGAACCTATTTGCTAGATGTAAATATTGAGAAAAAAGGTCCTGCAGGCATTGAAGATTTAGTGGCGAACCATCGCGTGAGCCTCTATCCAAATCCCGCAAACAACAAGCTTTTTATTGAAATTGAAGACAATGCAAGCCTGAATATTTCCGAGATATCCATCTACAACAGCTTAGGTCAACTTGTGATGCCCATTCAACCCGATGCTTCTCTAACATCTCCCTTATCTATCGATATTTCCGATCTGGAATCGGGGGTTTATTTTGTACGGTTTACAGATGATGAAGGTTCGACAGCGTTAAAATTTAATGTGGTGAAATAATTTAAAGAACCGCTATAGCAAACTTTTCATTCACGACCATCGTGAGTAAGTTTGCTTTAGCGTTTTAAAATCTCCTTAAAAATGAAAAATCTAGTATCGTTGCTCCTGATTCTATCTTTGTTTTCAGGATGCAGAACACAGGAAAAGAAAGCCACCTACGACAAATCCGGCGCTCCTACGGTGATATATCAAATGAAACAGGATTTTAGCAAACTGGTTCCTGTGGTTATGGACGAAAGCAAAACAAAAATAGTTTCGTATCCCGCACCACGCGATATGTTCGACAAGCAGGGAAATCTTCGTTATCCGGTGGATTTGGGGGAAGGTTTTTATTTGGATGAAATAGGAATAGGGATTCACACAGCTTATATAGATATTGAAATTGAGCAATATTCACGCATGTTGAATCCACCCACATTGGATTCTTTGCTCAAATTAGTGATTGAAACCGACCCTTTTAAAAAGATGTATAATCTTGGAAACCGCAAGCAATATCCTAAGGTAGAGCCCATTAAAGAACTGGTAAAATCAGGAGCCTATAAGCAATATGAACAATTGAAATAATGATTGTTTAATCTGCTGAAAATCTTTTGTTAGAATATGTAAATCAGTGACAGGGTAAACCGAAAATTTCCTACTTCGTCGCTTTGATTTACTTTTCCAAATTTATCGGGGGTTCCATAAGCTGCCACAGTATATTCCCACTCGTTGGCTATGATGAGATTTTTGATGTGATAATACCATTGTGGGCTAACACGATAAACATATTCTATATTATTTCCACGGGCATAATTCGGACCGACTATTTCCAGATTGCTGCCCAAATTGGCGGCATAACCCACAAATCCGCCAAACTCCCAGCCTTTCACTTTATAGAAAACAGATGACCATACGGAATAGGCTCCCACATTGGTGTAGGAGATTTTTGCATTTAAACTATCCACAGAACTCACCGCAGCACCACCCAATAACAAATGGTCGGATAAATCCTGTCCCCAAACTCCCTGAACTTTAAAATCCCATGCCTGGGTTTTAAAATGTGCAAAAGCCAGTGCCGACCATGAAGCTAATCTGTCGGAAAGAAGTTTCCCATCACTGGTAAAAGAGTTGAACTTGAGCTGTTTATAATTAATCCCCAAACCCACCATACCTTTGGCGTGAACGAATTGGCTTTGGAGCGACAAATCGGGCAAAACGGCATTGCGGAGATAGATACTGCTGGCTCCTTCGGGACCGTTGCTGGCAAAATCGCGCTGAGCATAGGCCACTGCTACCCATTTAATCGCTCCGGTTTTTTGAGTTAACCTGATTTGCGGGCCTCTGGAAAAAGCATGCATAGGCGTCCCGGTGTTGAGCGACAGAATATTGGGTATCATTTCCGGCACATCGGTGGGGCTCCAATACTGCCCAACCAGCAAACTCGTTTTCTCCCAATCGAGTCTGATATAAGCATGACGCAACCGCAGAACATTGTTATGAGCATTGCTTGGGCCAGTAAAATCGGTTTCAATCAAGGCATAGGACTTGGCGTTGAAAACATCCACCCCAGAACCTTCCAGACCAATTCGGGTGGTCATACCATACTGATTGGCCGATGGTTGTGCATTGATATCCACCCCATTGGCATCGTAAACTTTGGGTTTTGGGTAGACTATATAGAAACCTTCCCGTCCTTCGACATTTTGGCGCGAGTCGAAAATATAATCGGCTTTTACGAGACCCTTAATTTTGATGGTGGGTTTTTCCTCAGTCTGGGCCGAGAGAATTGTTGTGAAAAAGAGCCAAATAGCCAGTAATTTATAACGCATAATCCAGAAATTAATAAGCCGGCAAAATTAAGATGACTATCATTGCAGAAGCTTTACAAATTAACCAATGGCAGGTAATTTATTATGATTTTATGGAACGAAATCATAACGGGCATTTCTGAGATTTACTCCTCCACCACTTTTTTGAAATTCAGATTGAAGAAGTGAAAATCATCACTTTTTAAATCAATCTTGAATCCTTCGATATTTCGCATGGAGTCGAAGCTGAAAGTGATATATCCAGCCTGAAGAAAGGGATCGGCGAATTTAACCTTGAAGGTATCGAAATGCCAATGTTCCATGTCGGAATAAAACATGTCGCGGGCGGGTTCAAAAACCACATGTAGCTTCTTGTCTTTCAAAGTAATAACCGCATTTCCATACATTTTATCCTCATAAACGCCCACATATTTCTCCAAATCCAAGCTGGGTTTGGTGTGATGAATTCTGGATGCTTCTCGTTCTTCCAGCTCTTTTTTCTCCTGTGCTTCGCCCTGAACTTTAAACTTTAGAAAAAGGGCCGACCAATCGGTGGCTTTATCCTTCAAATAGAGATCGAGAATATACATTTGCAGGGCTGCGGGCACATTGCTCAGGGTGTTGGTGAGAATAACCATCCCCAGTTTTTCCTGTGGAACGATTGTTACCTGAGAGATATAGCCTGGCATTCCTCCGGCGTGTTCCACTACTTTTTTGCCGTTATGGTCCCAAACACTCCAGCCCAGGGCATAGGTATTGAATTGAGCGCCAGACATTCTGCGGAGCCCTCCCACCGGACGAACTATCCTGGGGGTCATCATATCGTTGATAACGTGAGCAGGCAGAATGGTATCGCCCTCCAGAATTCCATTGTTGAGCAACATACGCATCCAGCGGCTTAAGTCGTTGGTACTCGAAAAGATGGAAGCAGCGGCATGGGGCTTTTTCATGCTGAATCCAATGACTTTATCATCAATCATGGGGTAGGCAATTTCCTGATTGGCATTGAGCTCGTTCCCGCACATGGTTGTATTTCCCATTTTCAGGGGGATGATAAAATTCTGTTTAATATACTCGTCCCAGGGAGTTCCGGTAACCTTTTTCAGAATTTCTCCAGCAACCATATACATCGTATTCTGATAGCCATATTGGTCGCGGAAACGATTCAACATGGGTAAATACTGGAGACGCTCAATAATGTCTTCGTCGGTTCTGTCGGTTTCATACCACAATAAATCGCCATAGAAAGTGCCCAAGCCGCTTCGATGCGTGAGCAAGTCTTCAATGGTTAAATGGGTGGTGATGTAAGGGTCGGCCAGTTTGAATTCGGGCAGATAATCAATCACCAAATCGTCCCAATGGATTAACCCCTTATTGACCAATTGGGACATGGCCGCACCGGTGAATGCTTTGGTACAACTGGCAATATTGTAAACCGATTCGCTGGTTACCTGTTTGTCTTTTCCGGCTGTACCCCAGTTTTGGTTAAAAACAATGGAATCGTCCTTCACTATAAGTACCGAAAGACCATGCAAATCGAAATCGGAGAAGGTTTTTTCGATGTATTTTCTCAGTGTATCGGGATGATTAGCAGGATTTTGCGCCTTTAACGTTGACGATAAAAGAATTGCCAGCAGAACTAGTGGCAACAGCGTATTGATTTTTCTCATTATTCATTATTTAATCCTCAAAATTAGAAATTTATGGGAATGAAAAAAGCCAATGTTCTCATTCATTAAAATTTGTTCAGATAAAAAGCAAGAGGCTGATGGCCATTACTATCATTCCTGCCACCAGACCATAGATACTCAGGTGGTGTTCGCCATATTCTCTGGCAGAAGGCAACAGCTCGTCGAGGGAGATGAAGACCATGATTCCGGCCACGGCGGCAAAGAGAATTCCAAACACCACAGGGCTCATAAAAGGCATGAGGATAAGAAAACCGATGACAGCGCCCACGGGTTCGGAAAGTCCGGAGAGAAATGAGAGCCAGAAGGCCTTGCGTTTGTTGCCTGTGGCGTAGAATACAGGAACGGCGACTGCAACCCCTTCCGGGATATTGTGAATGGCGATGGCGATGGCAATGGGAATCCCCAGATTGGGGTCTTTTAGAGCAGAAGTGAATGTGGCAAGCCCTTCGGGGAAGTTATGAATGCCAATGGCTAAGGCGGTATAGATTCCGGTTCGCATGAGTTTATCGCTGGCCTCGAGGTTTTTTCCGGTGGATAAATCTTCCACATTCCTTATTTCGTGCGGGTTTTCGATGTTTGGAATCATTTTATCGATCAAAGCAATAATGGCCATTCCCCCAAAAAACGCCAGGGCAGTTACCCAGGCTCCGCCGCTTTCGCCCAAAACACTGCTGAGCTCATCTTTGGCTTTGGGAAAAATCTCGACAAAGGAAACATAAATCATTACCCCCGCAGAAAAACCCAGCGAAACTGTGAGAAATCCCGTATTGGTTCGTCGCGCCAAAAGGGCAATAGCACTACCGATTCCGGTTGACAAGCCGGCAAACAGCGTGAGAGAAAAGGCAAATAAAATGGAATTCCAGTCCATTGCGTACATGAGCTTGTGTTTTACACCCACAAAAATACATCAATATTGGGCAAATGGCGCTTAATTCTTTAGAAATAACCAGTAATAAGCACCAAAATTCGGGGGCTTTTTTTAGCTTTGTCCAATTAAACCCCAGACTATGTCGGTAGAGATAATTAAAGTAAGCAGTAAAAAAGATTTCAAAGCTTTTGCCACCCTCCCCTTCGGGATTTATAAGAACAGTAAATTCTGGGTTCCGCCCATTATTAATGATGAGATAAAATCGTTGGATCCACAACAAAATCCGGCCATGGAATATTGCGACAGCCAGTTTTGGCTGGCAAAAAAGAACGGAAGGGTTATGGGGAGAATTGGCGCCATCATCAACCGCAAATACAACGAAAAGGTGAACGAGAAACTGGGGAGATTCAGCCGGCTTGAATTCTTTAACGATGCCGAAGTTTTTAAGGCTTTGATGGATACAGCAGCTTCATGGCTCAAGGAACGGGGAATGGTTAAAATTCACGGGCCGTTGGGGTTTTCCAACCTTGACACTCAGGGTATGTTGATTGAGGGATTTGACCATATAGCATCGGTGGCTTCGGTGTATCATTTGCCCTATTATCGCGAATATGTGGAGCAATATGGCTTTGAAAAGGAAACCGATTGGGTGGAATTCCGGCTGACGCTGGGCGAACATGCAGCCCAGAAAGCCATCAGGGGAAGTCAGCTTATTAAGAAGCGCTATGGCTTTGAAGTGCTGAAATTTGAGAAATCGGCCGATATGAAACCCTATGTGAAGGACTTGTTTGGCATTTTAAATCAGGCATTCGATAAGCTGCCCTATGTGAGCGTCTTCAACGATAGAATGATTGAGCTTTATGCCGACCGCTATTTTAAAATAATCAACCCAAAATATGTGCGCATGGTGACCAAAGATGGAAACGTAATTGGTTTTATTGTTGCCGTCCCTTCCCTATCCGAAGCCATGCAGAAGGTGAATGGGAAGCTTTTTCCATTTGGATTTTTACACATTCTCAAGGCCATGAAACATCCGCAGGTTCTCGATTTCTTTCTCACAGGTGTTGTCCCCGAATTGGATCATGCCGGGGTTGCGGTGATTTTGTTTGCCGAGATTCAGGAAGAAATGATTAAAGCCGGCATCGACCAAATGGAAACCACCGGTATTATTGAAACCAATTTCAACGTCATCAGCAACTGGAAAAACTACGAGCATATTCAGCATAAACGGCGCCGGTGTTTTGTGATGAGTCTTTAGATTGCCTAAAAAGCTGTATATGAAAGCGATTCATCCAATATCTGTCTTTGGTTTATCTATTCTCATCATCGTATTCACCTTAAGTTATCAGAAAGTTACAGGGCAACATAGAAAGCATTTTATCGACGAAATTGGTGCTTCGGTCAATCTGGTTCCTAATTACACACAGCAGGCCCAAGGCAAATTGGGCTTTGGGTTGTCGGCCAACCACTATTTTTTTGCGCAATACAGAGTAAATATGATTACGGGTTTCGAGTTCAATCACACATCTGTGTATTTTAAGGTATATCAATCTTTTAAAACAAGCAATCCTTATTATTATGACCTGGGATTTAGGATTAATCAGCTCTCGTTTGTCAATATGGGGCGGTTATTTTTGTTCCCCAATAAACGTTTTTTTATAGATGAAGGGATCTCGCTGGATTTAGATTTATGGAGCAGAACCTTTTCAGGGGATGATTTTACCTCGCCCAATGGGCTTTATATGGTGCTTGGTTTGGGGACGACACTGTATTATGGGAGCAAGGTTTTTCGGGTAAAAATAGACTACAAGTATCCTTTTGCACCGATTTTCGACAACTTTGACGCTGATATTAATAAGCATCAATATATGAGGTTTTGGGTTGGTTATTGCTTTTAGGAATTGAGAAAATTGAATATTATTTAGAATCCACCACCCTAAAAAGCTGAATATCTTTAAAAACCCGTCCATCGGGCTCCTGAATTTTTATCTCCACCGAATGGCGACCCAGAGACAAGCCTGCTTTTAAAGGTGCCGACCAAAGATGCGGACAAGCAATGGGATCGGGTACCGGAATAAAGGGAGTCTGACCATAAGGCAAAGTGGTATCGGCTGTCCAGAGCTTTTCTATTCCCAATTTTTCGAAACCCTGACGACGTTGTGAAATGATGATGAAATAGGGGTCTGATTGATTATCAAGTGGATACATTTACTACTCGCTTACAATAAATGAGCGAAAAAAAACAATCTTAAAGCGAAAAACATTTATATAAAACCAAGAGGCGGTATTTTGATTTTTGCTTGACAATAAAGAAATATAAATATATATTTGTCAATCAAATATAACCAAGGTAAAAAATTATAAAAAATAAATAATAGTGTAACAATACCGTATCCATAATTTGCTCTGTAAATATATTTAAATAACATTTAACTACTGCTCAAATGAAAACCATTTACTTTATTTTATTTAGCCTTTTTTTATGCCTATCAACCGCAACCTATAGTCAGGAAATTCCTACCAGAGGCGAGATTTATAATTTTGAAGTTGACGACATTTTTCATACTTATAACACTTTCTTTACTATGCAAATTCATAGATGGAGTTATAAAAATATCAGGATACTAAGCAAATATTTCTCTTCAAACCAGGACACAGTGTTCTACGGAAGGTTTGTAATAGGAGAAGATAACTATTATGATGACATTAACCAGACCTCAATCCATGACTACTATGAAAGATATGACACTGTGTTTGTTAGCCAACTAAATAATTTAGTACCAGCTGATACAGTTATTGAAGATGAAAGCCTATATAACGGAAGAACAACAACATCCTATTACGATGATACTCAAACTGATACCTATATTACAACAAAGTATACAGTTGGCTGTGGAGAAGTATATTATAATTACGAATATCATAATTATCCAAGTCCCTATGAACGAAGAAGATTGCTCTATTTTAAAAAGGGGCTTGAAGAGTGGGGTGAACCACATTTGGTTATTAATACCCAAGAAATCAATATTACCTATAAACTCAAAACCTATCCAAACCCAGCCACAACACACATCACTTTTGAACTACCAACCTACACCAATGAAACACCACAATCGAGACATCTAAGGATAACAAATATTTCCGGTAAAACCGTAGCAGAACTCCCACTCATCAAAGGCCAAACCCAACTCGTTTGGAATTGCAGCACCGTGACCTCGGGTGTCTATTTCTACCAAACCGAAATTGATGGCGTGGTTTATCGGGGGAAGATAATTGTAAATTAAAACTTTGGAATTCAGGCGTTTGCTAAATATAATATCTTAGTAGCTTGTTTCAATTGTAGGCTTGGTCTTCTACTCAACCACCCTAAAAAACTGAATATCTTTAAAAACCCGTCCATCGGGTTCCTGAACCTTTATCTCAACAGAATGACGGCCCAGAGACAAGCCTGCTTTTAAAGGTGCCGACCAAAGGTGGGGACACGCAATGGGATCGGGTACCGGAATACAGGGAGTCTGACCATAAGGCAAAGTGGTATCGGCTGTCCAGAGCTTTTCTATTCCCAATTTTTCGAAACCATCACCCCGTTGTGAAATTAGGTTGAAATAGGGGTCGGTTTCACGGGTTTGAGTCATGGGGAGCCAGGTGGTATCGCTGTCGGTCAGGCAAAAAACCTTAGTCAGATCGCTGCCATTGAAATAGTTCACATAAACCTTTTCGCTGGCCGATGTTCCCTGAGCCACCTCACGTGGAATGTAGATATTCATCTGGTAATCAGCTTCACGACCCGCCACTTTATAGTCGATGGTATAGGCATTTCCCTTGAAATGAATGTGGGCATAGCCATTGGGGGTTCCGTCGTACATCATGGTTTCGGGGATGTTTTGCTCGTTAACCGAGCCACTCCACCAGCTTCCGCAGGTTGTTCCCACATTGTAATGATGGTGGGGAGTATTTTGAAGCCAGGCAGAATTTTCCTTGCTAAAATAGAGATGCTCCTGAATGTGTGTATGTGCCGACATGCTGTAGGTATGGGGAAAATCTTTTAACAGACCAAATAGTTTGGTTTGGTCTTCGGCGCGAAAACTATCGTCGGTTTTGGTAAACGGAATGTGCATATTCATCACCACCAAATGTTCTTTGGGGACTATTTTAAGATAGTTTTCCAAAAACTCCAGCTGGTCGTTGCGCAATCCGCCGGTATATCCCTTTTTGTATTCGTGAATCACATCGTCGAAAATTATAAAATGCACATTTCCATACTGAAAAGCATAGGTAGCAGGGCCATAAACACTTTCGTAGGTATCGTCGGAATCTTCGTCGGTTTGAGCGTCGTAGTTGCGGTCGTGATTTCCTTTTACGTAAAACCAGGGGATTTCAATTTTAGCAATGGCCTGATTTACCGGCTCGAAGAGTGATAAATCGTCTCCAACTATGTCGCCCATGGTGATGCCAAAAACGGCGTCGGACTTGCCTTTTACATCTTTCACAATATCTTCGGCCAGATAATCCACATCGGTGAGACTATAGGGTTGGGTATCGCCAAAAACGAGAATTGAAAAATTATCGGACTCGTTGTGCGCCACCAGCGGAAAATTGATTTCGGTGGGCAAATTGCCTGTGGGTTCTATTCCTTTGAATCTAAAATCGGCCGGACTCCCCTGTGGTTTGTGGATATAGTAAAACTGGGGAAGCATGTCTTTGTTCACGGGAGTTTGATAGTTGCGGGGTTTAATGAGAAAAACCATGCCTTCCTGAGCCACCGGAATGGAATAAGCGCCTTTGGCATCGGTCATAACCACCAACTTTCCGTTACTTACCGCTACGCCAGCAATGCCATTTTCTCCGCTGTCTTTCAACCCATTATGATTTCGGTCGTTAAAAACAAAGCCTTTGGCCGATTGTTCGCCAGGTTGGGGAGTAATTTCCGATGGAATGGATTGGATTTTCTGGTTAGCTGAGTTGTGGCAGGAAATCAGCGCCCCGATGAAGAAGAAAATAGCAGCTTGAAGAAACAGTTTCATATTAAATTGATTGTTAGTGATAATTCAACAACATAAATAAATCAAGCCACGAAGATATAAAAGGCATTAGGGAAAAAGATAATTAATCATCAAGAATGGGAGTGTTCAATAAACTGTGTCATTTCATTTTATCCTATCACAAAAATATGCAT
>CAXYYJ010000007.1:0-105348 GCA_964293475.1 uncultured Draconibacterium sp.
AAATAGCGATAATCTGCTAATCTTCAATACATAAACTCTTTTTCAGCAGACTCTAAATAAAACCACATAGAAACATAGAACACATAGAGAAAACAACTATGCCTATGTGCCAATGTGGTTAAAAGACAAAAAAAAATAAAACCACATAGAAACATAGAACACATAGAAAAAACAACTATGTGCCCTATGTGCCTATGTGGTTAAAAAAGAAAGTACTATGTGCCCTATGTGCCTATGTGGTTAAAATCAAAAAAACTATGTGTCCGATGTGCCTATGTGGTTAAAAGAAGAAACAACTATGTGCCTATGTGGTTAAAAGAAGAAAAAACTATGCGCCCTGTGTGCCTATGTGGTTAAAAAATCCAATTTGTCAATAGTTCCATCGAATCGGCAAGAGTAAAAAAACAGTAAAAAACCCCATTAAAGCAGAATAGGTTTATTTTTGCAGATTCAAAAATTGAACTCATGGCAACAACTATAAAACAAGATAAACGGCTCAAACCCGACTGGCTCAAGATAAAAATCCCCATGGGGAAGACCTATATCAATGTAAAAGAGATTATTAACCACCATAAACTAAACACTATTTGCACCAGCGGCCATTGTCCCAACATGGAAGATTGCTGGGGACGAGGCACCGCAACTTTAATGATTCTGGGCGATGTTTGCACCCGCGCCTGTCGCTTTTGCAACGTGAAAACCGGCAAACCTACCGAGACCGACTACGACGAGCCCCGCCGGGTGGCTGAGTCGGTTAAGCTGCTTAATTTGCGCCATGTGGTGCTCACCTCGGTTGATCGGGATGATTTGGAAGATGGAGGAGCAGCCATTTGGGCCGATACCATCACCCAAATTAAAACCGTGATGCCCAAAACCACCATTGAGGGATTAATCCCCGACTTTCAGGGCGTTTATAAGGACTTAAAAACTGTGATGGATTCCCGTCCCGAAGTGTTATCGCACAATCTCGAAACTGTTCGTCGTCTTACCCCAAAATTGCGCAATAAAGCCAAATATGACGTCAGCTTGGAAGTGATAAAGAATATTGGTGATTTTGGAATCGTGAGCAAATCGGGTATTATGGTTGGAATTGGCGAAACCCCCGAAGAAGTTTTGCAAACCATGGACGACCTTCGTAGTGTAAACTGTCAGGTGCTCACCATTGGGCAGTATCTCCGTCCTTCTGATTGGCATTTAGAAGTGAAAGAGTACGTTCACCCCGATGTGTTCGAGATGTACAGGTTGGCAGCTCTGGAAAAGGGTTTTAAGCATGTGGAGAGCAGTCCATTGGTTCGCTCGTCGTACCATGCCGAGAAACATATTCATTAATTCTACCCGGAATTCACCAATTTCTTTTTAAATCTTTCCGAAAATGCACATTAAAACATATTTCACCGATTTAGGTTTGCAGGATTATCAGCAGGTTTGGGACAGGCAGGAAAGTTTGTTTCAGGAGCTGCTTCAATTTAAGGATGACAATTCTGAGCTTCCGCTTTGCGAGCAAACTGTTGAACATCAGCATTTAATATTTTGTGAGCATCCGCATGTTTACACGTTGGGCAAAAGTGGCAATGAGCAAAATCTTCTTATCAATCAGATGGAACTTAGGGCGCGAAATGCTCAGTTTGTGAAAACCAACAGGGGTGGCGACATCACTTATCATGGTCCCGGGCAATTGGTGGGTTATCCCATTTTCGATTTAAACCAGCTCCATTTGGGGATTAAGGAATATGTTTATGGATTAGAGGAAGCCCTCATTAAAACCATTGCCGAATACGGACTCCGCGGCAAAACAGTACAAGGAGCGGTTGGAGTTTGGTTAGATGCCAACGAGCATCTGCCCGAGCGGAAAATTTGTGCCATTGGGGTGAAAGTAAGCCGGGGCATTACCATGCATGGATTTGCCTTGAATGTGAACACACAAATGGACAATTTCAACCACATCAACCCCTGCGGATTTGTGGATAAGAGCGTGACGAGTCTGGAAAAGGAATTGGGAATGGTGGTGAATATGGACGAGGTTAAAATCAAGGTAAAAAGCCATTTAGAGCAAATTTTTCACCTTGATTTTGAAGAGCTTTAGGCGGCAGAGTTAAGCCATCATCACTAAAACATACCGGGCATGAGTCCGCGGGCTGCGCTGGCCATTTCCATCTCGTTGATGCTGTCGGCACTGGCCAAAGCTTTATTCAGGGCTACCTGCAGCAATTCTTCAATGGTTTCTTTATCCCCCGAATCCATCAATGCCTGGCTGATTCTGATATCGGTAACACGGCGGTTTCCATTAACATAAACCACCACTTGTCCATCTTCGGCTTCGCCCTTGGCTGTAATGGTATCTAATTTCTTTTTGGCCTGATCCATGGCTTCTTTCATGGGCCCCAGCTGATTCATTAATTTATTAAACATGGATTTTTATTTTATGCAAAAATAATATCTCTACCGGTTATTTCTAATGCTTCGCTTTATAAAACAAAAAAAGAGCAACGATTGAACCATTGCTCTTTTGTAAAGTTTACTTTAAGTCTAGTGAAAGTGTAACAAAGTGGCCTGGAGCCAATAAGTTCCGATGCCTGCAAAGTATCCAATTAAAGCAAGGAGGCTGATTCGTTTCAAATACCAGATAAAGTCAATTTTTTCCATTCCCATGGCGGCAACACCGGCAGCTGAGCCAATGATAAGAATACTACCGCCGGTACCAGCGGTAAAGGCTAATAATTCCCAGAAAACTCCGTCGGTGGCATAATGACCAACTTCGGCAATTTCATACATGCCCATGGCACCTGCTACCAATGGAACATTATCAACAATCGAAGATAACAGACCAATAGCGGTATCGATAATATAAATATTGTTATTGGTAACCTGATCCAGCCAACCGGCTAACAGACCCAATTGACCAGCAGATTGCAAACTTGCTACGGCAGAAAGGATTCCAAGGAAGAACAATACGGTGGGCACGTCAACTTTTTTAAGAATACTGATAACAGAGAGTCTTCGTTTGTCGTCGTCTTCTTTATATTTATGCAATAGCTCTGTAGTTACCCAGATAATACCGAGAGAAAGCAGCATTCCCATGTAGGGAGGCAAATGTGTAATTGATTTAAAAACGGGAACGAAAAGCAATCCGCCAACACCCATAATAAGTAATAATTTACGCTCAAATGGCGATGTAAATTCTTTTTGGTCGTGTTCTGATAATTTAGGACGGGTTATTTCTCCCTTCATCGAAAAGGAAAGTATTATTACTGGTACAAGAAGAGTGACAAAGCTGGGAAGGAATACCATGAGCATAATTTGTACTGCAGTAATTTGTCCGCCAATCCAAAGCATGATGGTGGTAACATCGCCAATGGGTGACCAGGCACCTCCGGCATTGGCTGCCAGAACTACCATGCTGGCAAAAAACCAACGGGTCTGTTTGTCGTCAATCAGCTTTCTCAGCAAGGCTATCATTACAATGGTAGTGGTGAGGTTATCAAGAACTGCCGACATAAAGAAAGTTAGAATACTGATTACCCAGAGCAATTTGACTTTATTGGTGGTGGTAATTTTGTCGGTGATAATTTTAAATCCTTCGTGTTGATCCACAATTTCCACTATGGTCATGGCACCGAGAAGGAAGAACAGGATTTCAGATATTTCGCCCAGATGATAAACAATTTCATGATGACTGATAAAACCAATCATTCCTTCGGCATTGTTCATTGATGGGTTTAGAGCTAAATATTCGTTCCACGCTCTGCTGACTCCGCTGTTAAATATATCTGCGGCACCCATGATATAGGCTATCCAGGTCAATGAGCCAATGAGCAAGGCAGTTGCTGCTTTGTCAATTTTTAAAGGATGTTCCAGGGCAATAGCAGCGTAGCCCAGAACAAAAATAACAACCATTAATATAAACATGATATTTGATTTTAGTATTTGGATTTTTGAAGCGACAAAAGTAAAAAATGATTATTAGCATAACCGAATAACTCAGGTTATTTTTATCATTTTTTCATGGCAGAGAATTTATAAGAAATACAATCTAAATAACTGGAATATAGTTTTTTATGTAATTGTAATTCGCTTTTAGAGAATTATTTACAATGGGATTGAAAAATTATTTCCCAAATCGGGGATGATGATTGAACTTTTCTGGAAATTTTGCAGTAATGGTTCTGTAAAAAGCCATGATTTCTTCAAAGTCTTTTTCAGGGTCACCGCTGGGGTAAATGATGGGGCCAATGCCAGTTTCCTTTTTGGCATAATCCAGATACCCAAGAACAATGGGCACTTTGGCTCTTACAGCAATGGTGTAGAATCCTGTTTTCCAGTATTCTACATAGCTTCGGGTGCCTTCGGGGGTTATGGCAAAAACAAACTCATCGTTGCTGTTGAACAAATGAACCACATGCTCTATAATGGTTCCCGACTTGGTTCTGTCGATGGGCATGGCTCCAAGTGCGCTGAAAATATACTTCACCGGAAAGAAAAACCACGATTTTTTCATTAAAACCTTCAGGTCAATTTCCAGTTTGCTATTCGATAGCCTTCCCAGGGGGAAATCCCAGTTGGAGGTGTGAGGGGCTGCTAAAAATACAAATTTCTTTAACGGAGGTTTTACTCCTTTCACTTTCCAGCCCATGATGGCCAGAATGGTTTCCGATATTTTGCCTGTGAAACTCAATATGTTCTATTTTGATTTTTTAATTTTCAGCTGCAAATATACGGGCAAATGATCGCTGAAGCCACCATAATAATTATCCCCCCCATAAGTTCTGTTGGGTCTGATACCTTTTCCATATTGATTGTTATAATGATGCATTAAAAAATCGGAGTTCAAAACGCCAGCCATATCTTTGGTTGTACTGATTAGATTTGAGCTATTAAGCAGATTCCCACTTACAATTATATGATCCAATGATCCCCAAACACCTTTATATTCATAGGATCCCTGTTTTTTTCTGGTAAAAAGATAATGTGCTAAGTCGTAAAGTTTTCCGGGAATAAAATTTTCATATTGAGAGCTGTCGGGCTGCAAAACTCCGTTAATGGCAGGGCCGAAAACATCCTCATTAAAATCGCCTCCTGCTATAATATTGGCTTGTGGGTTTATGGCAAAAATAGAATCGATGCTGTTTTTTAAAACAACGGCACACCAGGCACGAAAAGGTATGGTTTCCACCCTGCCATTATACATGCTGGTCCAGTGGTTTACAAAAATATGAAGTGTATCGGTATTGTGCAGAATGCCTTTCACATACAGGATATCGCGGGTAGTTTTTTCATCGGCAATAGATTTTCCAATGGAATCGGGAAAATGGATGGGGATGGCACGCTGATAAAGTGGCTTGAAGGCTTTTGGGTTGTAGAGCAGGGCATTGTCAATACCGCGGAAATCGGGTGATTCGTAGTGAATAATCTGATAGTTGGCATCGGCTAAAAGCGGCTCTTTTGCCAAATCTTCCAAAACAGTTCTGTTTTCTACTTCCTCCATGGCAATCAAGTCGGGCAATTGGCCTTTTCCAATGCTGTCGAAAACAACGGCAAGACTGTTGAGTTTCTTTAGGTATTTTGGGGTATTCCATTTTTTTGCAGAGCCAGGCGTAAATTCCTCGTCAGTTTTTCCTGCGGCGTCAATCGTGTCGAAGAGATTTTCTACATTATAGAAAACTATGGTGGATTGAATTGGAGTAGAAATATTCGGGATTTTTTTCGAAGTTGAACAGGAATAAGTGAACAACAGGAGAGCGATAAATGGCAAAAATGTATTCTTCATTTTTCGAATCGTTTAATTAAAATTTGTGGGTGCAAACATGGCCTGAAAAAATGACAGTTGCAAATTAAATTGTCGTTAAGACAGCTCTTATTGCTGTTTTTTTTGTAAGTGTAATTTTTGCTAAATATGGAAACAGAAAGGAGAAAAAATAAAACCAGTCTTTAAACGTTAAATGTTTTATTTTTGTAAAAAGCACAAAATCAATAAAATAAATAAATTTCAATAATTCGCAAAAAGATATTTAAATTAGATTTTTTGCTTAACAAATTGTTTGGTGTAGGATTTGTTTTCGTTCTGAATTCGTACAAAGTAATTGCCACTTATAAAATGGGAAATGTCTAATTTTAATGTGGACAAGAACACGCTTTTGTACACGAGTTTTCCATTAGAATCGAGTATTTCAAGATTAAAAACTTCGCCGCTTTCCATTTCAATGGTCAATGTTTCTGTGGCCGGATTGGGATGGAGAGAAAACAGATTTTCGCTATTTTCAATGTCGGAAAAGCCTATAGTGGGGCAATAGTGAACCGCATCGAACAATACCTGAAGCGAATCGATGGGGTCGACTCCTGTGTTTGGTCCGGTTTTTAAACCCACCAGAAATGATGGAGCATTAAACTCATCTTCTGGCACCGAAACCTTAACAAAGGCAAAAAGTGATGAAGTTCCATAAACCGCACACCGCGTATCTGCACCCACCATTTTTGCTCCCTGCAGAGCCGCCATCAGCTTGCAGGCCAAATCGCCCGGTTCGCGCAGAAAGCGGGCTTCCATACTATCCAAAACCATTTGCCCCAGCAAAATATTCCCCTGAATGGAGTAGTTAGGGCCAGTGACGTGGTTTTTATAATCGTCGGTATTCACTCCGGTATAGCCTGCAGATTCGGGATGTCCATCCACAAAACCAACAATTCCGTATTGTCTTTTAGCGGGATTACTCTCGGCGTCGTTTTGTTCCAGCCAGGCAATAATTTCCTGTGGACTCATGCCTTCCATCATTCGGTTGCGGGCATTGGTCTGATTGGTAGGTAAATAGTAAGCCTGAGTATTGATGGCACCCACCCCCGGAATGAGTTCCCCCAGAAAATGGGTTGTATAATTGGGGTAGTTCAGCAAATTGACACAGGATGCGCCGGCGCTTCCAACTTCTCCGGTTATACTGTCGAGGGCTACAATGCTAAATGTATCCTGGGCATGGAGCTGCAAAAATAGTGCTGAATATAAAGTAAATATGAAAAAATAGATTCGTTTCATAGCTGATTTTGGTTTTGTTTTCAGTGGCAAATATAGATAAAACCCCAAAATTCAGGATGATTCCGAAATTTTGGGGTTTTTAGTAATTAATTCTTCAACTATTGCTTCACAATTTGTTGAGTCAAAATGTTACCATCGTTGGTTTGAAGACGCAAAAAGTAAACGCCTTTCTCTAAGTTGTTTAGCTCAATTCTGTTGGTTCCTTCCTGCAGATTTTCGCTGTAAACCATTTGCCCCAGACTGTTATAAACCAGGGCCTGACTGAAATTTTTGCTACCATCGGAAACAAAATATACATCGTTGATGAATGGGTTGGGATAGCAAGCCAGCTGAGTTGCAATGTTTTGAATACCAACCAATTGATTTAGGTTTTCTGCATTGAATGTTGGTAACATTTGAATAAAATCGCCTGTTCCATTGGGGAAACGGCCATAGGTGGTGTCGGTAGATTGAGCGCCAAATTCAATTTGATCGAGCATATTGAGGCTGACATCGGAGAGAATGATGGCTTCGCCCGATTTGGAGAGTTTGAAATCGGCATGAACTCCGGTTTGATCCACGTCTTCATCGGCCCAAATAATCAAATAGCCATGCGCTTCGATGGTAATATCGGGGAAAACCCATTTGTTGGGCTCATCAATTTTGTCGCTCATATAGTATCCACTGAGATTGATGGGGGCGTTTCCGTTATTGTAGAGCTCAATCCAATCTTCGTTTTCGCCATCCGGATCCAGAATAGTAGTTTCGTTATCGGCCATAAACTCGTTGATAACCAATTCACCAGTTGCCATGGAAGGAATAGGATCAGAATTTCCAATGCTCTGTGCCTGAGTGACAGAATTTAACCCTGAGAACAGTAATATTAAGGAAACAAAAAAAGTGTAGATAAATTTTTTCATAGGTCTGTTTTTATATTTACACCACAAAGCTAAGGTTTTTCGTCTGGTTTTAGATGTTTAGGATAATAAAAAAGATGTTGGGGTCTTGGGGATTGGGAGACAGGGGGACTTGGAGACTTGGGGACTTGGAGATTGGGCACGGTCTTCGAGCGAAGTCGGGAAGCCGGATTATCAAAGTCAGAATCCATTCCCGTTCATCTCGACTACGCTCGATGACCGGAAATTCGACTACGCTCGATGACCGGAAAATCGGCTACTCTCGATGACCGGAGCCGGAACAAAGAACAAAGAACAAAAGAACACTTCGACTACGCTCAGTGTCCGGAGCCGAAACAACGAACAAAACAACAACGAACGACGAACAAAAGAACACTTCGGCTACGCTCGATGACCGGAGCCGAAACAAAGAACAACGAACAAAGCAACAACGAACGAAAAACAAAAGAACAAAAAAACAAATCAAACCCGAAGCAAGCCCCGGAAACCGCGGGCAGCATAGTAGGATTCGGCGCCGTTATGATAAACAAAGACAGTTCCGTAGCGATAGTCGCAGAAAATGGCGCCTCCTTTTTCCCTGATATTTTGTGGGGTTAGGACCCAGCTCGATGTTTTGGTGTCGAAGGTGCCCAAAGTTTGCAAATGGCGATATTCCTGCTCTGAGAGAATTTCAATGCCCATTTCTTTGGCCATTCCCAAAGCGCTGTGATGGGGTTTGTGCTCTTTGCGCGATTCCAATGCTTCGGAGTCGTAGCAAACGCTTCGGCGGCCTTTTGGACTTTCAGCCGAACAATCCATGAAAAGATATTGATTGTTTTTCTGGTCAAAACCAACCATATCGGGCTCTCCTTCAGTTCTTTCCATCTCGTTCAACGACCAAAGCTTTTCGGGAGTGTGGCGCAGTTTTTCCTCTATCTCTGCCCAATTTAAACCCAAATGGCGGTTTTTATTCTTCGCGAAACGGGTTTGTAATACCTGGAGCAAGTCGGCAACTTCGTTGGCAGAAAGTTTATTTTGAGGATTCATAGATTTCGAATGTTTGAAATGAATGCCGCAAATGTCTGCTACTTGTGCAGATTATAAAATTTAAATATTTGTTAATCAGGTTGATTCGTAGTCTCTTAACGTTGTGGAATCTTTGTTTTTCCATTCTGTCAATCCATTGGCATTACGCCCCATCACAATAACTGCAGCTGTGGATGGACTACTAAAAATATAATCATCGGAGAATTCGAAATAGTCTTTTTTGTCGATGAGAACACCTTCTTTAATTAATTTTTCTCTTAGATTTTTAAAATTAGATGTCATAGAAGCTACTATTGATGCAGCAGCTTTTGATCCTTTAAAAACAACAAAACCATCTGAAGTAGGTTCTCCTTGACCATCTGCTCCCCGTGCGGCTTTTATAAAAAATGTAGCTTGCTTTTGTTTAGGCTTAATTTCTCTTTTTTCATCAAAAACCTTATGCCCCAGAGTATTAACAAGCATTTTAATATACTCAATAAATTCTTCCATCTCCGATCTGTCGGCTTCCGATATCGAAGATTGAGTGGGAATTACTGAATTGTCTAAGATATATCGGTTGGCAGATTTTGCAATTTCGTGTAATCTGTTTTCCAGGTATTTAATGTGAGCCTTGTTCAGATTTTCATCTTTGCTGATAAAAACAATGGCTTCATTCCAAAATTCCTTCTGAGTTAATTGTTGTATTAGTCTTTTAAGAATCGATTCTGCCTCCCCAATATAAACTTGTTCCTTCCCTTCATCATTTCTGCCAAAAAGCAAATAGACACCAGTGCCAACTAAATCAATCCTGTCAGAACAATCTTTAATTTTGATTCTCGGAATTTTATATGCTTTGCCCGACCAGTTTGAAAGCTCACAGGTCATACGCCCATTTGGGTCTCCATCGATTAGGAAGATTTTAATGGTTTTTCCAAATTTCATTTCTTCAATTTAAAACAGTTCGAAATATTACTTTTTACCTGGTATGTAATTCTATAATCTACAAATGTAACTAATAAAATCGCTTTTGTTAATTATTTTGTAGGTTGAGATCAATCGTCTTTGCCAATTCGGAGAATGCTCAAAAATAGTAAATTATAGAATTCCACCTTTTATAACCCTGATAAATTTTTTGCTGGGGTAAAAATAAAAACGGCAGAGTGAATCACCCTGCCGCGGAGAAAGCAATTATTATTCACTAATCTTCACAAACCACATTGCCGGCTTCGTCGAACACAACAATTAAGCGGGTTTGATCAACATGAAGATGTACTCTGTATTGAATGGTGGCATCGGCCAGGGTAAGCACTTCGGCTTTTCTGCGTAAAGTATACGAAGAATATAGGTTGGTAATGGCAGATGTAACAGCTTCGGGCAAGTCGGCTGAGTTTAAACGGCTGGCCCGGGCCAGAAACAGTCCATTGGCATCGAAAACAAGTTTGGCATGTTCAACTCTGGCTGAGTCAATCATTACATTAATCACTGTTCCAAACTGGCAAACTGTATCTATATGTGCATTGTGGATGGTATATCCGGCGAAATTGGCTGTTACATAGTCGGATATGGCTGTTGGGATAGAATCTAATGAAATTCCACCTCCATGATGACCGCCTCCGTGGTGACCGTCGCCATGGTTCCCGCCGCCATGATGTCCGCCTCCACCATGGTGTCCGTCGCCGGGATGGTTGTGAATGGTGTCGCAAATACTGTCGGCCAGGGTTTCCTTAAGAAAGTTATAGTTGGCATCGAAATCAAGTGCTTCCCATGTTGTAAGAGTAACAGTGTAAACTGTTTCGGGGGTTTGGGTTGTTGTAACCGAAACAATGTCGGCATCGGGGTAATACTCAGCCACATAACCCGAAATGGTGGTAGGTGCAGCAGTAGTAGCATCATCGGTTGATGAAGTGGGCAGGGTTTCGTTTTTTGAGCATGAAGCCAGTATCACTGCGCTCAGCATGGAAATAAAAAGCAATTTTTTCATCGTTTGTTAATTTTTGTGATTAATTCCTTGATTCAATTGATTTGTTATATCTCCCTTTACGCATTGGCTCACAGAAGGGTGGGGTGAATAAAATTATTTTTTTTACCCCACCAATTAATCACTAACTTCGTATTGATTTTTAGTAGTGCTACAGTTAGTATGATTTTTTTCGGAAGAAAGCAGGAGTTTAATGCTGATGATCCGGTAAGTGTTATTTCGGCCTGCAGGCAGAATAACCCCAAGGCTCAGCGTGCTCTGATAAAGTTGTTTTATGGATATGTGAAAAGCATTGCCTTGCGCTATGCCGGAAGCTCCATGCCTGCCGATGAAATCATCAACGATAGTTTTTTGAAAGTGTTTAATAATTTAAGCAAATACGACGATAGCAAGCCGTTTAAAGCATGGCTCAGGGTTATAACTATCAATACGGCAACCGATTATTATCGAAAGAACAAGAAGGATCAAATGGTTGATGAGCCCATGAATACATCAACTCCCGATTGCTCGGAAGATCAGATAAGCCGGTTGTCGGCCGAAGAAATTCTGGCTCTGATTCAACAGCTTTCTCCCGCCTATCGTATGGTTTTTTCGCTTTATGTGATTGATGGATATTCGCATAAGGAAATAGCCGAAATATTGGGCATTAAAGAAGGCACTTCAAAATCGAACCTGCAGGATGCCAGGCATAAACTGCAAAGTTTAATTATTAAGAATACACAAACTCAAATGACTGCTTATGAACTAAAAAATTTACATGGCAATGAAAAATGAGGATTTTGACAAGGTTATCCGCGAAAAACTGGATGGCTTTGAATCGCCATTCACAGATAGTGATGTAGATAAGGTTCATCACGCTGTGGGTCGTAAAGGCTGGTTTACTGGTTCTGCTGGCGGGAAATTGCTTTTGCTTTCGGTTTCAACCGTGGCTTTTGTTGCCCTGGTATATCTGGCTCTGAATTTAACTTCCAGCCATAATTCGGCGCCCCAAAACCCGTCAGCTCAAAAAACTGAAACATCCAACCCCCAAAATCCAGTTTCGAGCATTTCCAATCCTGAAAATTCCACCAGTCAAAAGAATGAAAATAATGAATCACAGGCGGTTGCCGGAAATTCTGAACCCAATAAAATCCTTAAACAGGAATCAAAACCCAACAAAGAAACCAGACAAAAGGCGGTGGTTGATGTCAAAGGCCAATCCGCTAAACATATTACACCAGCTTCTACTGAAAAAATAATTCCACCCACCCCCGAAAATGTAGCCCGGAATAATGAAACAATTATAGAAGAACCGGTTGAAGTGGACGATAAAAATCTGAGTTCAGAATCTAATTTAGTTCAGAATGAGAAAATTGCCGAACAGGGGGAAATTCTTCCTGAGACGAAGCTTTCTATGGATTCAGCCAAAGTTACAACATTGGTAAAAATGCCCGATGAACAGGCTTTGGCTGATAAGACTCATGAGAAAACGAGCATCATGAGCGAGTCCAGCGAAACAGAAAATAAAGAAACATCAAAAGGATTCTTCTCTTCTTTTCTCGAAGGTTTGCTCGTGAATGTCGGAGCTGGTTTCAGAGCGTCGAATCAGTCCTACGGGCCTGGAATATCTGTAGATTTCTGGGGATACAAGAATTTTGGTTTAGGCATCGGACTCGACTATCTGTTCTACTATGCCGAAAAATATGACAATATCGACGATATGATTCGCGATGGAAAACCCCATCCCGACGATGATTTCAATCACCACAAGAACCCCCGTGACCGAATTACCGATGTGGAGCTAAAAAACTGGCTCATGCAAATGCCGGTTTCGGTTCATTATAAATTCCCATTGCGGAGAAGCTATTCCCTGGCTCTTTCGGCAGGTGTCGACATCGATTTATGGCTTTATAAGAAATTGAATTACATAGAAACGCCCGACAGCATGCCTCCCCAACGTAGAGATTTTAACACCAAAGCCGATGTTAATTATTTCAATACCATGTATGTTGCAGCGGGACTTCAAAAATTTGGCAATTCCTGGATTGTGAAAATGCAGCCCTTCGTCAGCTTCCGGTTAAAACAGGTTTATTATAAACCCAGCCAATTGGAATATGGCATTCAGCTCAATTTTCAATATCGCCTGAAGAAAAATAAGAAGCCAGCAATAAATTGATTATTTGTGGGATAAAACCAAATTGCAATCTCTGCAATTTCGTTATCGGATGTTTTGAGAGAATATTTTGCATGATTTATGCCTGATATTAAAGAACCATCCCAGCGGGATGGCATGTTTATAAAAAAAATCATCCTTACGATTTACATGCGACCCCGGATGGGATCGAACATTCCATGCTTCGCATTTTTATATAAACGTTTGCCTCTCTGAGGTCATAACGCAAATCAAAAAGAACCATCCCAGGGGGATGGCATGTTTATAAAAAAAACCATCCTTACGATTTACATGCGACCCCGGCTGGGGTCGAACATTCCATGCTTCGCATCTTTCTATAAACATGTGACCTCTCTGAGGTCAAATCTTTGTTTTATGGATTTTTCAGTTCCTACAGAGCGAGCTAAAAACTATATCAACCAGATATTTAATCACTTGCTCATGCTATCCAATTCCAGATCCTCGTAGAACAATATCCGATCGAGAAACTCCGAAACCATTACTATGGCGATAATCCAAACCATCGATAGCTCAAAATAATAGAAAATCATGGCCAAATCTACCAATCCCCAGCGGGTAAAAATCAGGGATTTTTTTGCCAGATTCAGCGGATTTTTTACCATGAAATAAAGCTGAAGCCCCACACGGAAAATCCAAAGTCCCAGGATGTACCAGGGCATCTGCAGAAACAAAAACGCCATCGAAAGTGCCATAAAAATGGTTTGTCCGCTGTGCCAGGGAACTCTCCACTTTTGTTGAACAGGTTTGTAGAGCATATCAATAGAAAACAATGTAAGAATTCCTGGGATTAAAACCAGATAATAATGCAGATTAAAGAAGTAGAAATCGGTAATCATTGCGACGAAGTACAACGAGAAAAAGAAGATTTCGCGGCTGAGCCAGCTGTTTTTCAGGTTAAGAACAGCCCGCCACATTCTGGTCTTTTTCCCCAGATGCATCATGCTGAGTATAGCTCCGGCCAAACCGGCAATCACCATCACCAACTTGAGCCATTCGGCCGATTGATGTCCGGCACCAGCAACAGTAAGAGCCACCAATGCAGAAAGGATAAATGTGAATGCCAGCAAGGGCCACTCGTGCAGTGCGCCTACAAAATGACGTTTTATTGTGTTGTCTTGGGTTTCCATAGGTTTTAATAAGGTCAAATCCATTTCCGGTGCTGTTTCTTTTCGCAATTCAACAATGCGAATGGCGGGTTTTGGATTTCGGTGGACAGGCAGTTGTTGCTCATTGGCCGATTCATTTCCGGGGGAAAGAAAAAAGTCCAAAGCACCTGTGGGGCAGGCCATTACGCAGGCTGGTTCCAATCCATTCTCTTGTCGGGGGCTGCAGAAATTACATTTTTCCACAATTCCAATGGCCGGATTAAACTTGGGCGCATCGTAGGGACAGTTCCAAACACAATATTTGCAGCCCATGCAGCTGTCGGCCAGATGAATAACCGCCTGAGTTATGGAGTTCCGTTCATAGGCCAGAGCCGGACAATGCGCCATACAGGGAGCATCATCGCAATGATTACAGGCTAATGACAGATGAAAGAGTGGGAGAGAAGGCAGTTTGGTGGCGTTGGTGGTATAGATGTTTCTCCAGGTGCTTTCATATTGAAGTCCGTTTTCGTTAAAGCATCCCACCACACAGGCATGGCAGCCCACGCATTTATTTTTATCGTAACTGAAATTTCCTTTGCTCATAACTTTATCACCTCCACCATATTGTCGTGAAATGGTGTACCATGGCCCATATCTGTTTCGCGCCCTTTCGAAAGAAGGTTTGGACTTCCGCCTTCGCTGTTCCAATACCCATTTACCATCACCACATTGCCGGGCCGCAGACTGTAATCGAGTTGTATTTTTATTTTTACTTCTCCCCGCTCGTTAAACACTTTTACCATTTGACCCTGGCTTATATGTCGCTTCTCAGCATCCACAGGACTCATCCAAAGAATGGGAACAGGGTCTAATAGCTTGATGCTTTGAAGGTTGCCAAATTGAGAGTGAATCCTGTTTTTGGTGTTGGGGCTCATAAGACTTAGGGGAAACTGACTGGAAGGATTTTTCTGTCCTTCGACCAAACGAACGTAAGTGGGCAACTCGTCAACGCCCCATTTTGCCTTTGCCTGATGTGACAGCAATTCTATTTTTCCCGATGGAGTTTTAAAATTTAAGTTGGCAAAGGCTATATCCTCAAGTCCGGGAGCCAGAATGGGCTTTTGGAGAAGCTCTTCCCATTTTAATTGGGGAAATTTCTTCAATTGGTTTTTCAGATGGTTTTCCACATCTTCGTTGGTGGGATTGGGTATGTTTTCCGCAATCCACTCATCATCGAAGCCTAATTTCTGAGCCAGATGATAATAGATTTCCGCTTCTGGTTTTACTTCTCCGACAGGTTCCAGAATTTTAGGTTTCAGCTGAACATAAGGATTCCAGTAGGAGCCAATGATGTCGGTCTGTTCGAACATGTTTTTGGCGGGCAAAACCAGATGAGCCATTTGAGCCGTATCGGTGAGAAACTGATCGGTAACCACCACAAATTCAAGATTTTCGAAAGCTTTTTTCGTAGCATTGGAATCGGGGTTTTGGGCCAAAGGATTTCCCCGTTCCACCCACACCATTTTGAGCGATGGATTGGTTAACGAAAGCATGGTTTCGCCCAGTTTGGCGGTGGGAATTACCCGTCGGAAAGGCTTATCGGTTTCGGTGGGGAAATAGTTTTCGGGCTCTTTCACCTCATCAAAAACATAGGATTGCAGATTGGCATAATGCCAGCAAGCCCCTGGTTTTCCGATATTTCCGGTGATGACCGAAAGAGCCAGCAAGCAGCGGGTGGTTTGTCCGCCATTGGTATAGCGCTGCATTCCGTAGCCGGGAATCAAAGTCATGGGTTTTATGGTTCCCATTAAAAAGGCCAATTTCTCTATGAAGGCCACAGGAACTCCGCATTCTTCGGCGGCTTGTTCAACACTCAGTCCAATCAGACTCTTGCTAAATTCCTGAAAACCAAGCACATTTTTGCTGATAAATTCCTGGTCGATCCAGTTCTTGTCTATGAGAATTTTTGCAACGGCCAACGCCAGCATTCCATCGGTTCCGGGAATGGGTTGAATGAGCAAATCGGCTCGTTCGGCTGATGGTGTTCTGCGGGGATCAATCACCACCAATGTGGCGCCCATCTGCTGTGCTTTTTCAATGGGAATCATTTGATGGATATTGGTCTCCACCGGATTTTTTCCCCAGAGAACAATCAACTTCGCGTTTTCCAGATCCCAGGGCACATTGTGCTTGTTTTCGCCCAATGTCAGTCGGGTAGCTTCGAGTCCTGCTGGCCAGCAAAGATTGCCATAGACCGAGGTAGTTCCACCAAATTTTCTCCAGAAAGCACTGCTCACACCATTCATCATTCCCGACATTCCACTGGCTGCATAAAACAAAATCGAATGGCTGCCAAAGTTCTTTTTGTAGTGAGATAATTTACGCACAATCAATTCGAAAGCTCTCTCCCAGCTTATTTGCTGAAATTCCCCGTTTACTTTTTCCAGTGGATGCAATATTCGTTCGGGGGAGTGAGCCCGTTCCACATAGCTGAGCCCTTTCAAACAAGGCCCGAGCGGAGTAGCCAGGTTTTGCGGATGTGGCTCAATGGCAACAATTTTTTGATCTTTAACCCGCACCAAAAAAGAGCAGGTGCTGTAGCAATTTCGTGGACAGGCGGAAGAATAAACAGTTTCCATGTTCTGATTTGGACTGAAATGATTCGACTAAATTAGTTAATATTTTGATTGCCAAATAGCTAATCTGTGGGCAAAGCCAAGCCATGAGCCCGCAGAAAACTCAGTTTGTCCCAATATCCGCGCTGGAATTTTATTTTTCCTTCCGCAACCTGAAAAAACCCGCAGCCTCTCAATCCCAGCGGGTCTTTCCACTCCAGAATAGCCCAATCGCCATCTTCAAAAATATTCTCAACGATGCAAACCATTTCAGCCGCTGCAAACTCTGAGCGAAACATGTGCTCAATGGCATCTTTGCCCACCACAGGTTCGTTGGCCACCTGATGGTTAATGGCATCGTCATGATACAACTTTGAAATGGCCTGGGCATCAGCTCTGTTGAAGACTTCTACCCATGTCTGTACTAATTCTTTGGGACTCATAGTTTTCAATTTTTGGATGTTATAGAAACTATTTGGGCTGATTGATCCCCAAACGCTTATTCAGTTCTTCGGTTTTGAAAGAGCTTTTTTTGAAAGGATGGGCTTCTGTATTAAACACATAGTCGTCCAACGAAAATGGTATTTGCCCGTGGCTGAAAGTCAGATAAAAGTATTTGAGTGTTTCGGCGAAGAAGAAAGTGGGCATATAATCGTGTTTTTCCATGGTTTCCACATTGGCCACGGAGGAGAAAGCGATTTCGGTACCGCAGTATTTTTTCACGTCCGACCAATATTGCTCGTTCATTTTCAGGTAAATACTATCGCCGGTGAAATGATAGAGATAATAGGCCGATTCTATGATTTCGGGATTGAGATCGTAGCGCGGGAAAGTGGGTTTTCCAGAAATATAATCGTAGGCCATAGGCTCAAGTCCATATTTATTCCAGAGCCAGTTCCACGAGTTTTGAAGTTCACGAGCACGAACAGTATCGCCCGAAAGCACGAGAATGGCGGGGAAAAAGGCATCGTAAAGCGTAATTACGGCGCTGTTGTGCTTGCCTGTTCTCATATTGGCTCTTCCGTACCAGAGTTTATTATCCACAGTATCGGCCAGATAGGTCTGAATTTTTTCGATGCTCACATTCCAGGGTTCCTGCAAATCCTTATCCCCAAAAAGAATATATGCTTTGTAGAGATATTCGTAGTAGGAATCCACTCCGGCGCAGATATGGCTTGATTCAGAAACCCATTGGCCCGAATTTACATCGATGATATCGCCAATAAGTCCAATTTCCGAGCGACGGTTATAAACCGCCAGGGTAGCTTTTTTTGCAGCATGATAGTAAACGGGGTTTTGGGTGTAGTAGCTCAGCACGCCCATTTCAATGAGATAAGTTCCGGCTTCGGCTATATTTACAGTATCGCCGCGGCTGATTCCAGTTTTCAGGTTGACCCAATAGCGAGGAATTCCGGTTTGGGTTTGGAAGGCGGGCATCATGCGGTCGGCAAAATCGCGGGCTTTGTCTAAAATTTTTTCGTTCTTCGAGAGCTCGTACATGCTCAGCAATCCCCCCAGAATTCTAATATTCACTTCAAAAATCTTGGCGTCGATATCTTTATCGAAATTCAGCGAATCGATTACGTAATTCTCAATTTCCTTTACTTCTTTGTCTAAACCCATGAGATACAGAGTGCTGTATGCGTCGATGGGGGAAATATAGAGCGGCTCGGCGTACCAGTCTTCGTGGCTTTTGGTGAGTGGTTTGAGCGCGTCGTGACCCCAGGCAAACTGTTTATAGGCGTTCCAGCTTCGTTGAGTTTCCTGAACCACTTCTTTGGCCAGGGGCGAAAGTTCGGGCTGTTTGCTTGTTGTTTCCGATTGATTTTTAGGCGTTTGGTTGCAGGAAATTGCGATGAGGGCAAAGATGAACAATAAGTAAATGTTTCTCATTTTAGTTTGTTTTGATTTGTGAATGGTTTTGACGAATGGGTTTGAAGGGGAAAATATTTTAGCGTATAAAGAAATTTCCTCAGCAATATCAATTCGCATTTTTTTTGTTTGACCAGCGAAAATAGAGAATTTACCCCAATGATTTTTGAAAAAAGGAGAAAGATTCCTTGATGAAAAAGGGCGGATTTCATTGCAAAAATAAAATGGAAGAGAAAAGAGATATGGGTAATAAATAAAAAAACCCCAATGAAGGGGTCTTTAGTCTTGAAGTAGTCCTTAGTGGACTTTAAACAGAAATTTTTTGGTCAAAAGGAGACAATATTATAGCAAGAAGAGTAATTAGCTCACGAGAATCCTAAGAAATGCTCAGGAAAATCTGCTAATAATCTTCTTCACCATCATCTTCTTCCGGCTCGTCGCCATAGTCATCGGATTCTTCATCTTCGATGTCGTCGATGTCACCATATTTCTCATCGAACTGATCCTTCTTGTGTTCCTTGAGAAATCCGGCGTCGTCGTAATCTTCGTCATCGGTGATAATCTGAATGGCTTTTCTTACCGACATACGAACCATGTAATACTTGTCCTCTGTTTCGAAAGGCAAGGCACTCACGGTTTCGTTGTTTTTATTTTTAAATTCAATTAAAAAACGGCTAAATCCTTCAGGATAAGAGAGTTTAATTCTCTCCTGAATTTCAATTGGCAATTTTTCAAAATCGGTTATAACCCGTAATTTATTTGTACTCATCTCTGAAAGCTAAATTAAACGATGTGTTTATGAATTGTGTAAGAGTGGTTTTCTGGTCTCTTAATCACCTCACAAAAATAAATGAATAAATATTGGTTCAACAATTGATGAAGATTTTTTTTCATTTTTTTTTACCCACTGATTTTTTTTCAGGAAAAGATGGAAAAAATTAGCATAATGCATTAATAATCAAATATTAGAGCCTGATTGGTTTGTGGGGCAATCTGGAAAAGAATATTTAATAGTAAAACACTGGTTTGTTATTCTCGCAGATGATTCCGCTGGGAGCGGGTGGAATTGAGCAATCGGACATGATTCCCCATTTGGTGTTGAAGAGACTTTGCTGATTGGTGAAGTGTGTTACTTTAGCCAGGAAAAGCTCTACATCAATCTTTATATTATAGGCAATATATTCCTGAGGTCCCCCGCAAGCTTTGGCTCCAAGAGCTGTCGCTTTCCATTCGTCGGGATCGGTACAGGCAACTGAATTCGATAGTGCCAATATTTCTAAGTAAAGATTAGATAGAAAGGCATCATCTTCTTCCATAGTGGTGGAATCGGTAATGATATTTTTGAATACGTAGGCTTCGGTCTCTTTTTTATCGCAGGCAATCAATGAAATGAGTAGCGCTGCGGCAATGACTATAATAACTCTCATGGCTCAATATTTTTAAAAATTTCAGCTAATAAAATCAGGGTGTAAATATAGTCGATTTTTTTATAAGTGTCTAATATTTAAGCTTTCCAAAGCACTTTTTTTGCAGAAATAAATAAAAATTACCACCGAATTCATTATTTTATAAATTAGCCTTTCCAAAAGACAAAAATCTGATAATAAGCGAAGTTGTTTTGAATGTTGGTTTAACAGATTCATCAATTCGGCTTTCATAAAAACGTAGGTAAACATAAAAAAATGAAAATTCTAAAACGTATTTTGCTGGTTCTGGCCATTCTGATTCTCGTAATTTTTGCGGTGGTCTATACTTATTTGTATTATCAATCGCCAAAGTATTCCGGGCAAAAATCCCTCGCCGGATTGCAGGAGCCAGTAGAGATTTTGTTCGACGAGTTTGGAATACCGCATATCTACGGCAAAAATCCCGAAGATACCTACTATGCCCTCGGCTATGTACAAGCTCAGGAGCGGCTGTTTCAGATGGATTTGTACCGAAAACTCGTTCAGGGAAGAGCTTCGGAAGTTTTTGGAGCGGCTTTAATACCCACCGACACCTACTTCCTGACTTTGGGGTTAAACAAATTGGCAACTCAGGCTGCCGAACGTCATTTTGGCCATCAGCCGGAGCAACCCTACGAAAAACCTGTGCAGGCATATTTGAAAGGGGTGAACGCATTCATCGAAACCGGAAATCTGCCCATTGAGTTTCTTTTGCTGGGCTATACCCCCGAACCCTTTCAGGTGGAAGATGTTTTTGCCAGCATCAATCTCACGGCTTTGGGCTTTTCGTTTGCTCAAAAAGAAGATTTATTGGTCAATTTTATATACAATCAATTGGGCACAGAATATTTCACCGATTTTTCAAAAGATTTTTATCAACCTAAGGCTTCTCATTTTGCTCCGGTGGAGCAGCTCATGAGCAAAAAGCTCGACAAGGCTATGAGTGCCATGGGTTTACCCTTATGGGAAGGCAGCAATTCATGGGTTTTGGCTCCGTCGAAAACCAAATCGCACAAGGCCATTCTGGCCAACGACACCCATATTGGATTCAGTCAGCCCGCCGTTTGGTACGAAGCCTATCTCAACTATCCTGGCTACGAGTTCTATGGCAGCTTTTTGCCCTCGGTGCCCTTTGGCGTGCTCGGGCATAACCGGAATTTAGCCTGGGGATTGACTATTTTCCCGTTCGACAATATGGATTATTATAAATTGCAGGCAGCCGGGGGCGATGAAAAATACGTGTATTTTAACGATACTTTGAGCATGGAAAACATCGACTTCGCCATAAAAGTGAAGGGCACCGAAAACCATAAATTCTCTGTGAAAACAAGCAAGTTTGGCCCCATTGTAAACTCCCTCGACGAAATTATCGACTCACTTTATCAGGATCCCATAGCCCTCTGCTGGTCGGTTTATCATTTAAACCACACCTCGGTCGAAGCGCTTTACAAGCTGAATATGGCTCAGAATATGGCTGATTTTCAGGCCGCTTTGCCGCTTATCGATATTGTGGGTCTCAATGTGATGTATGCCGATGCCGAAGACAATATTGCCTGGTGGGGATCGGGGAAAATTCCTTTGAGAGACAGCCTGAGCGAGAGTTTTATGTTTCTTAACTCGGCAAATTCGGTGGACGAGCTAAAAGGTTTTATGAGTTTCGACGAGAATCCGCATGTGGTGAATCCGCCTTCGGGTTTCATCACCACCGCCAATAACAATCCCGAGCTTTCTGGCGGACGCTTTGTGCCAGGAAATTACCTTCCCAGCGACAGGGTTCAAAGGATTACTACGAAGCTCGAAGAACACAATAACTGGGATGCAGCCACTTGCAGAGCTCTTCAGCTCGATCACCAAAGTACCGTTAAACGCGATTTGGCTCATTTAATCAGTTTGCAACTGAACCAATTGCCCGCAGAAAGCCGATATGTAGAGATTTCTCAGAAATTGGGTAGCTGGGATGGGCAATACGATTTGCAGGCTTTTGGTCCTGTGGTTTTTGAGCGGATGTATTATCATATAGCCCGTTTGGCCTTAGCCGATGAATTGGGCGAAGCACTCTTTAATGAGTCGCTGAGCAGTTATTTGCTAAAAAAATCATTGCCTGTACTTATTCAAAATGAGCAATCGCCCTGGTGGAAAACAGCCGGAAAAGAAACCACCCGAAATAGTATTTTAAATGAGGCCTTTATCACCACCGTTGATGAGCTCACTGCGGAGTTGGGCAACGATATCTCCAAATGGAAATGGTCGCAGGTGCATACTTTAACCCACGAGCATCCCATGGGAAGCCAGAAACCATTGGATCAGAGTTTTAATGTTGGTCCGTTTCCCGTGCCCGGGGGTAATCAGGTGCTCAATAAAATGGAGCATAATCTGAGCAATCAGCCAATACATAAAGTAGGTAGTGGCCCTGCAGTGCGCATGATTGTTGACTTTGCCGAAGTGGACGAAGCTTTAAATATCACTCCAACCGGACAATCGGGCAATTTCAGAAGCAAACACTATAGCGATCAGGCAGAAATGTTTGTGAAAGGCGAATACAGGGGAATGATTATGGACAAAGCCAAACTACAAAAATCGAAAAACCAGGTTTTGATATTAAATCCGAAGAAATAATTCGTGTTTACTGAAGGGTTTATATTTCAGCCATTTGGAAGCTTTTCTTGGTTTTTTCCCTATTAAAAAATGAGAAAGAACCCGTTATAAAGGATTTTGTCTGCGACTTCTTTTTATTAATTGTAACTTCGCAAATCGAAAAAACAGGTCATCTATTGGCTATCTATTAAGCCCATGAACAGATTAAAACGTTTTATTAAAAAGCTCAGCGTAAAGCAAACCACCTATATTGTGAGCGTTCTCATTGGTTTTTCGGTGGGTATTGCAGCAATGGTTATTAAGAAAGCGGTACATCTTACCCAATGGATTTTAACCAGCGATTTTGTCCCCAATTGGAGCAACTATCTATACTTGCTTTATCCCACATTGGGGATTCTCATTGCACTCATTTACTCCAACTATATCATTAAGAAAAAAGTTGGACATGGTATTCCTGCGGTATTGTATTCCATAGCCCGCAATCATGGAATCATTCCCAAACACAATATTTTCAGTTCCATGTTCACATCCACCATGACAGTGGGTTTTGGGGGCTCGGTAGGGTTGGAGGGACCTATGGTTTATACGGGCTCGGCCATTGGAAGCTATTTTGGGCAGCTTTTCAAATCGAACTACAGGCAAGTGGTTTTTTATCTGGGTTTCGGGAGTGCGGCAGTGATGGCTGCTATTTTTAAAGCCCCCATTGCCGGAATTGTATTTGCGCTCGAAGTCATAATGATCGATTTTAGCATGTCGGCTCTTTTGCCATTGCTTTTGGCTTCGGTTACCGCAGTGATGACGAGCTATGTGTTTATGGGTCAGGGAGCTGTTTATGCCATTGACGAAGTAGATCCATTTCTGGTGAATCAGGTGGTTTGGTATGCATTGCTCGGGGTTTTCACCGGATTGGTGAGCACCGTTTTTACGAAGTTGTATATTGGAATTGAATCGCAGTTTGTAAAGATAAAGGGCTGGTATTGGCGGTTGTTTATAGGTGGCAGCCTTCTCGGCGGACTCATTTTTCTTTTTCCATCGCTCTATGGCGAGGGTTATGAAAGCATCAATACAGCTTTGCACGGCGATACTGCGGCACTTTTTGAGAAAAGTATATTCTATAATTTCCGCGAAGACATTTGGGTGATTATTGCCATGCTGGGCTTTATATTGATTACCAAGATTATAGCCACTTCCGTTACTTTTGGAGCAGGGGGAATTGGGGGTATTTTTGCACCTGCCTTGTTTCTGGGAACCTATAGCGGGCTGCTCTTTTCCAAGTTGGTGAATGTGGCTGGATTCGAAAAGCTTTCGGAGCGCAACTTTGCTTTGGTGGGCATGACCGGCATTATTTCGGGAATCATTCATGCACCCCTCACAGCCATCTTTCTAATTGCTGAAATCACTACCGGATACGAATTGTTTGTCCCGCTCATGATAGTGTCGGGGGTTTCCTATGCCACAACCCGGATTTTTGTACCCCATTCGGTTTACACCCATCAGCTGGCATCGCGCGGAGAGCTTATTTCGCACGATAAGGATAAAACAGTGATGCTGATGCTTTCGGTTACCAATCTCATCGAGAACGATTTTAAAACCGTTCAACCCCGTCAGAAGTTGCGGGAACTCATTAAATTGGTGAGCGAATCGTCTAGAAATGTTTTTCCGGTAGTTGATGAGGAAGGAATTTTTTACGGAGTGATTACCCTCGACGAGATTCGGCACATCATGTTTAAACCCGAACTCTACGATAAATACAATATGGAAGACCTGCTTTTTATGCCCGTTGCTCAGGTTGAACCCGACGAAAGCATGGAAGAAGTAGCGCTAAAATTCAATAATACAGGATATTACAATATGCCGGTGGTGAAAAACGGAAAATATATAGGGTTTGTGAGCAGGGCCAATGTTTTCTCGGCCTATCGCAAGCTTTTGAAGGATTACAGCTCAGATTAAAATAAATACACAAATAGAAAATGCGCGTTTTTTAAGAGAATAAAAATATGGAAAACAAGACAAAACTCAGTGTCAATATCAACAAAGTAGCCACCATCCGCAATGCCCGCGGGGGTAATATTCCCAATGTATTGCAGGTGGCTTTGGATTGTGAGCGGTTTGGGGCTCAGGGAATTACAGTTCATCCGCGTCCCGACGAGCGACATATCCGCTATCAGGATGTTTATGATTTGAAACCACAGCTAACCACCGAGTTTAATATAGAAGGATATCCCAACGAGCAATTCATCAGATTGGTACTCGATGTAAAACCTGCACAGGTAACTTTGGTTCCTGACCCTCCAGGGGTTTTGACAAGTAATGCCGGATGGGACACCATAAAAAACGAGAGCTTTCTCCGCGAGATTGTAGGGGAATTTCAAAGAAACAATATCAGAACTTCCATCTTTATTGAAACCAATCCAGCACTCATTGAGAATGCTGCAAAAATAGGTACCAATCGTGTGGAGCTTTACACCGAAAGCTATGCAACCAACTATTCCGCAGGCAAAGAACTCGCCATAAAAGATTTTGTTCTGGCAGCGCGGGTAGCCGAACAAGTGGGTTTGGGGCTCAATGCCGGCCACGATTTGAGTCTGGAAAATCTAAGATATTTTGCCGAGAATATTCCAGGGCTTTTGGAAGTGAGTATTGGCCATGCCCTCATAAGCGACGCTTTGTATTTTGGCCTGGAGAATACCATTCAAATGTATCTGAATCAGCTACGGAATATTCAATAACAAAGAAGAAACAGATTTAAAGCAGAATCGAAAAATGCATTAAAAAAACTGAACCATGCAACTGTTTTATAGAAAATTTGGCGAAGGGAAACCACTGATAATTCTTCATGGTCTCTTTGGAATTAGCGATAACTGGGTGAGTTTTGGTAAAAAAATAGCCGAACTGGGCTACGAAGTCTATATCCCCGATCAACGAAACCACGGCCAATCGCCCCACAGCGGGGCTTTCAACTACTTAGCCCTTGTGGACGATTTGTTCGAATTTGTCGACGAGCTGGGCTTGGAAGATGCTGTGATTCTGGGTCATAGCATGGGCGGAAAGGTGGCCATGCGGTTTGCACTCGAAAACCCGACGTTTCTCAGCCGGCTCATTGTGGTCGACATAAGTCTGAGAGCCTATCAGGCCCGCCCCCACCATAAAAATATTATCAATGCCATGAAAAAGGTCGATTTCAACCTGGTAACCAACAGGCTCGAAGTGGAAGATATTTTGCGAAACTACATTCAAAGCAACAGCATTCGCCTGTTTGTGATGAAAAATCTTCACCGCAAAGGCCAGTCTCAGTTTGAATGGCGATTGAACTTAGACGCCATCTGCAATAATCTGGATGAAATGTTCGATGGAATTGAAGTAAAAAGACCTTTCGAAAAACCCAGTCTTTTCATAAGGGGCGGGGCTTCTGACTATATCATCGACGAAGATATCGAGCCTATCAATCAGGCATTCCCCAACAATACCATGCATACCATAGAGGGAGCATCGCATTGGGTACACGCCGAAGCGCCTGAGCTTTTTTACAACTATGTTTCGGAATTTTTATTGAAAGAATTTTAACCTAAAATCACAACAGACGACTTCGCCCGAACCTTTTTTAAAAAATTATGTATAAAACCCAAAATAACTACAATGGATTTGTCTATATATTTTGATCCCATTCAGGAGAACAATTTTCATTATCTCAACAGAACCAGCCGAAAATCGTTTGGCGATATTTTAGTGAAGTATCTCCCCGGAGACTATTTCCCCGATTTGGATGGCATTCAATTGGCCATTATTGGTGTGCCCGAAGAGCGCGGACAAGTGGGAAATGCCGGATGCAGCATGGGAATCGACAATATCAGAAACTATTTCTACGACCTGTTTCCAGGTAATTACCGCGCTCGGGTGGCCGATTTGGGCAATATTAAATCCGGACATAGCGTTCAGGATACTTACTATGCCTTGACAGTGGTTTGTTCCGAATTGCTGGAGCATAAAATAATCCCCATCATCATCGGCGGAAGTCAGGATTTAACCTATGCCAACTATCGCGCCTATGAAGATTTGGGACAAATCATCAATATAGTAGCCGTTGACAATCAGTTCGATTTGGGCGAAAACGATCAGGAGCTCAATGCCCGTTCCTATTTGTCAAAAATTATACTTCACCAGCCCAATTTCCTTTTCAACTATACAAATCTGGGATATCAAACCTATTTTGTGGATCAGGAAGCCATAAAACTCATGAGCAACCTGTTTTTCGATACTTACCGCCTCGGAAATGTGCGGGCCAATATGCAGGAAGTAGAGCCCATGGTGCGCAATGCAGATATGATAAGTATCGATATATCGGCCATTCGCCAATCGGATGCGCCCGGAAATATGAACACCACCCCCAATGGCTTTTATGGAGAAGAAATGTGCATGATAACCCGTTATGCCGGTCTCAGCGATAAGTTGAGTTCCATTGGTTTCTATGAATACAATCCCGATATGGACATCAGCGGGCAAACAGCCCATTTGCTGGCTCAGATGATGTGGTATTTTATTGATGGATTCTACAACCGCATGCACGATTATCCTTTAGACAAGAAAAGCGACGACTTTAAGAAGTTTATGGTAAAGCTGAGCAATCAGGACGACGAGCTGGTGTTTTTTAAAAGCAAGAAGAGCGACCGCTGGTGGATGGAAGTAGATTGTTCGGCCACCATCAAGGCCAAATACGAGCGGCATTATCTGGTCCCTTGCAGCTATCAGGACTACGAAAAAGCCCTTTCCGACGACATCCCCGAGCGCTGGGTTCAAGCCTATCAGAAATTGATGTAAAGCATCAGATTGTGGTTCTGGCTTGCTAAGTCTTACTGTAATAAAATCATTGATTTACCCAACCACAGCCACTTCAAAGTGCATACCATCACGGCGGGTGAAATGACCTCCCCAGTAAAATCCGTTGTCGTTGGCTATTTCTACCAGATTCCGAACGCTGCCTTTTTGTCCCACCAAAGCAGGAACGGTTCCAAGTTTGTTCCAGGCGTAGTTGATGTCGAAGGCGGTTCCAAAAGCATGATTGCTCAAAACGGTTTTGCTTCCCCTTACAAATCGGGGATTATAGGCTCCTTCCCATGTGAGAACCAGATTCAAAACCCCATGTTTCTCCCAATCATTAAATAGTTTAACCAATTGATTGGCTGCTTTTTGGTGAAAATAAACCGTTTCGCTTCCTTTGATGGCTTTTAGCTGTTTCACACTCACTTTCACCACGTTTTCCCTATCCCAGCCATTGGTAATTTTAATATTCTCGGCATTGTCGGGTTTGGGGTCGGAGATAAATCTGAGCGGACCAAATAGCTTTTGTCGTTCATCGTTGGATGTCAGCGGTTTGAAACTGGGTTTTGCTGGAAAAAGGTCGCTTGTAATGTCTTCCTGCTCGTCCACAATCATTCCAAACCCCAGAAGCATGGCTTGTCCAACCGAGAAATTCCCCACAATGCCATCGGCTTCGAGCTTATATTTCTTCTGAAATTTCTTAGTGGCGTCAACCACCAACTCGTCGAACTTTCCGTGGATAAGGCCAGCATAGAATCCCTGACCCAAAAGAAAATACTGCCATTTTTTTACATCATTGCCTGCGCTGCCTGATTTTAGTAGTTTCATGATATTTTAATTTTAAGGGTTGTTCTTTAATTTGTGAAAATATTCTGAATCACTCCAGGGCCCGAAGCTCCGATTTGGTGAATAAATCGGGCAGAAATCCCCGAAGCTCGGCGTGTAATTCCTTGATTTTGATTTGTATATATTTGTTTTTTGGCACATCCTTCGACGATTGAATGATGAGTTCCTTCAGCTCGTTTTCGCTCATTTTGCCTTCGATATATTTGGCCAATGCCTGATACCATAGCAAGGTGGGCACATATCGCGCTTTGCCCAGATATTCCTTTTCCCGGACCGACAGGTTGTATTTTTTTTCCAGATGTATTACTTCCTGGTATTTTTCCTGCTTGAGCAGCGACATAAAATAGGGGCAGAAAAATATATGCCACCGAACCGATAGTATATCTTTCTTAAAGGCTGAGAAAAACGTTTCGCCATAACTTTCGGCACAGGAGTATTTTTGGTTTTTATTGAGAACCCGCAAATAAACCGACACAAAACCAATTTTGGCATACATGCTGTTAATCTTTTTCACCTGAGGCAAATGTTCCTGCATAAGAATGAGCGCTTCGCTGTTCTTATTGTTCATAATCAGGATATTGCAGAGCTTTATAAGGTAAAAAAGAAAATCGGAGTTTTGCTGTCGAATGCTTAAGTACGAATACTTTTCGGCTTGTTCCATTTCTCGCAACATGGAATGCATCATGGCTCGGTTGGCGTAGTAATTGGCCAAAATGCGCTTTGAATAAAACTTGTCGGTTTGAATTTCTTCGTCGAGTTCGTTGTATATATCGCGCAGATTGTCAAATTGCCTGTAATTGTAGTAAATATAGGTGACGCGGATAAATGCCTTGTAGCGCGTAAAACCATCGATGGTTTTGTTGCGGAATGTTTCGAGCAAAAAGGTCTCCCACTGAATGGAATCGCCCAAGGCTGTTGTGTGCTGATGAATAATATCCACAGCTGATTGGTTCATGCTTCTGTTTAGGTTTAGGGCATTCTCATAGGCTTCTTCCCAGGTTTTCAGGTATTTTTGAATGGATTGATAATAGTGAACCCTGGTTCTGATGAGCAGATAATCGCGGAAACTGTTGAGAAGTTGATAGAAGCGGATGAAATTATAGTTGGTGGAGTCGATTTTGCTGGTGAGGTGCAATAGTTTCTTTTCGTCTTCGGGGAGAATATTATCCATATTGATCCGCTTTTCCATCTCCAGAATCCACTCGAAAAACACGTCGACATCGGCCTGGGTGAGTTTCTCATTAATCCAGCTCATTAAATTGGAGTAGCGCCGTTTGTCGATATTATGAGGAAAAGCAATCAAACTTTCGGGGTGCTTCACATTGTGCTGCATTACTTTTAGAATCTGAATAGTTTCCTGATTTTCAAATTGTTGAAACGAATTGATATAGGCCAGTTCGTGGGGAAAAAGCAGATTTGCAAACGTTGTGAATTTTTGTAATTGCATAAAACGATTGGATTATTCAGCCCAAAGATAGCGAATAGAAAAACACAAAAAAAAAGCTGTTCCGGGCTTTTTATAAAAACCTGAAACAGCTATCAAATGAACAATCAAACAATTATTTTAAAAAATTACGCATTTCGTCAATTACAATTTCCGGCTTTTCGAACATTAGAAAGTGACCACATTTGGGTATCATAACCAATTTGTTGTCAGGAATTTGCGATGCCCCATATTCTGCTATTTTACTGGTTTTTCCAGGATTTAAATAGCGGTTTGGAATCAGGTTGTCGTTTTTGCCAAAAAAGATAAGCGTAGGAACCTTAATTTCATTGAGTTTGTCAATGACAGGCTCGTTCACCATTCCGGCCACCGATTTGCTCACTGCATAGCAATAGCCTTCGAAATCGCTGGCAGTTCGCATGGCCATACGGTCGGTAATCATGAATTCGGCATCGGCTGGAACTTTATAGAAATTGAAGGCCAGATTGGTTTCTATGGCTTCGTAGGTGGTAGTATAAACCAAAACGGGAGTCATAACATCTTCGAACCATTCTCTTTGTCCTTCCGAAAATCTTTCGAAACCGGCGGGGGCAAAAAGAATCAGATGACTTAGTTCTTCGGGCCATTTCAGCGCATATACCATGCCTATTTGACCGCCCATGCTGTGACCGGCCAGATTAAACTTGTCCAGATTTAGTTTTTGAGCAAACTGATGAATAATGTCGGCATAAAAACTCATGCTTCCATCGTGAGGTGCTTTGGATGATTTTCCGTAGCCCGGTAAGTCGATGGCAATGCAGCGGTAATTCTTGCTGAGCTCCGGAATAAGTTTGTCGTAAGCAGGCAGGTAGGAGCCAAGTCCGTGAACAAAAATGATTGTTTGGCCTTGTCCTTCATCGGTGTAGGCTATTTCAATTCCATTGGCAAGCATCATTTTTTTGGCTTCCTGGCGGTATTTTAAATCCTGAAAAGAAGTCAGTTTGGGGATGTTTTTATAGGGTGCACATGATGACATGAGAGCAACTATTAATAGAAAAATACTGTATTTTAGATATTTCATGACCATAGAATTAAAACATTAACCACTTGAATACTAGAAAGGCAGTCCATGGATTTGCGGGACGGGTTTCGGAGCTTCCGTTGATGTCGGAGCTGTAGTTGCTGTCGTTGCTGTCGTAAAATCCGCCAAGCCATAGATGCGCTGCATGTGCTTCGATACTCATAAAGGCTCCCAGCTGATATTTTAAAGCTCCGTTGAGTTCGGTACCCAGATTGTTGGTGCCATTTTGGGGAATAACATTGCTAAAGCCTTGAGCTCCACCAATTTTCATATTCAGTTTGTTGGGAATAAGATCGTATTGAGCATTGAAAGTGAAAGCATTCAAACCATAGCCCATGTTCGACAAGTCGGCAACAGCCGGAGTAAATCTGTTCACCACATTTCCGTGGGGAAAAAGCAGATAGGCACCTGTGCTGATGAAGATGGAAGCGGGCAATCCCCAGGTATTTCCTGTGATAACACCACTGTATTTTCCATCGCTTATGCCATTCTGGTCGCCGGTGGCATAGACATAATCAACCGAAACAAAGTCGTTGAGAGTTTGTCCAAAGCGATAGGCTCCACGTAGATTCAGGGCGCCGCCGCCAATATCCACTCCATTTTCCCAACCTTCCTTATTCACTTTTACTTTTCCCAGATTGTAGTTGAAGAAACCATTGAGCTGAATACGATCCATGATAAATTCGGAGTTTCTGCTAAAAAATCCCCCCAGCCAAAATACATCGGCGGTATAGTCGTTGGTTCCAAAATTGAATTGGTAGGCTCCGTTATAGGTGGTTAGAACACTGGTTAAACCTTGTCCAAACACCGAAACGCCACCTGTATTTTTCCCGCGATCGGTTATGGCATAGACCGATGCGCCGGCTTCCCAGTATTTGGGAAGTTTTCTGCGGTAAACGAGTTCGTAGAGCGTTACATCGTCGTTAAGCTCAGTATTGTTTTCCCAAAGTTTATAGTAGCCCATTTTTAGGCTGCTGATATCGGTATGTCTCCTAACACTAACGCCCACGGCATCGGTGCCCCAATAAGCCAGACGGTAACCGGTATAGGTCATTTTGTCGAAAAAAGTGCGATAGGGGTTAAAAGGAGTATCGTAAAGACGTTGAAGACCTAAGTTTACAGCCCAACCTTTTGCGGGAATATATTCAATTTCAACATTTTGAGTTTGAATATTAACCTGATCGGCTGATAAACCGCCCCCTTTGTTGCCACTCACACCATAGGATTGGTCGCCCCAGGTCCAGTCAATTTCGAAACTTGCACGAAGAAGCGCTTTACCCTTGAATATTTTGGGTTGATACACAAAGAAAGGAATCAATCTTTGTTCGACGTATAAAGAAGTTTTGGAAGTGGAAGTGGTGGAAGAATTCTGACCATACAACCTGCCCACCAATTGTCCGTTGAATAGACTGCTCTCGGGGTACATATTGGTTCCCACGCCCATATTGATAAAGTAAGCATAAAAGGTGAGCTCTTTTTCCAGCTTGGCTCCGTAGGGCAGGTCTTTCTCAAAGAGCGAAGATGCCGAATGCTCGCTGAGCTTGCCATTGGGAATTTCTTTCGCCTGGGCAAATGACAGCGAAGCAAGAAAAATAATGGCTCCGGTTAACAATAGATTTTTTTTCATATCAAGGATATTTGGATGATAAAAAGACCGCTAAATTGATAACAAAATAGCGGTCTTTTCAAAGAAATACATCTTATTAGTATCTTACATATTTTTGAATATTCATTTCGCCTAGAGCACCACCATTGGTAGAACCAAATCCGGCAGCAGCGGTTGGGGGAATATTTTGTGTACCAGAAGTTTGAACTACTTCGTACCACAGTTTTTCGGGTGATTGTTTTACTTCGAAAATACCTGAAGCATCAGCAGCATAGGGGTCAACCTGAACAATGGTTATGTTCCAGATTCCAGTTACAGCAGAGCGAACGATATTAAAAGTTCCGTTGAAAATAACATCGGGAGTGGTGCTTGTATTGCCAATATTAAATTGGTGAACCACATAGGTGAAATCGCTTTTAAATTCGGCAGAAATAGAATCCACTAAGAAATAGGTTGCTAGCAATGGTGCAACATCGGTTCCAGCAGAAATCCATTTACCAATGATACCAAGCTCGGCAACCATATCGGCACTTTTGCCTGCCCCTGAACCTAAAGATGCGCCTTTGTCATCGTATACAGCGGTTTTGGTTTTAATTTCAACTTTGGTGTTTTCAGGAACGATAGAGGTAATGGCAAGGGTAACAGTTAAAGTTGAACTACCTGCGGTATGAGCAATAACGGAAGTAAAAGTAACATTAGGAATTAATACTTCGATATTGGCTTCTGTTAATTGACCCGAAGCATTGGACATAGCATAAACCCCTTCGGAGAATTTCAATGTAACAACATTGTTGGCCACTGTAACTTCGCTCATGGTTGGAGCTGGGTTTTCGGTTTCTTTAGAACAAGAGGCAAAAAATAAAACTGTGATTGCCATCAGCATTAAAAATAAATTGTTTTTCATATTGTGTAGTTTTTGTTGATGATTATTATTTTAAACTTCAAAATTAGTTTTATCAATTCTAAGTAAAAGCTATATTAAATTTTTTGTGGCCTTGATTTTTTTGCTGATATGTTATTTAAATATTGTTAAAGCATTGTAATTCAATAATTAAACCCGCAAAAAATGGTGCCTGACTTTTTAATTAAGTTTCCCCCATGTTATTACATTTGCCGCCCAGGCATAGCCAATTCCGGCCGAAATCATGGAGATAACGCTTCCATTCTTAACCTTGCCTTGTTCCAAAGCCATTTGAAGCGATAGAATTTGGTCAATCTGACCCAAATGACCATAATTTTCCAAATAAATACTGTTCTCTTCGGTCAGATTGAGTTCCTGGAGCATCACCTTGTGCATGGAGCGTTTAAAGTGGAGAATGGCCAGATAACTGAGTTTGTTTTTTTCAATTGGGGATTTTTCGAAAGCCTTATCAATGCAGATTTGCCAATTGGACATGGATACTTCGTTCAGTCTGTTTTTCATGTGTTCGGGATTAAAAACCCTCAGCGATTTGTAGGCCTTATCTGCATTTTCACTGTTTATTCTATTGCAGGTGCCGCCATAAACCACTCCTGCATCGCGGGCCAGACTTCCATCGGTAATAATATGAGTTCCATGCAGCAAATTCTCGTTCATACCTTTGTGCAGAATGATAGCTCCACCACCTGCGCCCAGATTGTACATCATCGAGGTGGGGCCATCGGTATAGTCCAGAAAATCTCCGTTTCTGTATCCCCCCGCAATCAACACTGTTTGAAGACTGTCGTCGGATAGCATCATGTCCTTGGCCACTTTCATGGCGGTTACGGTGCTGCAACAACGTTGTTGCAGGTCGAAAGCCCAGGCTTTGGTGGCTCCAATTCGTTCCTGAATATAAATGGCAGTGGTGGTGAGCGGATATTCCTTCCACTCTTCGCCAATGCTGATAATCAGGTCGATATCGAGCGGATCAACTCCCGTGCGGCTCAAAGCATCCTGGGCAGCTCTTGCTCCCATTTCCTGGGTTCCATCATCATCGCCGGGAATTGGTTTTTCCCTGATTCCCAGTTTTTCTATAATGGCTTCCTCTGACCAAACCCCATGGGTGGCATCGGCTATCTGCCTGGCCGTCATGCGGTTTTGGGGAATGTAGATTCCCGTTCCCAGTATTCCTATATTTTTTACTTGATTCATAGCTTTGATAAGATTAGTAAATGAACAGATTGCTTCCCACTGCCAATCCCGCTCCCGAAGCCACAAAAAGCACTTTATCGCCCCTTTTTATACTTCCGGTTTTTGTGGCATGATCGAAGGCTATCGGAACACAGGCCGATCCCGTATAGGCAAACCGATCCATAATGCAGGTGGTTTTGGAATAGGGCTGCCCCAAAATATCCATCACGCTGTAAATGACAGAACGGTTGATTTGTGTGAAGATGAAATGATCGATATCGTTTATTTGGTGGTTGGTTTTAGCCAGAAGCTTTTCAATCACCATGGGCCAAAGTCTTACATTTCTGTCGCCCGGCATGGGTTTCAGACTTTGAAGACCAAATTCTCCGGTATTGAGTTTTTCGTGAGTGATGGGGTTTTTGGCACCCCCGGAATAAATGCCAATAAAATCGTATTGCGTTCCGTCGGTAAGCATTTGGCTGCCAATATATTCTGAACCATCGTTCACATTGTTTTCTATCACTACTGCACCTGCTCCATCCGAAAAAATGGGCAACGAAAACTGATCGTCGGGCCTGATGAAGGCGGGCATATTGTAGACTCCAATAACTAAGGCATATTTCACGGGGGGCTCGGCATGAAGAAACTTAACCGCATTGTCATAGGCAATAGAGAAACTGGCACAGGAAGCCGATACATCGAAAGTAGCTGTATAAAGCTCCTTATTCTGAATTCTTCCCTGAACCAGTATGGATGTGGCGGGAGTGATATATTCCGGAGTGTCGGTTCCAACAATAATGAGTCCTATGTCTTCTGCGTTTATGCCACTATTAGCAATGGCATTTTGAGCTGCTTTGGTAGCAAAGTCGGCAGTGGTTTCCTGCAGGCCTCGGAGTTTGGCTATATGACGGTATTCAATACCAAGCTTCTGCGATAGCTTGTCGGAGTCAAAGTCCATATGAGCCAGTTCCTTAAGCTCCTGGTTGGAGATGGGTTTGCCGGGTGCATAAATGCCGGTTCCTATTATTTTTGTCTTCATTTGGATAACAGATTAAATAAATCCGATTTTTTGTGCTTCCAGAGTCAGGGTTTCTCTAAAACCGGGGTGGGCTATTTTGATGAGCTCCAGGGTTCGTTCCCTGATGGATTTTCCTCTGAGGCTGGCCACGCCGAATTCTGTAACAATATAATCGGTATTGCTTCGGTGAAGGGTGACGGCAGTACCGGCGGGTAAAACAGGAACAATGGTCGAAATGGTTCCGCCTTTGGCTGTGGAGCGACATGCAATGATCGATTTGCCTTTTCCATCGGTTCCTTCCACAGCACCAATGGCTGTATCTGACTGGCCGCCAGTTCCGCTGTATTGATTGGTTCCAATGGATTCGCTGCTTACCTGACCCATTAAATCGACCATGATACAAGTATTGATAGATACCATTTTCGAATTGAGTTTAATGAGTGCGGGGTCGTTGGCATATTTCCCGCGGATAAATTCCACGGCCATATTGTTGTCGAGCCATTTATAAAGAGCAGGGGAGCCCATGGCAAAGGTGCACACGAATTTATCTTTATAGTAGGTCTTCTTTTTGTTGGTGATAACACCAGCTTCGTAAAGCTCCATCATGCTGTCGACGAGCATTTCGGTGTGAACTCCCAGGTCTTTTTTGATTTTGAGCGACAAGGCGGCCGCGTTGGGAATTTCGCCAATGCCCAGCTGAATGGTCGACCCATCTTCCACCAGCGAAGCAATATGGTCGCCAATTTTCATGGCGGTCTCGTCGGGGTTGGGCATGGGAAGGCTCGGTGGTGCCTGTGAAAACTCCACGAAATAGTCCACATCGTCAATATGAACATGGGTATCGCCCAAAGTCCTGGGCAGCTGGTCGTTCACTTCGAGAACCACAATTTCTGCTTCTTCGAGAATGTCTTTTTCGTAGGTGATTCCCAGCGACAAGGAGACAAATCCATTTTGATCGGGGGGGGTGCAGGTGCCAACAAATAAATGGGGTTTGCGGTTTGAGAGCCTGTCAACGCCAGCCCGGTGAAGCATATTGGGCACATAGGTCACGGTGCCGGTTTTGGCTTGTAAAGCCTCGCGGGAGCCCGCCGCATGAAACCATGAGCAAAGCTCAAAATGACCCTTCATTTCGGGTTTCATGTAGAAATCGTAGGTTTTCAGGGTGAGTACAGAGAATACTTTTACATCCTTTACCCTGTCCTTAGCCAGATGGAAATGTGCCATACAACCCTGGGGCTCACTGGCACATTGCCCCACAATAATGTCTGAATCAGATTTTATTAAATCAGCCACTGTTTCGGGCCTAATTAATTTGCTCCGATATATTTTTTGATAATCCTTCATAGATTTTTTGTTTGTTTCTTTTGAATCAATGTGGCTGAGTAACCCACCAGAAATGAGATCACAATGGCCAATGAAGATGCAATGGCCGGATTTCTAATGTCACCCTCCAGAAATTTAGTGAACCATCCGAATTGATAATGATGTGTATTTACCAGAAATGGAAGGAAATAATAAATTCCAAAATACACTATAATGGCAGTTACCGAGGCAAAAACAGCGGGTTTTAGGTTGGCATTTTTCCAGAATATGCCGTAGAGAATGGGGAAGAAAGCCACTGAAAAATAGGTGTAAACTCCATTTTGAGCCAGGATAGCTACACTCAGTTTGGGATGCAGTATCTGGTCCCAGGAAATAAAAAAAGCAGCCACAGCCACCAGGGCTATCACCAATCTGTTGATTCCAATCAGTGCATTCTGGTTGGTTAATTTTTTTGCGAAAAGAACTTTGATAATATCGTTGGTGATGGTGGTAGATACGCTTTGAATGAGTCCTTCGAGGGTGGACAAACCCGCCGAAATCAGCCCAAGAACTACGATTAAACCTACAATTACCGATACATATCCATCGGAAAAAACATGGAGTACATAAGCCGGTATGATGCCATCGGTTTTAAGAGGCTGCCCATTGCTTGTTAAATCGGGGAAACTCAGGCGGGCATATAAACCCACAATGATAACAGAGTAGAATATGGCCTGGGCAATAATCGCGGTGGTTAAAAATCTATTAACATCCTTCTCGTTTTTGAGCAGGAGCGATTTTGTGATGATGTGCGGCTGACAAACCACAGCAATCCCTACAACAATCTGGGCAATTATGATTTCGAAATAGTCCCTAAATAGCAAACTCCCGGGGTTTGGCGATTTCGCCAGGGCAGGGTCGATGGTTGATAGTTTAAGTAGGAAGGAATCAATTCCCCCCTTAAAATGTTCATAGCCAGATCCTAATAGAATAACAGCCACAATCAGCATGATGACGGCCTGAATGGTATTGGTATAGACCATGGAATTGGCCCCACCAAACATCATATAACCAAAAACGAAAACAATCAGCCCAATAAGGATATACATTTCATTTATATTCAGCGACTTGGATAGTACCTTGGTTAAAGCCACAAGAATCAATACAATGAAAGTGAGCAACAGGATGGAAAGAAATGCCATGAACAGAGCATAGGATTTGCTTTTGTATTTCACGCCAATCCATTGGGCCATGGTGAGCGCATTCACCGATTTGCCATATTTCCTGAATGCTTTGGAAAGGGCAAAGAGCGAAACCAAGCTGGCAATAGGGAAGAAAATGCCGAAAGACAAAACGCCGCTGATTCCGTAAACTGCTATCAATCCTGGGTTTATGACAAAAGTTGCAGCGCTGGTAATGCTGGCAGCCAGCGATAAACCCACTGCGACCGGTGAAAAACTCACAGAACCCACCGCATAATCCGATATGCTTTTGATGGAAAGAGCTCCCTTTATTACGAAATACAAAATAAATGACGCATAAACGGAAATTAAAATCCATGCACCTACGACTTGAATATGAGTGGCCATAATATATAAATGACTTTTAGAACGGTTGGTTATTAAGCACTGAATTTACTCTTTTTTACTGAATGAAGAAAACCGGCATCGGGATAAATATTAAATACCGGTTTTCACTTTATCATTAAATGGTCATTCCGCCATCTACACTAATTACCGCACCGTTGATGTAGCTGGAGTCGTCAGAAGCTAAGAATAAATAGGTTTTTGCTATTTCGTCGGGCTGACCCAATCGTTGCATGGGTACTTTGGCTTGCATGGCTTCCAAAACTTTTTCGGGCATTTTCATCACCATATCCGTGGCAATAAATCCTGGAGCAACGGCATTCACATTGATGCCTTTTTTGCCGAATTCTCTGGCCCAGGTTTTTGTCATGCCTATGAGTGCCGACTTGGTTGCCACATAGTTGGTTTGACCAAAATTGCCATAAAGTGCCACCACCGATGAAGTGTTGATGATGCGGCCATAATTGTTGGCCACCATGATGGGTGCCACACATTTGGTGCAATTGAAAACCCCTGTTAGATTTACATCGATCACCTGGCTCCATTGCTCGGCAGTCATTTTTAAAAGGGTGGCATCACGGGTAATTCCGGCATTGTTCACCAAAATATCTACGCGGCCATATGCCTGTTGAATCTCGTTAACTGCTTGTTCTACTTCGCCAAACTGAGCGGTATTCACTTTCATAAATTGTGCCTGTCCGCCCATTTCCTTTATTTCATTCACAACCGCCAAACCAGCATTTTCATCTAAATCCCAAACATAAACAAAGGCGCCTTCGCTGGCAAAAAGTCTGGCTCCAGCCTTTCCAAGTCCGTTGGCAGCTCCTGTGATGATGGCAATTTTATTTTCTAATTTTTTCATATCATTGGTTTTAAATAATTATTGTGGAGTTGATTTAAATATTTTCGACTATCAAAGCGGTTCCCTGTCCGCCGCCAATGCATAAAGTGGCTAATCCCTTTTTCGAATTACGACGTTTCATTTCGTAAATGAGCGAGGTGAGAATCCTTGCCCCTGAAGCTCCAATGGGATGGCCCAATGCTATGGCACCACCATTCACATTGATTTTATTCACATCGCATTTTAAATCACGGGCCACTGCAATGGATTGAGCAGCAAAGGCTTCATTGGCTTCAATAAGGTCTATTTCGTCGATGCTCATATTGATTTTTTTCAATGCTTTTTGAGTGGCAGGAACGGGTCCATAGCCCATGATGGCCGGATCTAAGCCCACGCTGGCATAGGAAATGATTCTTACAAGGGGTTTTAATCCAAGCTCGGCTGCTTTTTCATCCGACATAAGAATGGCCATGGCAGCTCCATCGTTAATTCCAGAGGAGGTAGCAGCGGTAACGGTTCCGTCTTTTTTGAAAGCGGGCTTTAAACCGCTGATTTTTTCGATGGTAGCACCAAATTTTGGAAACTCATCGGTATCAACCACCAAAGGCTCTCCCTTTTTTTGCGGGATGAGAATGGGGACAATCTCGTCTTTGAACTTCCCTTCTTTGGTGGCTTTTTCAACTTTATTCTGGCTTTTCACCGCAAATTCATCCTGTTCCTGTCGGCTGATATTCCACTGTTCGGCAATATTTTCGGCGGTAATGCCCATATGATAACCCTGAAAAGCATCGGTGAGACCATCCTTAATCATGCTGTCAATCAATTCTCCATGACCCATTTTTTGACCAAAACGAGCTTTGGTGAGCAGATAAGGCGCGTTCGACATGCTTTCTGTTCCTCCGGCCAATACTATTTCGGCATCGCCGAGCATAATCATTTGGGCAGCAAGGCTAATGGCCTTCAAGCCTGACCCGCAAAGTTTATTGATGGTCATGGATGGAGTTGTGGCGGGAATTCCTGAATGAATACTTATTTGGCGGGCGATATTTTGACCCAATCCGGCAGAAAGAATATTTCCAACAATGACTTCATCCACCATTTCGGGCTTAATTCCGGCTCGTTTGATGGCTTCGGTGGCGGTGAAGGTTCCCAGCTCTGTGGCTGAAAATTGTGATAAGCTTCCCCCGAAATTTCCTATGGCGGTTCGCACTGCCGATACTATGACAACATTTTTCATCCGTTTATTATTTGTTTCTTATTTGTCTCCCGATAATTATCGGGAGGAATCGCATGATTACTGATTTTGAATTCACAAATAAAGCATCATCCTAATAACTCAGAAACATCATTTTGTAAAAACAGGCTATGGACTTTTTAGAAAAAAATACTATTTAAATTGTGTAAGTACCATAAAAACAGTATTATATAATCATTTTATTGGTTGTGGACAATGAAAAAAATCTATTTAAAATATGAGTTTTTATTTGTTGTTGCATCGAAAACGCTGAAATAAAAGTGTGGTGAAAGATGGAAGATTTAGCTAACTTTTGTGTGCAAAGCTAAAAAAGATCCGAACAAGTGAATTTGCGGTATTAATGAAAATTTACTCTGATAAAGTCCTTAATTAGTTAGTAATATTCCAAAAAGGAATACCAAAACACTCTTCATAATATTGCATAATGGAATATTGAATATTATGAACAGAATTGATTATAATAAAAAGAGACGTTTCCTCTCGAGTCGATTGATTGAAGCTCGTGAGCAAGCTGGACTTTCGCAAAAGCAAGTATCAGATAGCAAAATTGTTTCACAAAGTGAATTATCAAAAATTGAAAACGGGGCAAGACGTGTAGACTTTTTGATTTTACTTGAATTAGCAAAATTTTATAATCAACCCATAACATTCTTTATTCCTGATTATGAATCAGTAAAATAAAGAATCATGGACGAAGCATTAAAAATTCCACCCAAATCCCCAAGGTATTTAACTGAAATATCAAAACTACCAGACATTTTTAAAAGCCTTGTTGGTAGTGATTTTAGATTAACTGGAAAAACCCGTACAGATGGAGCAAATATTAGGAAGCTTATTGCTAAAGAACTACTAAGCAATGGACTGCCCGAAGCATCAAATATAGGAGAATACGAAATTGTTCCTCCCAAGAAAAAGGGAGTTCCCAAGATTCTTAGGGAATTGATTGATTCTTACACTGTAACAAGCGGAAATTCTTATAATTTACAGGTTTGGAATAGGATACCAAATTGTAAAACGGTTTTGATAAAATATGATTCTGGAGAAACATTAAAATGTGACGAAGTGAGATACATTTTTGTTAAAGTGGATACTCTGCAAAACATTATATCTTCAATTATCATACTCACAGCAGAATACATTGAAACGCATTTTGGTAAATTTGGAAAACCAACGATTAAACATCAATTGCTAATCTCTAACAAAGCCCGTAATCAGATTTACACAAGTGAATCAAAGATTTTAGCTTTTTCAGACACAAAAAAGTTGTCTTATTTAATCACTGACACATACAATGAACCTAATGATTCAATTGCTAATGAACCAAATATGCATAACTTGTATTCAATAAAAATTTTGACAGAAATGGTTGCTAAAAAACTAATTGGTAGGCAATTAGATAATTCGGCAACAAAAAATAGAGGACAAGCCCTTGAACGTATGACACTTGAACTTTTGGGCTACAAAATGGGTGATAATGAAAATTTAGTTGGTGGTTTTCCCGACATCCCCAATCAATTATTAGAGGTGAAAGTTCAAGATAAACAGACAGTTGATTTGGGACGGTTTACTCCCGAAAAAGAGGAAATTGTTGTTGCCGAAAATAACTTGACAACCTTTGATGTTCGTTATTTAATAGCCCTTACTAATCCTAAGTCTGACGTTATCGAAGGTATTATACTTGCTCCAGGAGAAAAACTTGGCGAAATATTTACTTATGTTAGTGATGTCAGTTATAAATGCCAACGCACAATCCCGATGAGTTTCTTCAATTCTTATGAAGGAAAGTGCGTTTATAATCCTTAAAAGCCAAATGATTCATTTACTAATTTATTGAGCTTGGTTTCCAAATCAGTAACATCTTGGTTTAAAGCAGATAATTTGTTTAATTTCTTTACAACTTCAATTATCTGTTTTGAACTATTATTGTTGGGGTCAGGCATGGGATATTTTTCAATATACTGACTAAAATATCTTCTTCGACCTGAATATAACTTGTTATTAAAACACAAATCATGGAATTTTGCCATTAAATCGGAATTTGCAACACCTTGAATTAGTAATAGTAAGTTTTTTTCTTTTTCAGATTGAGCGACAATCCAATAGCAATTACCATTTACAACCGAACCATTTTCATCATAATAAAATCTCGCATCTATACTTATATCAGGAAATACCAATTTTGGCAAAGCCCAAAATTCAGGATTTTGCGGAACCCACATTTCATACCAATTTCGACCTGCTTCAATTAAATATTTACGACCTTCTAATTGTTCTTTATTTGCCTCAAAATATTGCTTAGCATTAGGATAGTCTTCAAGATTAATAACTAATCTTTTTCCATTTGCAGAATAATGTGGATAAAGTATTTTAAGGTCATTCTCAGAAGAATAACACCAACGTTGTATGTTTTCTTGCGAAATCAGTTTTTTAAATAAAATATTTTCGGGAATAAACGGCTCAATGTCCCAATTCTGCTTAAGAAATACATTGTCTGCACAAGATTTTACACCAACTCTGACTTTCAATTTATCTCCAATCAGAAACGATGAGTTTTTGGTAATTTGTTCAATCCAAGTATTTTCTTCTGAATTGGTCATTTGCCATATATCGGTTTTATTAGGTGCGTGTTTCAACAAGCCAACGGAAAAATTATATTTTCGTTCATTAACCGCATAAATGCCTGATTTGTTATTATTTATAATCTCAAATAAAGAATTGGCAACAAAAACTTGTTTGTCAGTTCCATTTAATTCTTCATAGATTTTAGCAAATTTGCATGGTTCAGAAAGGTGCTTTTTGATTGTTTTCTTTCGACCTATGAATATAGCTGGTAAAACAGCAGCATCGAAAAGCTTGGTGTCTCCTAAATCTATTACCTCAATAGGCTCATAATTTTCAAGCAAAAATTTTCGTATTGATTCCCCACTTTTAGTAAATAAATATCTATTGGAAGTAATTACTCCTATCAAACCACCCTTCTTTAAAACATTTGTCATTGCAATTAGGAACGGATAATACAAATCGACACGCCCTTTTAAATTAAATCGTTTTGCAATTTCTTGGGCTTTTTCAGTTCCAAGTATTTGTGTTCTAACGTAAGGCGGATTTGCAATAATAATATCGGCATATTCCTCACTAATATTTTGACTAAATAAATTCAAAGGTTCAACACAAACCCCTTGGGTGCTCAAAAAATCATGATTTTGGATATCTAAATTAATCTCAAATTTAGACAGATTTGACTTGGCTGTTATTAAATAGTCAATATTTGTGTCAAAACCTTTTATGTTAAGTTTGGGATTGTTGTGTGAAGCCTTGAATTTTCGCGTAATAGAAGCTAATAGTTCTCCTTCTCCACAGGCTGGGTCAAGTATAGTAAATGAAGTTTCATTTAGCTGATTAAGTTCTGATATTAATCTATCTGAAAGAAAATCAGCTAATTCTGTTGGAGTAAATGTTGCACCGGAATTTTTTATTGTAACTTCGCTCATCTAACTTATTTCTGCAAAGATAGTAAAATTTATTATTCCAAAAAGGAATATTCTCAGAGTTGATAAAAATGTCCAAGACCCAACTATGTGTAGGATTAAAGGCGGTGGGTCTAGGGTATTCGAGCTTACTACACACATCAATTTCATTGGAATTTAAAATGATTATGCTCCGAAGTCCGTCGGGACACATACACTTAATGTTCAAAATCAATCCCCAATAAGCAAATAGATGTCTTCGTTGTCTTTTTTCATCATATAATGCTCGCGGGCAAATTTTTCGATATTGTCGGGGCTGTTGAACAAGGAATGATAGGTAATGCTGTCTTTTTCAAGCTCTTGCTGATAGTATTCCTTATCTTTTTCAAGTTTGCTAAGCTCGCTGCTCAAACGATATTGGGCAATAAAATTGTATTGATCGAATATCAGCAGATAGACCAAAAAAATAACTGTAGCAATTACATACCTGTTTTTAAAATTGATGAGCTTAAACATTCAGCAAAATTTTAGGCAAAGATAATAGGTGGTTTAGAATTAGGATAAGCGAATTCAAAAAACATTTTAACCAGATTATGTTAAATGGTTATGTGAAACTTTCAGGGAACAGGAGCCTATGTAAGCAAAAACTGATGGATTTTGCTGCTCAGAATATCTATGGCCACATGGTTTTTTCCGCCCTGAGGAATAATAACATCGGCAAATTTTTTGGTTGGCTCAATAAAAGTCTGATGCATGGGCTTCACCCATTTTTTGTAATGCTCCAGGGTTTCTATGTAGCTTCTTCCACGTTCTTCCATGTCGCGGCGGATGATGCGCATCAGGCGGTCGTCGGCATCGGCATCCACAAACACCTTGATATCCATCTTGTCGCGCAATCGCTTATTGGTCATGACCAAAATGCCCTCGATGATGATGATTTGAGTGGGTTTTATTTCAATGGTTTCCTTGGCGCGGCTACAGGTTACGTAGTTGTAAATGGGCATGGAGATGGTTTCGTTCTTTGTGAGCTGGTCCAAATGTTTGATGAGCAGGTTAAACTCAATGGAACTGGGGTGGTCAAAATTGATTTTGGTTCTTTCCTCCGGAGCCAAATGGCCATTGTCTTTGTAGTAAGCATCTTGTGGAATTACAGTAACCGACTGCCGGGGCAGGCTATCCATAATCTTTTTTACTACGGTTGTTTTTCCTGATCCTGATCCGCCGGCAATTCCAATAATGAGCATGGTGGTATTGTTTATTTTGAAACAACAAATTAAATTATTAATAATGAAAAATCCAATGAATTACTTTTAAACCCAAATTCACAAATCTTTAACTTATTTGCCCCCGTTAAATTTTCTTAACTGCAACTAATTGAAAAACTGTTTTAATGGTTTTTATCTTTATTTTGCAATCAATTATTGATAGCGGATATGAGATTATTGCTAATTTTGTCTTTTGAAAATATTTTACAAAGTACCAGCAACTTTTGAAAAATTTATTAAACCAATAGAAAATCCAATATGAGAAAGTATTATTTTTTAGTCATCACCCTGCTGTTAACACTCAGCACAGCCATCACGGCGCAGGTATTAACTCCCGTTACCTGGGACATAAAAACCCAGCAAAATGGCGATGAGGTAACAATTACCTATAAAGCCAGCATCGAAGAGCACTGGCATTTGTACAGTCAGCACATCGATATGGCACCTCCCGCAACCACTTTCAGTTTCGAGAAAAATGAAGGTTACGAGTTGGTGGGCGAAATAGCCGAAACAGTGGCCATTGAGGAGTTTGATCCTAATTTTAATATGGTTCTCAAGTATTTTGCCCATGAAGCCACCTTCACTGCAAAAATAAAACTGCTTACAAAAGATAAAGTGGTGGTGAAAGGCTATGTAAACTATATGAGCTGCGACGATACACGTTGTTTGCCACCTGCTGATGAGGAGTTTGAATTTGTTTTTAATGATAAAGGTTCTGCAACAGGTGCGCAAGCTGAAACAGCACAATCACAATTAGATAGCAGTACCAATAATTTGACCGGTGAAGGCGAAAATTCGCTTTGGGGCTTCTTCTTAGTGAGTTTCCTGTTTGGATTGGCAGGTATTTTAACCCCTTGTGTTTTTCCTATGATTCCTATGACAGTATCATTCTTTATGAAAGGAGGAGATAACAAGGCAAAAGGAAGGTTGGAAGCTACTGTTTATGGTATTTCTATTGTGGCTATTTATGTTTTTATCGGATCTGTGTTGGCAGTTGTGGCCGGTCCAGGTATTGCCAATTTCTTATCAACGCACTGGCTGCCTAATATTTTATTCTTTGTTATTTTCGTCATATTTGCTGCATCTTTCTTTGGAATGTTCGAAATAGTCATGCCTCATTGGATTGTGAACAAGTCAACAGCCAACGAAGACAAAGGCGGTTTCGTGGGGCCCATTTTTATGGCACTCACCTTAGTTTTGGTTTCATTTAGCTGCACAGGTCCCATTGTAGGGACTATTTTAGTGGAAGCGGCTGGTGGACAATTTCTTAAACCCATTATTGGCATGTTGGGATTCTCTTTGGCTTTTGCTCTTCCTTTTACCATGTTTGCATACTTCCCACAATGGCTCAACAAATTGCCAAAATCGGGCGGCTGGTTAAACTCAGTGAAGGTAGTATTGGGTTTCTTAGAATTGGCTTTAGGCTTAAAATTCCTCAGTATGGCGGATCAAACTTACCATTGGGGAATATTAGACAGAGAAGTCTATTTGGCTTTATGGATTGTAATTTTTGCACTCATGGGCGTTTATTTGTTAGGTAAACTAAGATTTGCTCATGACGATGAAGTGAAGACATTAAGTGTTCCACGTTTGTTTTTAGCCATTGCTACTTTCTCTTTTGTCATGTATATGATTCCAGGTATGTGGGGAGCCCCATTAAAAGCACTTTCAGGCTATATGCCACCCATGACTTCTCAAGATTTTGATATACATCGGATAGCTCGTGAAAATGCCGGAAGCGGTGCTTCTTCTAAGAATCAGGAATTGTGCGAGACTCCCAAATTCAAAGAATTTCTTCATTTACCTCATGGCCTGGAAGGATATTTCGACTATGACCAGGCCCTGGCTTGTGCCAAAGAGCAAAACAAGCCTATTTTCATCGATTTCACGGGTCATGCTTGTGTGAATTGTAGAGAAATGGAGGCCAATGTATGGTCTGACCCAGCGGTTTTAAAAATGCTTAAAGAAGACTATATTGTAACTGCTCTCTATGTGGATGATAAGGAAACATTGCCTGAAAATGAATGGATTACTTCCGCCTATGATGGCAAAGTTAAAAAGACCATTGGTGCCAAATTTGCCGATATGCAGATTGCAAAGTACAATGTAAATGCCCAGCCGTACTATGTTTTGCTAAATCCAAATGGGGAAATGCTCGTTCAACCCAAAGCTTACGATTTGAAAGTTGACAATTTTGTTGATTTCCTAAAACGCGGATTGCAAAATCATAAGGACGGAAAGACAGTTGGGAAATAAATTCCAGGATTTTTGGTCCAATAAAAAAAGAGAACTTCAAATCAGAAGTTCTCTTTTTTGGTTTATTATTGACAGGATATTCCTGCAGAATGTTTCATTCATAAATCCTGCTGCTGACATCAGAGAGGTCACACATTTATAGATAATTATGATGCAAGGAATATTCGACCCCGGCTGGGGTCGTACGACATTTGTCTTTATTTTTTTATCAGTAAATCTTGAAGGATTTAATTGGAATTGGCCAAAGATACTATATCGTCAATGAAATTTTTTGTTTGATAGATTAATGGTTGTACAATTTCTTCATCAAAATCAAACATATCGCCATAGTCACCTTTTTGTCTGAAGTCGAACAATTTTGTAAACAATCTTCCTTTTTCTTTGTCTATCAAACCAGTTTTTACGAAATGAAGACCAAATTGAGTTCTAACACCATCATGAGATGATGAATCTAGACCGCTTTTTAGTAAAAGTGCAGAAACTGCATAAAATGATGCATAATAAAGTCGGTTAATGGTGGCGTTCCATTTCTTATTTTCAGCTAATATCAATGCTTCATCAAATGTTTCGAAAGCACGGGTTAGGCGATAGTTTATATAATCAGTGTTGCGATTCATAATTTTATTCCCTCGTTGCTAATGGCATGATAAAGTGGGGATTGAGTAAGATAGGTAGTCCAATAGTTTTTCGGATAGATGAACGATGAAATAACTTGTCCGGTGTCAAGCTCCAGGTCGTATAAATCGTTGCGGAACATATCTTCAACTTCCATCGAAATTTTTTCCTTATTCACCAAAATCAGGATGTCCCAATCTGATTGAGCATGAAAATCCCCACGTGCCCGGGAGCCAAACAAATATGCCTCGGCATCGGAATCTATTGAATGGATTATGAATGATATTTTCTTAAGGATATCTTCGTTTCCCATTGGATTATAGTTTTTCCAAAAGTAGGAATATTTTTTTCCATTTATGAAAAATTCCAAATTTGCGATGCCGGAAATCCTTCGGTCTTTAAATATTCATCAGTTTAAGGGGATTGACTTGGGATTCATTGAGCTATTGAAAGAATAAGAAATTGTTTCAATAAAAAAGAGAGAAACCCTAAAAGGGTTTCTCTTTCGTCATGTAATTCTATAACTGATAGTTAGCCACAAAAACTACATCCGAAACGGTTTTGGGTTGGGGAGTGGAATTTATGGAATGGTGCACCGATATCAAAGCTCCCCCCATTGTCGATTCCAATGCTGTGATGGTTTGACCATCGGTGGTGAGTCCTGGATTGGCTACCACAAAGGTATTGCCCGATCTTTTATACAAATTCTTGTCTTTTCCGGTTATCATGTAAATATCATCGCCCGAAAAAGCAAGCTCTTTGTAAACACGCACTGATCCTGAAATAATGGGGATTTCCTGGGGAATGGTAAGGCCGGTAACCACAGTTTCGATGGTGCTTCCATTAAATTTATATACATCGAGTATGTCGGTTCCATAACGTCGAACCACCATATAGGGCTGGTCGTTCTGGTCGGGATTTTTGTGAAGGTAAATGGTGTGTTTGTACTCTATGCTTTGCGTTGTGCCGATGCTCCCAATGCCACTGAGCGAGGTAACTGGACTAAATTCTGATCCATTATAGCTGGTGATATTGATTCTCCCGTTTTCAGGTGCGCCATCATAACTCAGCCAGGCCCAGAACATTCTGTCCATATTTCCAACCTTCGATGCACACCAGGTGGTGTTGATTCCTACGGTGGTCATGGCTTCCACCATTTGGCCATCCCAGGTGTAAGTTGCCGGCTGATAGGTATACAGCATGGGCCAGCCATAATTGCTGTTGAACGACATGCTCAGCATGAAAAACTGATCGTTGAACTGGCTCATAAAGCCAGCATTGGATGAGGAAGAAAAGGGTCCGTTGTGGGTGTCTTTGGTGTGATTATGGTATGAGGCACCAATGCCGCCATAACCACCGTATGCAATGTCGGTATAAGTATACGAAACCAGATCTCCATTGGGAAGAACTTCATAATCCCCATAAAAATACTGGGGACGAATGAACACCTTTCCAGTTGATTCCGATGAAATTATTTCCCCTTCACAGTTGAGTATTGCGGCATTACCTACCATTCCAATGGCTGGGACAACAAATCCTGCCAATATATCGATTCGATTGTTGCGCTCCATAATTTTTTCCACTATGGCCTCGTGATTGTTGTTATTGGGCTGGCCTTCAACTGGTGCATAATTATAAACACGGAACCTAAAAGTTCCCCCGTGGGTGCTGTATTGTGTTTTGGCAGGATTGAGTTCTGCAGCAATGGTGCTGCCCCCATCAGCTGGGTCGTCAGTAGAATCTTTGGTGCAGGAATAATTTAGTAATAGAGTGGTGCCAAGAAGCAAGGCAAGTAATATTTTGTTCATGAAATTTTTTTTAAGGTTTTGAGCAAAATTATATCGCGCAAAAAGATTGCTACATACGACAGATGCCGTAAATATAGGACAAGAAGGAAATATTCAAGAGAATTAACTTTTCAGCATAAGTCTTTCAATATCATCTGCTTCAATGGGAATTTGAGCCATAAGGTTTACTGGGCCATCCTTGCTAATCAGAATGTCATTTTCCAGGCGGATGCCAATTTTTTCTTCGCGGATATAAATTCCTGGCTCGCAGGTGAGAACCATGCCTTCTTTAAATGGTTGCAACCTGTCGCCCACATCATGAACATCCAGGCCCAAATGGTGGTTTACGCCGTGCATAAAGTATTTCTGGTACAATGGTTTTTCGGGATCCTGATTTTTTACTTCCTCTTCCGAAAACAAGCCCAGGCCTATCAACTCTTTCTCTATCAGTTTCTTCGATGTCTTGTCCAGCTCGGCAATGGTATTTCCAACGGTCATTTGGAGGGTGAGTTCGTTGAGGGTTCTTAGAACAGCCTCGTAAACTGCTTTTTGGCGGTCGGTGAATTTCCCGTTAACCGGAATGGTGCGCGACATATCGGCTGCATATTCGGCATATTCAGCACCGAAATCGAAAAGAAGGAGGTCGCCGTCGAAACATTCCTGATCGTTTTCCACATAATGCAACACACAGGAATTTTCGCCCGAAGCAATAATGGGCTCGTAGGCATGCCCATTGGCGCGGTTTATGGTGAATTCGTGGTCGGTTTCGGCCTGAATTTCATACTCCTTCACACCAGGTTTTACAAACCGCAAAGTCCGCCGAAACGCCTTGTTGGTGATTTCGCAAGCCTGCCGGATGAGCTCAATTTCGATGGGGCTTTTGATGAGTCTTTGCTCGTAGACAAGTGGTGCCGACCGCAAATAGTTGTGATTGGGGAATTTCTGCTTGAGTTCGCGGTTCAACCGTTTTTCGCGGCTTTCCACATCTGACGAATATTTCGGATACTCATACTGATTCTGATAAACATTATCGGCATAACTCATCAACTGGTTCATAATCATGTCCATCTCGTCCAGCCATTTCACTGTTTTTATCCCGCTGATTTCGGTGGCTTCATCCTTTGAAAATTTATGACCTTCCCAAATGGCAATGAGCTCGTTGGTTTTTAGCAGAAAGAGAACTTCTTTGTATTCGGGAATGGGTGAGTCCGGAAATAAAACAAGCACCGATTTTTCCTGAGCTATGCCGCTCATATAGAAAAAGTTGGGATTCTGCCTGAACCTGAAAAACTGGTCGCCTTTTTTGGGCATTTCATCGTTGCTGTGAAATATGGCCAGGCTGTTGGGCTTGAGTTTTTCACAAAAGGTTTTTCTGTTTTCGATGAAAAGCTGAGGGTTTATTTTTGAGTATCTCATGGTGCTCCTTTTTTGCAAAAATATAAAATCCAGTCTTTCTGCATTACAGAATATTTGGGGGGAAAGCTTTAACGGATTTTTTGGTTTATTTCGTTAACTGGTGATAATATGCTCAATGTATTCACGGAAAAGACGATAAAAAACGTGAAGAAGCACAATAAATTAGTCATATTCACGAAAAATAAGTTGAAAACCGTGAAAAAAATATAAAATATGCATTAATTCACGATAAATACTTGAAATACCGTGAAAAGATGTGTATCTTTGCGGTAATTCACGAAAATGACTATTAAAATCGTTAAAATTCCATCATGGCCATCATAAAAAATATAGAATACATCTACGAGCTTCGGAAGCGATATATTCAATTGGCTTTCAATAAAGAATCGTTGTTGAAACTCATAAGCGATTCGGAGGTGGCGGAGCAGGTTTACAATTCCAATGCCATCGAAAACAGTACACTCACCTTAGAAGAGACCGATAAAATATTGACGCAGATAGAGTTGGACAGGTATATCAGCGAGCGGGAGCTTTTTGAAGCCCGAAATCTGGCCCGGGTCATTGATTTTATTCATCTGCGAGCTAAGGAAAAGGAGGTGGGCATCGAAACCATTCTGCTTTTGCACAAAATGCTCCTTTCCAATATCAAAGATGAGGTAGCGGGTAGATTCAGAAACGGCAACGAGTGGGTGCGTGTAGGTAGTCATATTGCCGCCGACCCCGCAAATGTGGCCGGATTGATGGACAATTTACTCATTTATTACCATTCAGCCGCCGACCAGAACATCATTCAAAAACTGGCCCGCTTTCATCTCACCTTCGAAAATATTCATCCATTTGTGGATGGAAATGGCCGTCTTGGAAGGGTTTTGAACAACTATATTCTCATCAGGGAAGGCTATGTGCCCATCAATATCAAGTTCATCGACCGCAGGAATTACTACGAAGCCTTTAAGGAATTTGATGATAAAGGGCGCACCAAAATCATGGAGGATATCATTACCAATGCACTCACCAACAGCTATCACAAGCGCTTAGCCTATCTCGAAGGGAAAAATATTGTCAGACTCGCCGAGCATGCCAAACAATCGGAATTTTCGCATCAGAATTTACTCAACAAAGCCAAACGACAAACCATAGAAGCCTTTATTGAAAGGGGAGTGTGGAAAATTGGGGTTTGAAAACCCTGGCATATTTTGTTTTTTATGCTTGTTTCCAGATGCAGGGAAAGAAAAGATTGTTGTGGTTTTATTTCCGGGTGATTCCTATTTAAACTAATTCAAAATTGTTGCTACCCGCAACCAATACTTTCGGGAAAGTTCGATTAAAACTCTAAATTTGTTGGTCTAATCAAAAAATTCAAAAGAACCTTATCCTAATAAGTTTTAAACTAAAACTAAATTCAACATTATGAACAACACAAAAGCCTTATCATCAATTACTCAAAAGGTAATTATGTCGCTGGCCGGATTGTTTCTCATCGTTTTCCTTTTGGTTCACCTGGGAATTAATATCTTTTTATTGCCCCTGGTCGAAAACCACGAAGAAATATTCCGTTCGGCTGCAGAATTTATGTCTACTTTCTGGCCCATGAAAGTGATGGAGATTGCCCTGTTTGGTGGTTTTATTCTCCATGGGCTCTATGGCGTTATCGTTCAGTTGCAAAACTGGAAATCGCGCGGAGCACAGGGTTATTCGGTAGCCAGTAAAACAAAAGCCAGTTTTTCATCTAAAACCATGATTTACTCGGGCATACTGGTGCTGCTTTTTTTATTACTTCATCTCTATCAGTTTTATTTTGTGAAGCTGGGTTTTGTAGAAGGTCCCATGCAGGCCGATGGCCATCCCGATTTCTACAAAATCGCTTTGGAACTCTTTAAAAACGACATGATTTTCTCGTCAATCTACATTCTCACATTTGTGGTTTTGGGTTTTCATTTGTATCATGCTTTTCAATCTGCCTTTCAAACCCTGGGCTGGAATCATCCCAAGTATACTCCTTTCGTAAAAGCATTAGGTAATGTTTATGCCATAGTGGTTCCGCTGGGTTTTATTCTGATTCCATTGTATTATATGTTCATGGCTTAGTTTGGATGGTAGAAACAATTAAAACAAAGAAAAATGACAAAATTAGACTCTAAAATACCAGGCGGACCGCTCAAAGATAAGTGGACCAATTATAAAGCCCACCAAAACTTAGTTAACCCATCGAACAAACGCCGTTTGGAAGTGATTGTGGTTGGAACAGGTTTGGCCGGGGGTGCAGCAGCTGCATCGCTGGGCGAATTGGGTTTTAATGTAAAGAATTTCTGTATTTCCGATAGTCCCCGCCGCGCTCACAGTATTGCTGCACAGGGGGGAATCAATGCGGCCAAAAACTATCCCGGCGATGGCGACAGCGTTTACCGCTTGTTCTACGATACCATTAAAGGGGGCGATTACCGTGCACGTGAAGCCAATGTTTTTCGTTTAGCCGAAGTGAGCAATAATATTATTGACCAATGTGTGGCTCAGGGTGTTCCCTTTGCCCGCGAATACAGCGGATACCTCGACAACCGCTCCTTTGGGGGTGCTCAGGTTTCGCGTACTTTCTATGCTCGTGGTCAAACCGGCCAACAGCTGCTGTTGGGTGCCTATGGTGCCTTGAGCAAAGAGATTGAAAAAGGCAGCGTGAAAATGTATACCCGCCGCGAAATGCTCGACCTTGTAATAGTCGATGGCAAAGCACGTGGTATTATTACCCGTAATTTGGTGACTGGCGAAATAGAACGTCATGCAGCTCATGCGGTTATTATTGCCACCGGAGGTTATGGAAATGTATTTTTCCTTTCGACCAATGCCATGGCCAGCAACGGTAGCGCTGCCATAAGAAGCTGGCGCAGGGGAGCTTTCTTCGGAAATCCTGCCTACGTGCAAATTCACCCCACCTGTATTCCAGTTCATGGCGATTTTCAATCGAAACTTACCCTCATGAGCGAGAGTCTGCGTAACGATGGCCGCATCTGGGTTCCTAAAAAGAAGGAAGATGTGGAAGCCATTAAAGCTGGCAAACGCAAACCAGCCGACTTAAAAGAAGAAGACCGCGACTACTATCTCGAGCGCCGTTATCCCGCTTTCGGAAACTTAGTTCCCCGCGATGTGGCCAGTCGCGCCGCCAAAGAACGCTGCGATGCCGGATTTGGTGTGGGTGCCACCGGATTGGCCGTTTATCTCGATTTTGCCTCTGCCATTCAGCGGTTGGGAAAAGAAGTGATAAAAGCCCGCTACGGAAACCTTTTTCAGATGTACGAGAAAATAGTGGACGAGAATCCCTACGAAACCCCCATGATGATTTATCCCGCCATCCACTATACCATGGGCGGCATTTGGGTGAATTATGAATTGGAAACCACCATCCCCGGATTGTTTGCCGGTGGCGAAGCCAATTTCTCCGACCATGGAGCAAACAGATTGGGTGCCTCAGCATTGATGCAGGGATTGAGCGATGGATACTTTGTATTGCCCTATACCATTCAAAATTATTTAGCCGACCAGATTGGTGTTCCTAAAATTTCGACCGATTTGCCCGAATTTAAGCAAACAGAGAAAGATGTAAAAGACAGAATAGGAAAGCTGATGTCGATAAACGGAACCAAATCGCCCGATTATTTCCACAAGAAACTCGGAAAAATCATGTGGGACTATGTGGGCATGGCCCGGAACAAAAAAGGACTGGAGTTTGCTCTCGAGCAAATTGCCCAAATCAGAAAAGATTTCTACGCCGATTTGCGCGTGGTGGGCAAAGCCGACAGCCTGAATCCTGAGTTGGAAAAAGCCCTCCGCATAGCCGATTTTATCGATATGGGTGAGCTCATGGCCTACGATGCACTTCAACGCGAAGAAAGCTGTGGCGGCCATTTCCGCGAAGAATACCAAACCCCCGAAGGCGAAGCCATGCGTAATGACAAAGACTATATGTATGTGGCTGCCTGGGAATTCAAAGGCGAAGGTGAAAAACCCCTTCTTCATAAAGAAGATTTGAATTATGAAGAAATTGAGGTAAAGACCAGAAATTATAAATAATTGTTGAACAGAAATCAATTCATTGATTCTAAAATATATGGCTATGGATTTAACATTAAAAATATGGCGTCAGGAAAACGCCCAGGCCAGGGGGGAATTCAAAACCTACCAGGTGAAAGGAGTTTCTGCCGATAGTTCTTTTCTCGAAATGCTCGACGTGCTCAACGAGTCGCTCGTAGACAGAGTAGAGACCCCCGTTTGCTTCGACCACGACTGCCGCGAAGGTATTTGCGGAATGTGTAGTTTATACATCAACGGACGCCCTCATGGCCCTGATGATGCTGTGACTACCTGTCAGCTTCACATGCGGAAATTTAAGCATGGCGACACCATTACCATTGAACCCTGGAGAGCCAAGGCTTTTCCGGTAATCAAAGATTTGGTGGTGGATCGTTCCGCTTTCGATAAAATTATTCAGGCAGGAGGTTATACTTCGGCAACCACCGGAGGTGTGCCCGATGCCAATGCAACCCTTATCAATAAAACAAATGCCGATTTGGCCATGGATGCCGCAGCCTGCATTGGCTGTGGAGCCTGTGTGGCAGCTTGTAAAAACGCTTCGGCCATGCTCTTTGTATCGGCCAAGGTGAGTCAGATGGCGCTTTTGCCCCAGGGACAAGTGGAAAAACGCGAGCGCGTTCAGAAAATGGTAGCCCGTATGGACGAGCTGGGTTTTGGTAATTGCACCAATACCTACGCCTGCGAAATGGAATGCCCCAAAGAGATTTCTGTGAGCAATATAGCCCGCATGAATCGCGAGTTTCTGGTTGCCAAGCTGGTTTAAACCACAGCTTCCAAGCCCAAATAGGGAAAAAACCACAATTCTTTAAGGGGATTGTGGTTTTTTTTGGGTTTGCCGAATAAACTCAGTTACATGGCTTTTACAAAGGAATATTTCCTGAAACGATATCAGCAGCAGACAAAACACAATACCCGAAATGGTCTTTCAGGTGCTGGCAAAGGTGATTATAATATACTTCTTCTGTCATTCTGTTTTTATTTCTTCTTCGAGGTTGAAATGTTCTTCACGACTTTATCAAAATCACTTTCAAAAAGTTTGTCTTGAGCTATGCTGTATTTCTCAAATTCTTGTTCGGCTAAAGCTACCGCTACTTCATGCGAAACTTTTCCAGCATGTTTTAATACAGCTTCTTCGTTGAATTGCAGAAATGCATCTAATTTCTGAACCCAATCTTTCATAAACATCATGACTCCTTTTTTTGACTGATTCTCTGCAAAGTCAAGATACATGGTTACAATCCGGTTTAAAGAATCCATTTCATTTTCGTCCAGATAATTTTTGGCAACACTCACATCAGGTTTTCTGATTTTTCCATTCGGCGCGTTCTTCCATGTGGTTAAACCCATGTTTTGTTTTGTGCTGTCAGCTCTTGCATGAATGAGTTCGGCGGCGGTTTGTCCGGTAATTGCCCAGTGCAATTTGTTTTGCACAGTGGCAAAAAACTTTTGTGTGATATCGGTGTCGGCACTGTAATCGGCACTGCATTGCGAATAGATGTCGGTTATTTTCTGATAAAATCGGCGTTCGCTGCTGCGTATGTCGCGAATTCGCGCAAGCTGTTCTTCAAAATAATCTTTGCCAAAAATATTGTTTGGGTTTTTTAGCCGTTCATCATCCATTGTAAAACCCTTGATAATGTATTCTTTCAATCTTTCTGTTGCCCAAATGCGAAACTGGGTGGCTTTGGTACTGTTGACCCGATATCCCACAGAAATAATCATGTCCAGATTATAGAATTTAGAAACGGTTTCCTGTGTTTTTCCTTCAATGGCACCGTGTTGGGTGGTATGTGCAAAATTTGCACATACCACTTCTTCCATCAGTTCCCCGTCTTTAAAAATGTTGCCAATATGTTTGGTAATAACAGTTCTATCCACATCAAACAAACCAGCAATTTTTTGTTGCGTAAGCCAAACGGTTTCGTTTTGTAAATAGATTTCTACTTTTACATTTCCGTTTGGGGTTGTGTAAAGCAGTACTTCATTAAAACCTTCAGAGGGTGATATGTTTTTCTTTTTCGACATTACATTTTTTATTCAGTCATTTTTCTTTTCCCCATTACCCATTCATGTATCAGGCTTTGCGGATTTGTTTTAATTTTTCAATCTGTGTTCGATGATGGTTTTTTCTTTAGCAATATTAACTCGCAATTTGTCATGATATTCAGCATTTTTTTGTTCTGCTAAAAGAAATTGCCAACATGGTAGTTTTGCAAAACCACATCATTTAATGCTTTGTTGTTGCTTTCGTTAATTATAAATTCAGGATTTCCAGATTTCGTCGGCTTTATTACTTAATTTATCTTTTGTCAGCACCTTTTTTATTTCCTTTATAATTAGTTGGCTAATATCGGTAAAATTATTAGGAGTTTTTAGTTGTGTCAGGGCAAAAAAGGCTTTTTTGTTTTTACATATGGGGTTTTTGAGTATAGGGAAAATACATATTAAATGACACCAACCTTAAGGTTGGTGCATTCAGCTATTCATTGCAATTCAAACATCACTATATTGCTTGAAATTGAATTATTTACATGCCAAATTGCAATCCAGTTTTATAAATAAATCATCCGAAATCTATTGTAGAATTAATTTTTGCACGCTACCATCTCCCGATTTAATAAAATATACCCCCGGAACTGTGGTTTGTATTTCATACATATCGTCTGATAGTTTTTTCAAATTGATAGGATTGCCCGATAACGAAACACAAGTGAATGGCCCATCTGCTCCGGAAATTGATATTCTACCTGTACTTGGGTTTGGGTAAATTGACCAGGTAGGTTTTTTAGCAAAATCCTGAATGGAAGAATAGTAAGGAACAAATTCATTTGTTTGCACAATATATCCTCTGAATGAATGTGTGTACGAATTATTGTTGCTGTTAAAGGTTAAATGTGGACCTGCTCCGAAGGCTAAAAAATTACCTGAGTTTGTGATGAAGCAACCCAATCCTTTGGCAAAAGTGGAAGTATAATAGGTGCCATCGTAGATGTAGTTGGGTATTAAATTAAAGGTATTATAACTGCCAAAATTCCCATTCTCATCTATATTATGCGTTGTAAGATGTGCTATGTTAAAGTTTGTTCCATCGGGAGCTTGTTGTAATAAATTTAAATAACCGGTTGCAATAAATCCTCCTGAACCATTGGGCGTCAATGCTGTTAAATTCCCCCAACAAGCCTCTCCACCTTGCACCATTAAAAATGATGAATTTCCAATGCTATCGCCAACGCTATTAATAACATATATTCCGGGTAAACCTGCTATTTCCGAATTCACAGTTTTTAAAATCATGCCGCCGAGCAAATACGTACCCCCACTGGTTTTTCCCAGTCCCACATTCATATCGTTACTTCCCAATACGGTGTTTAGTGATTTATCCCAAATGGGGCTATTGGTATTGGATATTTTTTTCAAACGGTATTTATAATACCAGTTATTATAACCTGTGTACCCGGCCATTACTAAATCTGTTCCATCAACTAAAAGCTCAACAGCTTTAAAATTTGCAGCGGCATAATCATCGGCAAAAGTATTGGTTGAGCTTCCCCAGGAACACACCTGGATAGCGGAACCATTGCCGCCATTTGTTATTCCGTGCAGAATAGCAAATTCGCCATTTGGAAGAATTTCCATGTCATAGATTATATAATTCCAGGTCTGGAATTGACTTGGTAGCTGAAACGAAGTTATCGAGTCACCTGTGGTGGGGTCTAACTCATAAATTCGCTTTTTATCAGCCGAAAATGCCATATATAGTTTACCATCAGTACTTTTTACAAATTTATCAATGGTGCCCCCAAATCTATTTAGCTTTTTCGACCATAACGAATCTCCATTGCTATTCAAACAAAGTAAATAAGAATCAATTCCGATTAGTAAATTGCCATTATTGAGTTCTACAGCCGCTTTTGCGTATTCATTCACAGATTCTCCTGCATTGAACGAAAATATCTTTTCAAAGTTTTGAGCAAATAATATCCCATTAACCAACACAGCAAATAATAGTAAGTAAAATTTTTTCATTTCTTTTTTTTATCACAAAAATAGTTGGTCAGTTAGGTGAACGAAATACGAACAATATCGTATTTTCCAATTGCAATAGCTCAGGAAGGTAAGAATTGAAAGTCTCGTTTTAACCGCGAGCCCGGCTGAAATTTTGCGAATTAGCCTTTCAAATACAAAACAAAAGCTTAGCATGTATTATTCAATTAATAGACGGAATATTCATCATCATTGTATAATTAATATATATTAATATAAAGTACTATTTGTTGAAATAATTTACATAGGAAACAAATCTCCATATTTCTTAATCATGGATTTGATCCTTAAAATTCGAGTATTATTACCAATTATAGGGAGTTTATAGAATGGGTTCGTATACAATAAGCCATAAAGTTTGTTAATTAAATCTTTATCCTTTTTAGTAAATGCTTTATTTTTGTTGATTCTTTTCGAAATAAGTGGAGAATTGCTCAAGTATTTTAGTAATATTATAAATTGTTTGTCATTAGTTGCATTGTAAAATTCGATGATTTTTTCATTCACTTTTTTAAATTTTAACAAAAATCTGTATTTTAATTGGTTAGCAATTAAAAATTGAAAAGTAGGATAATCAAAAATGTCACTCAGATAATCTCTTATTTTTTTAAACTCACCAATCCCAACTTTGTTTTTGTAGAGATTAACAATATCATGATTTAGCAAATTATTATTTTTATTATCTTTCAACAGAATCCATTCATCAACAAAGTCAATATAATCATTAGTATAGATCCTGACCTCTTCGTTATTAGAGTAACCCTTCATAATATGGTATTTACCTATATTGCTCATTGATTTAACTAACTTAGAATTTATTGGCATTGATACAATTCCTTCACGAGTATAAGTTATGTTATCATGGTTAAATAAGTATCCTGAAAAAATTGCACCTCCTATTCTATCAAACTGAGATTGCCAGTTTCTTTTTTCTTTTTTACAGTAATCCATTTCCAAATCTTCATATGTTGCAAATAATATAATACCAATATCTTCAAGCATACTATTAAATGAAAGGTAATCTACTAAGGATATGTTGCAAAGCTGCTTTTCTATATTATTAGGAAAGTAAAAGGCATTAATTAAAGGTGGAATGTTTTTTTTGTAAACAAAATTTAACTTTACCATAATTGTGTTATCATAATATATCAATGTTTTATAATTAATTACTAATGGCGTTTCTTTACTAGTTCCCAATTCTATATAATTCCCTAATATAATTTTAAGGTCATTTGGAATAACTATTTCTTGTACAAATTTTTCGTTAAATATTTCTTTAGCATATTGAGAATTAAACATACTAGATTTGTTTTCATCTATTATTTCAATTCCCTTATATACTTTATTTAGGGACAATAATTTATTATTTTTCAAACTCTTTTTAACTAGACCATGTTTTAAAAGTTTAATAAAATCAGATAAATAGTGTATTTCACTATTGTAATTATATATTTTGAATGAAGGAGGTAAAACATATTGTTTTGTTACCTCTGTAAGACATGGGATAAAATTATTATCGATGAAGAAATATTCTAAATGAAATTTGAAAAAGTTAACTTGAAATATAGGTTCTGTACTGTGTTTTTCCTTTATAAAATTACTTAACATGCCAAAAACGTCACTTTGTTTGTAGTTTTCATTATAGTAACGTTTATTAGCTTGGTGCGGCGAATTCAAATAGTCTAAATTTAGATTTCTTAAATAATCTTCGTATATTTCTTTGATAGGATTTATGTGATCAAATATTGTTTTTGCGTATTTGTTATAGTTTACTATTTCAAGTAACATGCTTTTTATTTTGGAATTATTTGTTTTAAAATATTTTTCGAAAAATTCACGAATGCTTTGCTCAAATGAATTCAAACCAAGTAATTCTCTTATTGCATTATCAAATGAAGGTTCATAATCAGAATTTGGGAATCTTTTTATGTAACTATCTCTTACTTTTTCTTTAAGTTCTGCTAAACTCTTTCTTTCTATTATATCTTTATTTAATGTATTATTGAAATCATGTAATTTAAAACTTGGTCCATTATTAGTGTTCAAAACAGTAATACTATTAATATATTTATAAAAATACTTTTGCGAACCATCAAAACGCGTATAAAAATAATAGTCTCGACACGCTAGTTCAAGAAGCCGACTACTAAATACAAATAATTCTATATCATCTTCATATATGCTATTTAATATTAATTTTGGTATATTATATTTGGCTTTCCAATCATCAAAATCTTCTTTAATTATCAATACATCAGAGATTTCTTCATATAGACTTAAATCCAACTCAGGAATTCTATTATATAACTTATCTGAGATTGCATATCTTACGCCTTTCTCTAAGAAAAAGTATTTTGTACTAGGATAATAACTTTGCTCATCGTCTCTAAAAATACTATTATACGCAGATAAGTATGTGTTTAAATCTGATGATTTGATTCTACTCAAAAGCTGATATGTTAATATTTTTTCGTCTTCAACTTTTTCAATTTCTTTTTTGGTTAGAATCTTTTTTACAATATTTGAATCTATACTATTTATATATCGTTCATCTATCAAGTCTGGTTGGGCAAAAAAATTATTCCCTCCGAATTTCAAGTAATACTTTTCTGGAAAAATAACCCACTCCAAAAACGATTTGCCAATATTTAAATATGAAGTCACGCAGATTTCGAGATATTTATCTAAAATTAAATCAGATTTAGTCACATTTTTTTTAAATAAACTAAATATCTTACGTAGCTTAACGCTTCCCAAAGAATCTATTTTTTTTAAATCATAGCTTTTTTTAGATTCGTGAAAAATCTCATATATGATTCTATAATTTATATTTTCTCCAAAAACAATGAAACTTTGTTTATTTGTTATTTCAAAATATAATTTAAATAACACCAACATCAAATCATCTTTTATTTCTAAACACGCATCAAGTTTTAGAAGATTATCGTAATCATGGTTTCTATCTAACCAATCACGAATATTCCCAGATTCTAAATGTTTTATTCCTATTTTAAACTTTTCGTGGCTAGAATTAAAATATTCCAATAAATCATGGATTGTTAAGAACACCATGCCATCAATAACAAATGGATTCATAGAACTACCACTATAATTCTTGTAATCACTTAAATGCTCATTCAGTTCTTTAATAGCTTGCTCTATGCTTATTCTAAAGAATTCCCTACCTTTATTTATTCTATAATTTTCAAGTTTTTTATGGATAGCTTTTTCAGCAATATCTACATTCTTTACTTCCAATCGGTAAACAACTTCGAAGGATAATGGTACATTTGTACCACTAGATAATTCAGTTGCTCTGTCCTCGGGGCTTCTTTTTGTTTTTCCGATTTTAACAATCCCGACCATTGCAGGGTTGTAGAGTATATAAATGTATCCTGACTCTTCCATATTTAGTAGTTTATTTTAAAGAGTAAATTTAAATAAATTTATTATGACTGGCATTAACTATCTTGCTCTGCAAAAGAATTCGGACAATGGTAAGACAGTAGCATAAGTAATAGATAATAGCGTACCTATAATATTTCACGGCAGTTTTAAATATTTGAGACCATATTGGGCTGAATGATAGCCATTTTATTTAGGTCTTATAGTTTATATTCAATAAAAATCACTTCTTTTCAAGAAGTGTTTTCTATATATTCCTACTGCCAATCTATCCTGCATAGATGCGTAGGCGAATCTGGAAATATCTATTGTTTTATAAACTTCCTCGTCAACTCTTGTTTGCCATCGAGGCTTCGAATTTGAATATAATAAACTCCGGTTTCCCACATTTCAACATCAATAATGTAGTCTTCGTTTAGTTGAGCTGTTTCCACAAGCATCCTTTTCCCGGTTGAATTATAGATGGTTATTTCTTTGCTGCCCGACTGTGGGTTTGTATTGTAGATATGAATGATATTTTTTGTGGGATTGGGCAAAAGTGTGTATTCCTGTTGACCAGAATTTACAACTTCAATGCTGTTAATATTTTCGATTCTGATGGTGTTTTCAGAATTTTGGTATGGCATGCTCACGTAAAGCTTTTTCTCCGTTACATTATAATAAAAACCTGCCGCTGCAATCTCCAACTCATTTAAGCTGTTGTATTTAGCCATCTGCATATCGTCGAGAAGTACTGATAAGTTCTGATTCGGAATTCTGTAGATTTCGAAAATAAACTGACGCTGCAAGGTCATGCCTGGATAGGTAAAACCATTGCTTTCCAACCGAATTTCAATGTCATTGTTCAGGAAGGTACCTCTGATTTGGGTTAGGTTAAATTCATTATCGATCAGACTATTAGGGTTTGTTTTGTTGTCGTCGAAAAGTTTGTATTCCGATTCGCTCACCGATTCGTCGGGATAGTATTTTATATAAAGTTTGTCGCCAATATAATCATCCGTGGTGAGTAGATTTTTAACTGTGGGAATAAAACTTCCTGCCTTAACCAGCACTGGAATTTCAGTGAGGGGAGCTGGCATGGTATAATTGCCAGGACCTGCATATTCGGTTAAATTATGGTAATTCAGCCATTTACCTTTGGGTAGAACCACATTGCGCTGGGTTTGTCCCTGATTTAATATGGGGGCTATAATCAAATTGTCCCCCCAGAAAAACTGGTCATTCAGGTTTTGGAGCGAAGTATTTTTCATTTCATAGAAATCCATGGGTCGGGCCAGGGGTTTGCCAAAAGCAGCTGCTTCGTAGGCGAGACTGTAATTATAGGGAAGAAGCTCATAGCGCCATTTGATATATTTTCGGGTAATAGTCTGGGCGTTGCTGCCATAAGCAGTTGGAGCTGTTTCTATTCCTGTACCATGAATTCTAAAAACCGGAGCGAAAACACCCATCTGAACCCAGCGGATAAACAGCTCATCATCGTTACCACCCCCGGTAAACCCACCCACATCGGAATGCATAAAAGGAATTCCACCCATGCCCATGCTCAGCATCATGGGAATCTGTGCTTTTAGGCCGTCAAAACTTCTTTGAATATCGCCCGACCAGGGGAAAGTAGCATATCGCTGCATTCCGGCAAAACCTGAGCGTGACAGGTTGAACAGCCGCTTTTCGGGAAATTCGGTTTGCCAGTTCTCGTAAACTAATTTTTCCCACTCCAACGAATATACATTGTGAATTTCGGAGGCGGATTGACCGCCAAAATGTACCATATCCGATGGATGGGTTTCGGGTTCCCCCAAATCGGTCCACCAGCCTGCTGCACCCTCGTTGGTTCTGTTGGTGTAGAACTGTTTAAACCAATTGGCAGCCTGTGGATTAAAGATATCGAGAAGCGCTGAATTTCCTGCCCAAAAACCCCAAAGCACATAAGTATCACCATTTGAGTCAGTACCAAAGTAGTTTTGGTTGTTTGCGTAGGTGTAATTGGAGCTGTTCAAAGTAAAATAAGGTTCGGAGATTAAAATGGTTTTTACACCCAAATCCCTAAAATCTGCCATCATTCCCTGTGGATTCGGAAATCGACTATAATCCCAGTTTAAGTTTCCCATGGTATTGACATTGCCAAACCAGTATAAATCAAGCACCAAAGCATCCAGGGGGAAGTTGGCATTTTTGATCCTGTTAACGATGTTGTAGGCTTCGGTTTGGGTTTCGTAGCCATATTTCGACTGAATATAACCCAACGACCAAAGGGGAGGGATGGGTTGAAAGCCCGTGAGAATGGAATAGTTTTTAATGAGTTCTGCATGGCTTTTTCCTGCAATAACAAAAATCTCGGCCTGACCATGATTAAAAGTATAGCTCATTTGGTTGCCATTGGACGAACCAATATCCAGCGAAGCTATCGAGTGATTGTCATAGAAAATCATGTAGTTTTCGGTGGAATTGACCAGCGGAAGTGTGATATTCAGATTTTCCGCACCAATTCCATAGCCATAATGAGCCTGATTGTTGATGGAGAGTTTCTTCCCCCTTCGATCCATATCAATGGCGCGGGCTCCACTTCCATAAATCCGCTCTTGTTCTTTTAGTTGCGAGACCAATATCCCTTGATGGCTAAACTCATAGATTTTCATAAAATGAAGAATTGTATCGTGGTTGTAGACAAACCGAAAGCTCAAATCGGCAGTATCGATAATAACATCCACCGAATCGGTGCTGAATTTGAGCAGGTTACCGTAAACGTTAAAACTAACATCAACATTTTGCTTTGTGGCTACAACGGAATGGGAAGGCTGGTTCGCATCGCCCTGAACATGGGAAAAAATATTGATTATATTCTCGCTGAATGGGGTTACAACTATTTCTCCGCTGGAGCAGTTTATCAGGAGACTGTCATGAGTGAACTCATGCGAAATATACTCTGTGGTGTTGTAATGGATGGCCAAATCGTAAAATATATCCTGATTGTTCTCGTCTCGTCCCACCAGATTACACTCGGCATTTCTGAAAACAAAGGCCAATTTCAGTACCATCTCAGTCTCTGGAATACCGTAAAACGAGCGAATATTATAGGTCGCCTGATATAAATTGTTCCCCAGCGAAAGCAATTTGGTTTCAGGGGTATTTTCACACCAATCGGTCACCACATATTTCCAGTCGCCGGGGTGCGTACTTTCGGCAGTGATGACTCCCGTATGCATGTAAACGTCACCGTGATAACCGGCCAGTTCACCATTGCCTTCTGTGGCATCGTAGATAAAGGTGATGGTGCTGTCAGCAGTAGGATTTTCAGGAATTACAGTTAGAATTTGAGCATTCAATAGCAAGGGCAGAAGCCCTGGCAGTACTATGAGCCAGAGGAGTACATTTTTCATTTCTAAACAGGGTTTGTGCAGCAAAGATAGGAATAAAATAAGCTAGCTGAAAATGACTGGCTAAAGTCTATAAATAGCTGAAATAATGGAAATTAAGTTTTCATTATTGTTCAGTTTATATCAAACACCTATTATATAAGTAATGACCAGCCTGTGTTAAAAAGAAATATGCATTTGCACAAAGAATATAATGACATAGAAATCAAAGCTTTATATAATTTGAAGCTTGATATACTCCGGCAGAAAGAATCAGAAGGCTCTATCGATGGCCAAAGTCAAATACATATTTTTCATATTGAGATTTTGGAAAGGTAGCAACCCCTGCATTTCTATTTTTGAATGAAAAATTAATTTTTCTCACCTCATACCAATAATTTTTTTTGATTCGCAGATGGTTTGGCAGTGGTTTTTCATTAATTTTACTGAGCCAATTTAAATTAGATACATATGAAACACAAAAACACCTTACTAATTATTATCATGGTTTTTCTAGGGTCAGTATTTGCCGATGCCGTTATTGCTCAGGAAACCGCAAATTCTTCTTCAGCCACAGCGAAAGAAAAATACTATCCCGTAAAACCAGTTCCAGCCAATATCGACTCGCTTAAAATGCTGGTATACAAGAATATGAATTATGTGGAGTATTATCAAATATTTCGTTCTGTCAATAGACAACGAATTACAGGCATCATCATGACCTCAGCTTCCGGGGGAATCATACTACTTACAGGGAGCATAATTATTTATAACAGCACCCACCAGGATGAGTATGAATCCATGGAATCGGGGTTTTTAACAGCGTTTGCATTTGTCTTTTTTACAGCAGGCACCATCGTTAATATGATAGGTGTTCCCAACTTGATAAAAGGCAGTATCATGAGAAAAAATAATCTGGAAGCTCTGCAGAAATGCCGAAAGCCCGAAATGTCACTTAAATTTGGGTTAACACAATCGGGGGTTGGATTGACGTTGAATTTTTAGTCGATTAGTTGCAATAAGCCTCAGGGTTTTTTCGAAAAATTCGTTTCCGGGGCTCCCTAAAAAAACGCCTCCCGTGAAAGCAGGAGGCGTTCGTTGTTACAAAAAAATGAATTGGATTAGAATTAATTGCCTGTAAATCACTTAACCACAGGGTTTCAGTTATTTGATAAACTTGCTGTGGTAAGCGGAATCAGTTGTTTTAATTTCGAGAATATACCAGCCCGAATTCAACCCGGAAACAGATATGCTCTGATGTTTTTGGGCGGGAAGATTTCCGCTTTGTATCAATTGTCCGGCTGTGTTATAGATGGAGTATTCTGGGTTTGAAGCCAAATCAAGTTCAAACGAAATCATATCGCCTGTTACCGGATTGGGATATACCTGTATCATTAGATTATTCTGAGCAAATTCTTCAATACCAATATATTGATTGCCAAAATCCAAAGGATTAACCAGATAATCCTGCTTAATATTCGATACAAAATCCTGCAGCAGTTCTTTGGAGTCTTTATCTGAGGTAGCTGGAGCAGTAACATAGGCAATGTCTAAATATTCCAGACTTCCGGCGTCGAAGGTAAAAGGGCCCATGCTGGCCATTCCCCTTCTGTCACCAGGATAATTCCCTGCAGTTTCTTCGGTCCACAAAGCCCCCGGATCTACACCTCCGGTTCCCCAATGGCAGGGGTCACTATCTCCGGGAAACATAAATCTTGCATGGAGCAAACTATCTCCTCCACTAGTGGTATGACCATTCCCCCCATAAAGCATACTTGTTCCGTCTTTCCAAATACCCCTGAGTGTATTGTAATAATCCGGGCTAAAAGCTGGATCCCCCATATATGAAGCTCCACTATTATTTAAATAGGAAAATCTATTCATTCCATATCTTTCATTGTCCTCGACACCATCACCAAAACCAGCACCATTAATACTTTCATCGCAATGCCCCAATGGATTATCCAACCCATCCTGATCCATAAAAGGGCCTCCTAAAATACATACAGACTGCGATGGAATACGTTCACCAAAACTACCCGGTTCTCCATTTCCATCTATTGGTTCTCCATTGTAAATATAAAAATTCCCATTTTCCACATGACAACCAACATAATCATCCCATGAATACCCCAAATCCAAATCTGTGAAGATTCCCAAATAGGTGTCGAGATAGTCTGTGGTGCTTTTATTGAAAATCTTATAACTATAGAAAATGGTGCTGTTATATGGGCTGTCACCCCTGGTGTCGTTTAAAGCCCAGGCCATACAGTGAATTTCAACTCCCAGAGGCAATCCACCTTCGCTTTCGGTATGAATTAATTGATCGTTGTAAACGAAGAAAACAGTTTCGTCACCTTTAATAAAAGGGTAGTCACCCCGCTCCGGATGATATTCCAAATCCTGATCCACATCCACAAAAGGAGCAATAAATTCATCCTGATTCAGCAGCGGGTTGCCATGGGCTGGCCAGCTTTCTATGGCTTCGGGCATGGTATAGGCGGGATCATCATAATAAGCCAAATGATTGATGATTTCTTCCCGGCTTATTTTCCAGGTCCTTAACCATTGTCCTGCATTTACTGAGTCGGTAGCGGCATTTCCATCTGCACTTAGTGGCCCTGGCCAAAAATCAGCTCCAACCTGACGATATCTTTCACCTGCAAAATGGAGCTCATCGTCCACTGTTTTTCCCCCAATCCAAAGGCAGGATGAAAATATGGTAGATGTGATGCTGTCTTTTGGATAAAAAAGCTGAGGCCCTTCAAAACTATTTAAAACATCAAAAAACTGGATATTCATTGGATAGACGGGAGTTCTAATTTGGTTTACATTTAAAGAATCAATATGCAGATAATTTGGCAATAATCTTATGTATCCGTAAATTGGGATAGGATAATCCGATTCCAACTGATAGCGAATTCTAATACTTAATGCATCTCCTTCTGCAACAAAATAGTCTTCCATTCTGAAGGTTATCAAAGAATCATTGAATGAAATCACATTGTATTTATTTCCTTCTTGAACAGAATGGATTTTTATTTCCATCCCCGACGTGTCATAATCATTTAGGATGGGGTTGAAGGTTATGGTTTCGCCAAAACCAATATAAAGAGTGTCATTAACAGCCACGGGTTGGGCAAATATTCCCAAACCTAAGAGGCCAAAAATCAGAAAGAGTAACTGTTTTTTCATAATTCAAAATTTTTACGTTATAATTAAATAACGAGCGTTTATTTTGCGGGGTTGCCTGTACCTGTCAAAATTTTTATTCTAATACCAAATTGAGAACCAATAATCATCCATCGATTTTTCTCCGGTCCTTGATTATAAGCAGTTTGATTGATATAGTATTTAACATTGGGCCTGATAAAAAAGCTCATATTCCGATAATAATAATTGACACCCACCTGTCCTAATGCGTAAAAATGGAGCTTTGGTTCAATATGGGCTGTGCTAAAATCCATAATTTCACCCGAAGTTGAATAGGTGATGCCTTGGGCACTTAGTAAAATACCAACTCCCAAACCTGCCGATGCTTCAATGCTCCAGCTTCTCTCCGGTTTATGGTATTCATAACCCAGCTGAAAGGGAATGTCAAGGTATTGAAAGTTACTCACCACACTTCGCTCATTTGTCCTTCTGATCCAGTGTTCAATATAGGTTGAATCCACCTCCAGAATGGTGTCGATATTTGGCGGATTGACATAAATATCAAATTGAAGTGTATCGACCTGCCAGTAATTTTGTGCATAATCAATGTAATTCTGTTGAAAGAGAAATTCTTTTTTCTGTTTCAGATTCAGGTAGTTCAGACCCAGTTGAAAAAACCAGGGGCTTTTTTTCTTTTGTACTCTCAACTCTGCCCCCGCTTGCCAGCTCACCAACTGTTGATACCCAATTTCGTGATATTCAACAGAGTCGTTTTCAAAATTTTCAGCGGTTGTTTGCCAGGCCACCAAGGGCATAATATGGAACCCTGTTGTTATCTGGTGATTTGGAAAATAGAGCCAGGGTCGGGTTTTCATGGGGGAAGGTGTCAAAGTGATGCTATCCTTTGATAACAAAGGAGTTAAATCATTAGAATTTGGCAATACGAGCTCCTTATCTTTAGGTTCCACAGAATCTATTTCAGCCAATGGAGTTGCATTTGCATCGATAGATTTCGACTTGTTCCCGGCACTATTTTTCTTAACCGTGGTAGATTTTATTTTTGGTTCCTTCGTTAGAATAGTCTTTGGTTTTTCGGGGGTGATAGCTTTCAGAAATTCTTGAGTTACCAAAGTTGAATCAGAAGGAATCTCATCTGTTAATTCCGCCCAGGAATAAACGGATAGACTATCGGCTTCCAATGAATCAATCCAGAATTGTGGATTTAGCTGCAGCGTTTTTTGAAGAAGCGATGAGCGGGATGATGGTCTGGCAGTATTTCCTGTTTCTATAGTCGTTTGGGTCTTTGAATCAGATGTTTCGGTGATATTCATTGTGATAACCGATGTTGCGGTTCCAACCACTGTGATGGTGGCAGCGGTTTGGATAATCCCAAAAGACTTGGCAATCAAACCAATCTTTACAATGGATGTTTTTACAATGGGTGCTAAAATCCCAGTGGATTGAGATAGAATTCCAGCCTGGCTTGTGGTGCCAATAACTGCGGTTTTAACACCTACGGTAGCCGAAGCAACAGTGCCTTTAGCGCCTGCCAATCCCGATGCTACCTCGGTGGCTGTGCCTGCGGAAGAAACGGTTCCGCTGCCTGCTATTTCTGCTGCAGCCCCCAGCAAACCGGCGCCTACACCAATCATGGCCGCCATTTTCTCTTCCAGATTCTTGTCGGATTTGGCTTTATAGTCGTTAAATTCCTCTCTGAAAATCTGGTCAATATCTTTTCTCTCAGACATCGTATCCTCCTTCCTTTAGCATATCCTGGAGTTTCTTTCGGGCTTTGGCGTACTGAGTTTTCGACGTGCTCTCAGTAATGCCTAATTTCTCCGCAATTTCCTTATGCTGATAACCTTCTATGGCAAACATATTGAACACAACCCGGTAGCCTAAAGGCAATTGGTCTAAATATTTCATCAGTTCTTCGGCATGTAGTTTATGGTTTGGTTTTGTAATAGCTTGATTCAATGAGCGATGGTTGATTTCTGTAAAGATTGGGTCGTCCTTGTGTTTGCGGTAATAGTCAATGGATTTGTGAATCACAATGGTCTTCATCCAGCCTTCGAACGAGTCGGTCTGATACAAGTCTATTTTTTGAAATATGGTCATAAAGGCATCCATTAACACTTCTTCAGCAATTTCTTTACGATAGAGATACCTGATACAGATACCCAAAAATCGTTCATGATAAATTCTAAACAAAGCAAATTGCGCTTGCTTGTCTTGATTCTTGCAGGCTTTAATGATATCCGGTAAAGTCCAATCCATATTTTAATTAGGTAACGAGATAAAAGTTTATGAGGTTGCCCGAACAAATAAATATTTTTACGAATATAGTTTTTTCGAAGGAAATTAAAACTGTAATCAGGATGTATTTTACTGGTAAACCTTGGTTTTATTGTCTGGAACTATAGTTAAGATGATAAGCGGCAGGTTTATTATTCTCTGTAATTCTCTTTCAGAACTCCCCTAAAATATACGCCTCCCGTAAAAACAGAAGGCGTTTAGTGTTAAAAAAAATCAATTGGATGAGAATTTATGACCACTTAAGCATAAGTACACATGGGTATAATTACTTGATAAACTTGCTGTGGTAGGTGGAATCAGTTGTTTTAATTTCGAGAATATACCAGCCCGAATTCAACCCGGAAACAGATATGCTCTGATGTTTTTGGGCGGGAAGATTTCCGCTTAGCATCAATTGCCCGGCTGTGTTATAGACGGAGTACTCTGGGTTTGAAGCCAATTTAAGCTCAAACGAAATCATATCGCCTGTTACCGGATTGGGATATACCTGTATCATAAGGTTATCCTGGGCAATTTCTTCAATACCAATATATTGATTGCCAAAACCCAATGGATTAACTAGATAATCCTGTTTAATATTCGATACAAAATCCTGCAGCAGTTCTTTGGAGTCATTATCTGGGGAAGCTGGAGCAGTAACATAGGCAATGTCTAAATATTCCACACTTCCGGCTTCGAAGGTAAAAGGACCCATACTGGCCATTCCCCTTTTGTTACCACGATAATTCCCTGCAGTTTCTTCGGTCCACAAAGCCCCCGGATCTATACCTCCGGTTCCCCAATGGCAGGAGTCGCTATCTCCCGGAAATATAAATCTTGCTGGGAGCAAACTATCTCCTCCACCGATAGTATGACCATTCCCCCCATAAAGCAAACTTGTTCCGTCTTTCCAATTTCCCTTTAGATAATTGTAAAAATCCGGACTATGAGTTGGCCAGGATATAGGTAAAAATGGACTACTGATAAAAGTGATAAACCTATTCATTCCATATCTTTCATTGTCATCAACACCATCACCAAAACCAGCACCATTAATGCTTTCATCGCAATGCCCCAATGGATTATCCAACCCATCCTGATCCATAAAAGGGCCCCCTAATATACATACTGCCTGCGATGGAATATGTTCACCAAAACTACCCGGTTCTCCAATTCCATCAATCGGCACCCCATTATAAACATAAAAATTCCCATTTTCCACATGACAACCAACATAATCATCCCAGGCATACCCCAAATCCAATTCTGTGAAGATTCCTAAATAGGTGTCGAAATAGTCTGTGGTGCTTTTATTGGAAATCCTGTAACTGTAAAAAATGGTGCTGTTATATGGGCTGTCACCCCTGGTGTCGTTTATTGCCCAGGCCATACAGTGAATCTCAACTCCCAGGGGCAATCCACCTTGGCTTTCAGTATGAATTAATTGATCGTTGTAAACGAAGAAAACTGTTTCATCACCTTTAATAAAAGGATAGTCACCCCTCTCCGGATGATATTCCAAATCCTGATCCACATCCACAAAAGGAGCAATAAATTCATCCTGATTCAGCAGCGGGTTGCCATGGGCTGGCCAGCTTTCTATGGCTTCGGGCATGGTATAGGCGGGATCATCATAATAAGCCAAATGATTGATGATTTCTTCCCGGCTTATTTTCCAGGTCCTTAACCATTGTCCTGCATTTACTGAGTCGGTAGCGGCATTTCCATCTGCACTTAGTGGCCCTGGCCAAAAATCAGCTCCAACCTGACGATATCTTTCACCTGCAAAATGGAGCTCATCGTCCACTGTTTTTCCCCCAATCCAAAGGCAGGATGAAAATATGGTAGATGTGATGCTGTCTTTTGGATAAAAAAGCTGAGGCCCTTCAAAACTATTTAAAACATCAAAAAACTGGATATTCATTGGATAGACGGGAGTTCTAATTTGGTTTACATTTAAAGAATCAATATGCAGATAATTAGGCAATAATCTTATGAATCCGATGGCGGGATAATCCGATTCGAGCTGATAGCGAATATTAATACTTAATGCATGCGCATCTGCAACAAAATAGTCATCCATTTTGAAGGTTATCAAAGAATCGTTGAATGAAATTAGATCATAATATTTGAAATCGCTTACTGAGAGAATTTTTATTTCCATCCCCGATGTATCATAATCATTTAGGATGGGGTTGAAGGTTATGGTTTCTCCAAAACCAACATAAAGGGTGTCGTTAACAGCCACGGGTTGGGCAAATATTCCCAAACCTAAGAGGCCAAAAATCAGAAAGAGTAACTGTTTTTTCATAATCAAATATAATTAGGTAGCGAGTTAAAAGTTTATGAGGTTGCCCGAACAAATAAATATTTTACGAATATAGTTTTTTTGTATTAAATTTTAACCATATAAAGGATGTATTTTACTGGTAAACCTTGGTTTATTGGTGATTTTTTCTTTTAACTGACTTTTCGCCACCAACCTAAACGAGATTATTCCAATGTAATCGTTCCTAAATTGCAGTTTGCAACAATTATAAACCATGGCCAACCCCCCAGAAAAAATAAATACCTTTGTAAAAAAATTGCTGTCATGTCCATCCTCATCACCAATATCAAAGAGCTTATTCAGGTGGAAGAAACGCCCCGCACCTGGGTGGCTGGTAAAGAAATGTCGGAAATCAAAACCATTAAAAACGCCTGGCTTCTCACTCAGGGTGACCGGATTGCCGACTTCGGACCCATGGAAACCATGCCCGAATCCATTCATGCCGATGAGCTTATAAACGCCTACGGACGAATGGTTTTTCCCGGATTTGTCGATAGCCATACGCATCTGGTATATCCCGCCAGTCGTGAGATTGAATATATCGACAAAATCAAGGGCTTGTCCTACGAAGAAATAGCCAAAAGAGGCGGGGGAATTTTAAATACAGCTCGTAAAATGGCCGAAGCTTCCGAAGATTTTCTGGTGGAAGAAGCCATGAAACGGTTGCGAACCATTGCCGCCTATGGAACTGCTGCGGTGGAAATTAAATCGGGTTACGGTCTGAGCACCGAATCGGAGCTCAAAATGCTCAGAGTCATCAAAAAACTCAAACACGACTGCCCCCTGGAAATCAAATCGAATTTTCTCGGCGCCCATGCCGTTCCTTTGGAATTCAAGGGAAATCAGGAGAAATATGTGGATCTTATTGTAAACGAGATGCTTCCCCGCGTGGCCGAAGAACAGTTGGCCGATTTTGTGGATGTGTTCTGCGATAAAGGATTTTTTACGGTTCACGATACCGAACGCATTCTTTCGGCTGCAGCCCAATACGGCATTCGTCCAAAAATCCACGCCAACGAGCTGGATTATAGCGGTGGAATTCAGGTAGGAGTGAAGTATAACGCGCTTTCGGTGGATCATTTGGAATATACTGGTGATGCAGAAATCGAAGTGCTCAAAAACTCCCAAACCATGCCCACCATTTTGCCTGGCGCGGCTTTCTTTCTCAATATGCCCTATGCCCCGGCCCGTAAAATGATGGATGCCGGTTTGCCCGTGGCTTTGGCCTCCGATTTTAATCCAGGCTCATCGCCATCGGGAAATATGCAGCTCATCATGTCCATGGGAAGCATTTTATACCGCATGACGCCCGAAGAAGTCATCAACGCTACCACCATCAACACGGCCTATGCCATGGGACTAAGTCACGAATTTGGCAGCATTTGCCGCGGAAAACGTGCCAGTTTCTATATCACCAAAGAAATTCCAACCTACGAATATATGCCCTATAGCTATGGCGATAACAAAGTTGACCGCGTCATTCTGAACGGGAAAGTTTGGAAATAGAAACCCCCATCAATCAATAAAAAAAGCTGCAAATCAATTTATTATCGATTTGCAGCTTTTGCTTTTATAGATTTCTTCGATTACAGAAGACCACGTTTTTTCAATAATGGCGTGATGTCGGGCTGAGCTCCCCTGAAATTGGTGTACATAATCATGGGGTCGTTGGAACCGCCTTTGGAGATGATTTGATCGCGGAAAAGTTTTCCGGTTTCGCGGTCGAAAAGTCCTTTCTGAACAAAGAGCTCAAAAGCATCGGTATCGAGCACTGCTGCCCAGATATACACATAATAACCCGCTGCATATCCTTCACCATCAAACGAATGGGAGAAATAGTTGGTTTTGTAACGGGGGATAATGGCATCGATGAGGCCCAAACGATTCATGGCATTGGTTTCGAAATTGCTCAGGTCGATTTCCGAAGCACTGGGCGCTGTATGATAATCCATATCGAGAAGGGCAGAAGCCAGATATTCAACAGTCACGAAGCCCTGATTGAATTGAGCGGCCTGCTGAATTTTCTCCACCAGTTCCTGGGGAATCACTTCTCCGGTTTCGTAATGAAAGGCATAGAGCTTAAGCATTTCGGGCTGCATGCACCAGTTTTCCATAATTTGCGAAGGAAGCTCCACAAAATCGCGTTTTACCGAAGTGCCGCTAATGGTTTGATATTTCACCTGACTGAGCAAGCCATGAAGTCCGTGACCAAATTCGTGGAAAAGGGTTTCAACTTCTTCTATGCTCAGCAGCGAAGGAGTGTTGCCAGTAGGTTTGGTGAAATTACAAACATTCACAATGATAGGTGATACCAAATCGGCTCCACTGCCCGATTGTTTCCGGTATTCTTCCATCCAGGCGCCGCCTCTTTTCGATGAGCGTGGAAAGAAGTCGAGATAAAGAACACCGATATGTTTTCCGTCTTCTTCGGTAACTTCATAAGCTTCCACATCGGGATGATATTTGGGCAGGTCGTCTCTTTTTACAAACTTGATGGCATAAAGGCGCGAAGCCAGCTCAAAAGCTCCGTTTTTTACTTTCTCCAAAGAGAAATAGGGGCGAAGCTGATTCTCGTCTAAGTTGAATTTTTCAGCTCTGAGCTTTTCGGTATAATACCACCAATCCCAGCTTTTAATTTCGCCTTCAATTCCATCTTTATTCATCAGCGATTGTAGCTCGGCTCCTTCTGCTTTAGCCTTTGCCAATGCGGGTTTCCACAAATCGAGCATCAGTTTGTAAACATTTTCGGTGGTTTTGGCCATATTGTCCGAAACGGTGAATTCGGCAAAATTAGCGTAGCCCATGAGTCGTGCTTTCTCTTCGCGAAGCACTAAAATCTCGTTGATAACGGGCGAAGTATTAAACTTTTCGTTGTTCCCCCGGTTCATCCAGGCGGTATAAAGTTCCTGACGACGGGCGCGGTTTTCGGAGTATTGAAGGAAAGGAATCCAGCTTGGCTTGTCTAAGGTGAAAGCCCAGCCATTAACGCCTTTTTCCCTGGCTGTTTCTGCGGCTGCCGATTTTATGCCATCGGACAATCCGACCAATTCAGCTTCATCGGTAATGTGCATGTAAAACTCGTTATTCTCCTGCATCAGAATATTTCCGAATTTGGGATATAGGGAAGCTAATTTCTCGTTGATTTCGCGCAGACGAGCCTTGTCGGCTTCTTTTAACTCGGCACCACCTCTCACAAAACCATTATAAATTTCGTCGAGCAGCGATTGTTGTTCGGTGGAAAGTTGAGAAGCATTTTCGGTCTCAAGAGCCAGATTCAGCTCTTTTTGCTCGTCGGCAACGGTTTTTACCCGTGCAAAGAGTTTCTCGTTGAGCATGATATTGTCCTTATGATTGGCCAAACGGGGGGAAATGCTATCGTTGATGGCCATAATGGCATCGCTGGTATGAGCCTCGGTGAGGTTGAAAAACACCGCCTGAACACGTCTCAGATATCTTCCGCTTTTATCTAGAGCTTCAATGGTATTGGCAAAAGTTGGTTTTTCGGTATTGTTGACCAAAGCTTCAATTTCCTGATTTTGAAGTTCAATGCCTTTCTCAAAAGCGGGCATAAAATGTTCGTTTTTAATTTTATCGAAAGGGGGAACGCCAAAGGGGGTGTCCCATTCCACTAAAAATGGATTGTCGGTCATGGGGGCTTTGTTTGAGTTATTTTCGCAGGCCGATAGGATTGCCATAACAGCCAACAGTAAAAAGCTTATTTTCTTCATGAATTATTTTTTTTGCAAAAATACGGAATTGAGGCAATGCCAAAATTGCGTACAATCCTGAAAGATGGTGAAGATGGAATGGTTCTATTCAAAAACAGGGTTTTGAGCGATAAATCAGGCTCGTATCATTTTTCCCGGTTGGTTAATGGGCATGTGCGGGTAGGTTTTTTTGCTCCATTCGTAGAGTTCGTGGGCTTGATTTGGACTAAGGCGGCAATAGGCTTTGTTGAGTTCTTTAACAAACAGTTGGGTATCGATGGACATGATTCCCAAAATCATTTTACAATAGTGCAACATAATACTGTTTTTAGATTCATTAATAATACAGGTCTTTGCCGGTTTTCAGGTCACCGGTTCCCAACCTTTTCACTACTCAATAAACTCAATCGGTGGTTCTTTAGTGTGACGCACCTTGTTAAGAATATTTAAAGATAAGTCAGATTGAAAACTGAATGCAACTTTTTTAGAAAAAAAACTGGGGAAATTTCTTTCAGGCCAGCGAAAAAGGTAAAAAATAATTGTGCGGTAAGAAATTATGGGTCGAATGCCATTATATTACGACTTTCAAAAACCCCTGATTCCCATTGATATGTTTGGGTTAGTATTTTATGACTTCAAACGGACGGATTTGATGACTTTCAATTAAATCGCCATTATACCATGCTTTAGAAATAGTGGTAGATTTATTGGTTTTTCGCCATTCTGTAAGAATAGTATCGGTGTCGGAATTGTTTAGTTTCAGATAGGTAATTGTTTGCCCTGTTCTCACCTCATCACCATTAATCCCAAGGCCATCAGTTGTAGTAAAAACCCTCAATGAATAGGGGTTTGTTTCGGTAATTAAAAATAATCCCCTTGGAAAATCTAAATTCGGATTGTAAACTTCAATTATTTCTCCATTGATATCGTTAAATTGCTTGATGCTATCGAAAATGAAATAGTTAGCTGTAGATGAATTAAGCAAATCCAGACCATTGGCATTTTTAATATGAAATTCTAATCCCACATCTACCACGTAGGAACATTCATTACATTCGTCTTTTGTACAACCAGAAAGCAAGATGGCTATAATTGCAATTAATAAAGTATGTTTCATAGGGCTCAATTAATTATTTCTGGCAAATGTATTAAATATATAATTATATTGTATTATAATTTTAATCCAAGCCAAATTTAATATATCTGTTGACACCGTTGAATATGAGTTTAAAGAAGAAGGGAATTCATTATTTGTTCATAAGGTTTATTATAACGGACAGTTGGTAAAAACACATGACCAGCCAACTCAATGCGGAGATGGTGATGTTGTTGATATTGTGGTCAAACCTGATTTATAGAGCGATAAGCCCAATTCATTCCTATGTATTTATTGAAATAAGCCAGTGCAAATTATCTCGCTGGCCATAAAAAAAGCCGGCAAAAAACCGGCTTTTTTAAATATTTATCACTGATTTTAGGAGTGACCACCCACCACAATTTTCATAATCTTAATGTTAAGAGCAAAGAATTGATAGATTTGTTTTATCAGACATCTGCGCATGAACAGCGTAAAACCCGAAGGTCTTGTGGCAAATGAATGGTTTTCATAGGGGGTGTTTTTTAATCTTTCGTGTATGTTTGCCATAGCTATATTGTTTTTTTATATTATTCAGGAATTAACGACCAACCCAATTTTGCTTTTGCCTTGTACAAAAACATATAATGCATAAAAAGCTTCATCCAGTGACCAGCCAAACCAATCACACCCACCGTTTTGTCGATGTCGCGGCCATATTTGGGGTATTTTTCTCTATAAATATTCTAATTGTATTCTGTTTTAAGTAATTGATATAAAATGAGATGCAAATATTGGTAATTATAAATGGTTTTTTTGGACTAGTTTATTTATTTAGATTCTTTATAAATTTGAAATGCAACTTATTGTAATATAGATATATATTGAACACTAACAAATATTAATTATATACAATTGAAAAAATAATTTATTTTCGTATTAGTATTTACTTAAAAACAAAAATTATGATAAGAAAGAATTATTTGTTCGTTTATCTTGCAATAGTTTTGTCCATTTACTCATGTAAAAAAGTTGATGAAACTGCATTTAAAGGTGTTAAAGATTGTGTGTCCTCCACTTCACTGGATGACAAATCGTATGAAATTAGCAACGAAGAAACTGCAACTTTTGCAAGCAATTTTCTTAGTGAGCAAAATAAATCATCAAAAACAGCCTTGTCTGTTAGAGAAATAGTTAATTTTCAATTACCGGTTGATAGAAGAAAACTGAAGGTAGTTAAATTTGATCCCGAGGGTTTTGTTCTGATGTCAAATGACACAAGACATATTCCGGTGTATGCCTTTTCAGACAAGGGTGATTTTTTATTTACGGATATTGAACAATTGGTTCCTGGCCAAAAGGAATGGATTCTGGAGACTTTTATTTTAAACTTAGAGTTGGAAAAGGACTCAATTGCAAAAGTAGAAAATGGAATAACTAAAATTTGGAAGTCATATCTTAAGCAAGAAAATAGCTTGAAAATAATTGGTGATGATGATTGTGTCGAAACTTTTGATCACCATGTTATAGATCTTTATGATGAATGCTTGTTAACTACAGAATGGCATCAGGGCTTACCCTATAAACTAAGTACGCCTATATGCGTTCAGACAGGAACGCGTAAACCAACAGGTTGTGTTGCAACTGCAATGGGACAAGTAATGAATTATTGGGAACATCCAAGTTATGTGTCCTGGAATATTTTGCAGGATAATTATCCTGTTAATTCAACGACTTCAAGTGCATATGAAGTTGCTGGTTTAATGATTGATATTGGAATGGCTGTTAATATGAATTATGGTTGCGATGCATCTTCAGCAACAAGCAATGCCGCAAAGAACGCATTTAAAAATGATTTTGGATATAGTTCTTCTGTTACTTATGATAGTTATCATATTGACGATATAAAACAAAATTTACGAGATGGGTGGCCTGTTTTGCTAGGAGGATATGCAACAAGAACATATGTTGCTGGTTTTTATTTTTACAGTAATGGGCATCAGTGGATAACAGATGGCTTAAGGGAAGAATATAATTTGTATGAAGTTGATTGTTTGGTTGGTTGTTGTACACATGACATATCATATATAGCAAAAGATTATATGTATTATTTGCACATGAACTGGGGGTGGGGGTCCCCAACTCAGAATGTATGGTACTACAGCAATGAATTAACCCACCCTATTAATTCATCGTATGATTTTAAGTGGAATAAAGATATGATTATAGATATTCACCCTTAATTTGGAATAATATGAAAAAAAGCATTTTAATCGCACTTTTGTTATCAATACTGATGAGTTGCGAAAAAGAAAAGAATTTCGATGTCTGTAGTGTTCAAACATTTTCGTTTTTCAATGAATCGGGCAATGATTTGTTTGATATAGATAATTTGAATCATATTGATACCACAAGTTTAAAGGTCTTTAATTTTTCGGGGGATCAAGTACATGTTGTTTATGGTAAAATAGATGGAACCTATGAATTTGATATTTATTTGGCGGAACTGGATAATAAAGCCATAATACATATAGGTGACCTAGCTGCTGACACCGTTGAATATGAGTTTAAAGAAGAAGGGAATTCATTATTTGTTCATAAGGTTTATTATAACGGACAGTTGGTAAAAACACATGACCAGCCAACTCAATGCGGAGATGGTGATGTTGTTGATATTGTGGTCAAACCTGATTTATAGAGCGATAAGCCCAATTCATTCCTATGTATTTATTGAAATAAGCCAGTGCAAATTATCTCGCTGGCCATAAAAAAAGCCGGCAAAAAACCGGCTTTTTTAAATATTTATCACTGATTTTAGGAGTGACCACCCACCACAATTTTCATAATCTTAATGTTAAGAGCAAAGAATTGATAGATTTGTTTTATCAGACATCTGCGCATGAACAGCGTAAAACCCGAAGGTCTTGTGGCAAATGAATGGTTTTCATAGGGGGTGTTTTTTAATCTTTCGTGTATGTTTGCCATAGCTATATTGTTTTTTTATATTATTCAGGAATTAACGACCAACCCAATTTTGCTTTTGCCTTGTACAAAAACATATAATGCATAAAAAGCTTCATCCAGTGACCAGCCAAACCAATCACACCCACCGTTTTGTCGATGTCGCGGCCATATTTGGGGTATTTTTCCCAATCGGGGACAATGGGCGAAACTGTCATGGTGGCGGCCTGGCCTGTTAATGGGCCATAACCTGCCGAAACTATACAAGCTGCACCCTGGCGTGCCATGGAAGCCTTGTGGGGATGTCCGGTGCGGCCGGTTTTTATGCGGTAAGCTATATTTGAAGCAACCACTTTTCCTATTACGCCCGATGGCATACCAGTACGTGGTGGTGTTGGGAATATTGGGGTTCCGTTTTTGCTTTTCATGGGTTTCGACATGCCGTGTGGAGGTGCAAAAGCAATACCGCTGGCATAAAGATTATCGTAAGCAGGGCTTTGATAAATGCTGGGCCAATCGCTGGCTTTCCATTCGTCGTAAGGCTTTCCGCTATAATCGGCATCCACGCGCATCATCCCGTTGGCCACAAAAACCTTATCGGAAATGTCGGCTCCGGTTTTGTCGAAGGCTTTCATGTTGGCACCTTTGAAACCTGGAATCAACATGGCAAAATCGAATTTTTGCTCCAAATATTCTCCTTCAAGATTCTCGTAATGCGCCACTCCTTTTTCAACTTTGTAAACTGCTGCACGTTTAATCCAGCGAATTCCATACTCGGCCAAAACCGATTCGGTGAAAACTTTGGTGGGAGTGATATAACCGCCGCGTTTTACGTAAGCACCACCCATTCCAAAATCCCCAAGTTCGTACTCGTTTGTAATCCAGATAATGTCGGCCATTTTCTGAAGTTTGCGTTTGTTCACTTCAAAAGCAATGTTCAGGGCGTATTCAAAAGCTGCTCCCTGACAAGTAGCCATGCCATGACCTGTGCCAATAAGGAATGTTTGATGCTCGCCTTTTTCCATTTTTTCCAGCGATTCTTTCAGATTTTTCCAGGCATGGGCTGCGTGGTCGTAGGTACAAACAGAATTGGAGAATTTGTCGGGGCCGAGTCCTTCGGTGGCTGCAAAATTGAGCACCGGACCGGTTCCGTTAACCAGATAATCGTAGGTAATGTCTTCTTCCTGACCTTGTTTGTCAGGATCCACATATTTCACTTTCACGTAGCCCGACGATGTTTTTGCATCGCCTTCGGGGTGGATGGAGATACCCATAGCTTGTTTGTAGATGATTCCTTGCCTGTCGTAAACGGGCTTTAGTTTGAAAATCACCTGCTCGGGTTTCATGAGTCCCACGCCAACCCAAATATTGGAAGGAACCCACTGGTAATTGCTGTTCGGACTCACAACAATAACCTCATGCGATTTGTTGAGTTTTTTGCGAAGATACAGAGCCGCGGTATGTCCGGAAATCCCTGCACCTAAAACCACTACTTTTGCCATAATATATTGAAATTTTAGTTTTGTTATTCTCCTCCAAAATGTGAATGTGATGATTAATGGTCAGCGTGTTACAAAACTATATAAATATTTAAATAAATCACATTAATCGCACTAATTTATTTAAAGAGAATTTAAATAATTTTCTGAAAGTCCTGCTAAATCTGGGGTTTTACTTGATATTATTTTATAGGGGCAATTATTTTTATTGTCTAATATTTATTAAATGGAGGTAGTTTTTGTGTATAAATATGTAATCATCAGCGGCAAAGATTGAAGATAAATGGCTTGTTTTATCTTTTTTGGCATCGAAAGGCAAATTACTTAGCGAAAATATACCTGGGCGAAAGCAAAAAAAGAAATAAGCCGCGCGAAACAAGAAAGGCTATAAATGCCAGCCACAACCCATGATTTCCCAATAGGGGTTGAAAGATGAAATACAGCGGAAAAAATACGAGTAATGTGCTAATCATCATTGAATTACGCATGGGCACCGCCTTGGTGGCTCCTATGTAAACGCCATCCCAGATAAAGGCCGAAAAACTGAGCAATGGAAGAAGTCCGACCCAGAAAAGATACGGCTCCGAGGAGGTCACAATCTGTGGTAAATTGGTGAGAAGCTGTAAGATATTTCTTCCCAGAAAAAAGTAAATCAAGCTGAAGAAGGTGCTAATCAAAAGTCCCCAAAGGAAGATTTCGCCAATCAGGGGTTTTAATTTATCGATGGCTTTCTCTCCAATATTTTTTCCTACCAACGCTTCGGCTGCATTGGCAAAACCATCAATCAGATAGGTGAAGAACATGAAAAACTGAAAAAGTAAGGTGTTTACAGCCAGAATTTCTGCACTCATTCGGGCCGAGCTTGCTGTGAAAAAGGTAATGGTAACCAACAGCAGAATGGTGCGAATGAAAATATCGCGGTTCACTGCAAAAAATCTTTTCACCTGCGCCGAATCCAGAATTTGTGGCCAATCCCAATGCATGGAAAGCCCTTTCATGGATTTTCTGACTAAGAGCAAGCCAATAAAAAAGCCGGAATATTGCGCCAAAACTGTTCCCAAAGCCACTCCATCCGATTTCATTCCAAAACCAAAGATGAACAACAGGTTGAAAATCACATTCCCCACATTGATAAGAAGTGCCAGAAACAGCGGAGTTCGGGTGTTCTGCCTGCCAATAAACCAGGCCATAATGCTATAGAGCCCCAGAGTGGCGGGTGCTGCAAAGATTCTGATATGGAAGTATTTAAGTGCTTCGGTATTCACTTCGGGTTGAGCTCCAAGCAATTGAACAGCAATCTGTCCGATGGGAATCTGAAAAACAAGCAACAAGAATGCAATGGCAAATCCCAATACAAGCGAGCGCTGAAAAGTAAGCCACATATTTTGTTGATTTTTCTCCCCAAAGGCCTGAGCCACAAATCCCGTGGTGCTCATGCGCAGGAAACCGAAACTCAGGTAAATAAAGCTGAAAATGCTGGCTCCAATGGCCACAGCGTTCAGATGAAGCTCCGAGTCCATATGTCCCATCAAAGCCAAATCGACAATGCCCACCAGCGGCACAGATATATTGCTTATGATATTGGGGATGGCCAGGCGGAGTATGGGATTCTTCATGGAGCGAAATTACGACTTACAGCGAAAGTGCGAAATTTTTTTTGGAATTCAGAAGAACAAGTGCTCGCTAACTTTCAGCTAAGCCTTCCGATACCTTTTCCACCAAATCACAAATCCGCTGATAAGAATAAACATTGTGACCAGTCCAACGATGGGGACAAGGAGAATATAAAAGGCCCCCAAAATAAAGCTGAAATAGCGCCCTGTATGAATTTCCAGCGCCAGATTCCAAAGCGAAATCCTGCTTTCGCCAATGATTTGCGGCATTTCCGGAACTTCATAGCCCCTAAAAACAGGTTGCATTCCCAAATCGTAATCGGTATAAAAAGCATGGCCGGCTCCATTTGTAATATATCCGCTAATGCTGCTGTTTTTAATGGGCGGCCCCAGGGTTTTAACGGGTTTATAGGCCGATTGAGCCTGATAATCCATCAATAAACCGCGGACCGGATTCCATAGAAATAAACCCGCAAAACTTCCTACCAGATAATTACCATTTCCCATAGTTTCGAAAACATTCACCCCCATAATGCTGATGGGTGGCTGAAAATCAAAAGGTTCCGGGGTTTTGCTCAATTGCTCGTCAATTGAATAAGCCCACTCGTCGGTGAGTATCAGAAATCTATTATGGAGGCTGTCGTATTCCATAGCTCTCAGTTTGTCGAACCACGAATTGGGGGTGTCTAAAGTGGTGAACGGTATTTTGGAGACTTTCCCACTGGCAATCAGAATGAGTCCCGGTGGACGAAGAAAAATTCCTGTCAGACTGGTAATCAGCAGAAAGATGATAAAAATATAGCCCAATCGGTTGTGCCAGCGAAGGTTCCAGCGGTGAAATCCTTTCAGATGGTCAATGTTTTTCCCTTCTTTGTGATCTTTTTTCATTTTGCGGGGCATGAAAAAATAGACAATACCGCCAACACTCAGCAGGATGAATACCAGTCCGAGCAAGTCGACGAGCAGTTTTCCCCAATGACCATAAATCTCGCCGCTGTGAATAAACCAAATGGTTTTGAAAAGTCCGGTTTTGTCCTCATATCCCGCAGGATTTTTCAACTGGATCTTTTGAAAAGTAGCAGCATTTGGCTCATCTTTCCCTTTAAAAACATGGCTTCGGCTCAAAAAGAACATTTCCCCAGCTTTCTCTGCGATGTCCACAAAGCGCTCATCGTGTGTGTCTAACGGGATTTTTTTCCATGATTTCGATTCCTTGTTGAACTGAAAAACCCCTCTTAAACTGGCCAAATACAGATTTCCAGCTTCGGACTCATGAACACAGAATATTTTTCGGTTATCCATACCTTTGGGCAGTCCGGCGGAGAAATCGCGCAGATTTTTCAGGTGGTCGTTGGCCAGCCAAATTCCCATATTTCCATAGAGGAGAATGCTGTCGTGACCAATTTTTTCGCTTCCGCGCAAAGCGCCAAGATTCCAGTTATGGTAGGAGTAGCTTTTGGGGAATAAATGCCGGCTCACATCGGTTCCTGCCAGTAAATCCCTGTGGTTGAGCACAATGCCCGAAAGGGAATAGATGATGAGAAAGAAGGAGAAAACGAGCCCCAGCCACTTATGATATTTCTTAAAAAACCGCAACATGATTTGTGTTTTAATTGCGGCACAAAATTAATAAATTTAATAGGTATTTAAATACCTAATTGTAATGAATTGTTGGAATAATATTTTTTTGAATGGATGGGATTGGGGAGGGAATGAGAGTTATAACTTGAATTATTGTAAAAATTTTTATTAAATTCGCCATACAAGAAGCCATGTGTAGGCCAATTCTTTGCGATATAAATTGAGATGAAATTGATGTTACATCTAATCAAACAAATAAAAAAAGCGGAGCCTTTCAGGATTGATGTTTTGTTCAATACAGGGGAAGTAAAAACTATTGATTTAAAAGACAAACTCCTTGAATGGTCCAAATCTGACAATTCAAAATTTAAGGAATTACTGAATCCAGAGTATTTTGTCACTGTTCGGCTAAATACTGATTTAGAGACAATTTATTGGGACAATGGAATTGATTTTTGTCCCGACACTCTTTTTCATTGGTCAGAAAATTGATGGGTGCTACAATATTTTTCTGCCTATAAAAAAGCCTTAAATCAGTTGCGGAGAATAGTAATTGTAAATCGGAGCATTTTTATTTTTATTGGGTTTTAGAAATCCCAAATATTTGATTCAAATGATAATCTGGAGTGGCTCCCGGCTGTGTGGCTACAAAGGCGCCAGCGGCACAGGCCATAGATAATGCCTCTTCCAGTGGTTCTTCGTTTAGATAACCCGCTAAAAAAGCCGCGATAAAGGCATCGCCGGCACCAACTGTATCAATTGCCCGAACTTTAAAACCTTCATGCTCCAGAAACTGGTGACCATCATAAACCAAAGCGCCCTTTTCGCCGCGCGTCACCACCACCATTTTCCAGCTGAATTGTTCCATAAGAAGCTGCATTTGCGTTTTTTCTTCCCCTGAATCATGACCGAACCATAGCGCAATGGTTTGTAGCTCATCGCTGTTCAGCTTCACCATATGGGCTTTTCGAAGGAGCGGCTCAATGATTTTGCGGTCATGGTAAGGTGGCCGCAGATTGACATCCAAAACCTTCAACTGGGGACCATTCAAAATTTCGAATAACGTGTTTCGGGTTTTGGGGTTTCGGGAGGCTAAGGTGCCAAACACAATGATTCCGCACGATGCGGCCTCAGTGAGCAATTGGGATAACGGCTCAATACAATCCCAGGCCACGGGCTCGCAGATTTCGTAACGAGCCTCATGGTTTTCGTCCAAATGAACCAAAACCTGACTGGTGGGGAGCTCGTTATCGGTTTGGATGAACGCATCTGATAACCCCGATTGAACCATAAAATCTTTGAGCCGTCTGCCCTCCGCATCATTCCCAACCTTGCTGGCCAAAACAGCCTGCATGTTAAACCGCTGCAAATGAATGGCCACATTCAGGGGTGCACCACCGGGCTTAGCCCCCGAAGGCAACTGATCCCAAAGCACTTCGCCAAAACAGAGAATCTTGTTTGCTTCGACTTTCATTGCACAGTTTCATTTAATGATTCATAAATCTTTCGGTGATTCATAAGCTCAAATCTAATCATATAATGGCTTCCAGAAGACATTATCATCTTTTTTCTATCATTAAAATGAACTCCCGGCAGTTTTATCGCCTTTTTTACTATCTTTAAAAGAAAAAAGCCATGAGTTTGATAAATATAGAAGTGGATGGGTATATGGGCATTGTGACCCTAAACAACGACGAGAAGCGAAACTCCATGAGTCTGGAGCTGCTGAAAGAAATGTGCGATGGATTCGATTTTCTGCGCGATCAGAAAGTTAGAGTGGTGGTGTTGCGGAGCAATACGGGGGCAAAGGTTTGGTCGGCTGGATTAGATATCAGCGAGTTGCCCGAGCCAGGCAAGGATCCGCTTCCCTTTAACCATCCGCTGGAGCGTATTATGCGAAAAATTGAGGACTTCCCGGCTCCTGTAATCGCCATGATTGAAGGAACCGTGTGGGGTGGCGGCTGCGATTTGGCTTTTACCTGCGACATTCTTATTGGCTCTCCCAAATGTTCCTTTGCCATCACACCCGCCAAAATTGGAGTCCCCTATAATGTAGTAGGGCTCACCCATTTCCTCAATATTGTGGAGATGAATATTGCCAAGGAAATGTTCTTTACCGCAAAACCCATAACCTCGGATAGAGCTTATAATCTGGGCATTATCAATCATTTAATCCCCATAGAAGAGCTTGAAGATTTTACCATGAAAATGGCTAAGGAAATCACCTTCAATTCGCCGTTGGCCATTGCTGTGATTAAAGAGCAGCTCAACCTGCTGGGAAAAGCCCGTCCCATGAATCCAACCACCTTCGAAAAGATTAATCAGCTCCGAAGTGCCGCTTACAACAGCGATGATTTTAAGGAAGGGAAAAACTCTTTTATGGAGAAAAGAACCCCGGTGTTTAGGGGGAATTAGATTGAAAAAATAGATATAATTCAGAGTTTGATATTTCAGTTGTCCGGGAACGTGGAATGGTTACTTAATATTTTTAATTGATGGATTTTTGACCATTTAAGTAGAACCATTATCCATAAATAAGTTTTTTTGTTCTGTTTATTTCTTCAAGAAAATAAGGGTTTTTAATATTCGACTCGTTTACGAGATCTACTTCTCTTTGAAAATAATCGCGTAAAATATCATAAAGACTCCATAATAATTCGCCCCGTTTTAGCGGTTCAAGGCCAGGTTTAAAATGAATGAGCAAGTCGATATCACTGGCATTGCTGTAGTTTCCGTTAGCCATTGACCCGAATAAGTAAACCTTTTCGAGCATATGTTTCTCGAAAATATGGTTTAAATGATTGTCGTTTTCTAGTTCAATTACCATGCTGAAGGAAGTTTGTTCAAAAATACTAAAATTAATAATGATACCGAAAGCATATCTGTAATAGTCCAATCTAAATTGGACTAAACAGCTATTGCATCGGCATTATACAATTAATTTATTGGACTATATATTGTTTGTATTTGGTATAAATTGCTGCAATCCAAAATCCAACTTCTAAAAAGCTTTCATTATTTAATTGATTCCAAAAGTTTGTCCAACTCCCCAACCTGTTCATCTAACTGTCTGATTACCGCCAGAATGGTTTCTTTTTGGGTTAAGTCGGCCCCCGCAATTTTTAACTGTTCCACCGGATAGTTATTTCCCCCCGATTTTAGCAGGTTTAAATAATTCTCCAAGGGTTTTGTATCATTGTTTTTCAAGCCGTTTTTCACTGCTTCGTACAATCGCGCCGAAGCGGCAAAGCTGGTGGCATATTGATATACATAGAAAGGCGAACGGTAAAAATGGGGAATCCGACTCCAGAAAATATTGGGGTTGTCTTTGGTAAAAACCTTTTCGCCATAGTATTTCCTATCGAGTTGCTCGCATATTTCTGTCAGACTATCGGCGGTCAAAGGCTGGTTTTGCTCTATCCTTTCGTGGGCCTGCATTTCGAAATCGGCAAACATGGTTTGGGTGAAAAAAGTCCCCGTAATATTTTCGATGCTTTGCTGCAACAGCGCAGCTTTTTCTTTGGGGTCGGTGGTTTGTGAAAGCAGATAATCGAGGAGCAATCGCTCGTTGAAAGTGGAAGCCACTTCGGCTACAAAAATGGTGTATTCGTGGAGGTTGAAAGGCTGGTTTTCTTCCGAAAGCATGGTGTGCAGGCTGTGGCCCATTTCGTGAGCCAGCGTAAACACATGATCCTGAGTGCCATTATAGTTCATCAGAATGAAGGGATGCACCCCGTAAACGCCCATGCTATAAGCCCCCGACGATTTGCCTTCGCTCTCAAAAACATCAATCCAGCCGTTTTCCAAAGCCTTTCCAAATTTGTCACAGTACTCTTTGTCCAAAGGCTCCACCGATTGAAGAACTAATTTTTTAGCTTCGTCAAAATCGTATTTTTTATTGTTTTCCACCAGCATAAGCCTGCTGTCGTAGCCATGATAATCGCCGGAAAGGTTCAGGTAACGGGCTCTTAATTCGTGATATTTTTGAAGTCCGCCTGTGTTTTCGCCGACAGTCTCCACCAGAGTTTTGTAAACTTCAACGGGAATATTGTTTCCGTGGAGTTTGGCTTCAAGGCTGGTTCCAAATTTCCGGCTTCGGGCAAAAGCCACATCTTTGTCGCAAATACCTTTATAGATAGCGGCCAACGTGTTTTTAATGTCGGCATAGAGTGGATAGAAGCTTTCCGCAGCCCTTTTTCTGTCGGCTCGAACCATCGAAGTGCCCAGAATATTGGCATAGGCCGCGTGAGTCAGCTTCATTTTTTCCCCGTTTTCCAGCTCAATTTCCGGGAATTTCACATCCGCAGTTGTGAGCATGGTATAGGTATTGGTGGCTGTTGCAGCGGTATTGGAGAAATGAGAGAGCAGAAGCTCCATTTCGTCCGACAGAATATGCGCCTTTTGGTGATAGGTTTTTTGCAGGTTGAACCGATAAACTTGTAAACCTTCGGTCTCGTCGATCCATTTCATGCATTGCTCCTCCGGAATTTCCATGATTTCGGGGCTAATCCAGCTTGTTAACGAGGAAAAATCGCTCAAAAACATGGTCACTTCCTGCATTTTGGCCTGAATAGCATTGTCACGGTTGTCGATGCTTTTCTGCAAGGCAGGCCAGGCATAAACCTTATGGAGATATTTTTCTATTTCATCAAGCAGATGAAGTATGGCAAGCAGCGATTTGGCATCATTTTTCAAGGTGCCTTTGAAATCTTTCAATGTATCGGCCAGTGTTTTAATAAGTTCAAAGTCCTGCTGCCATTGTTGCCAACCGGCATAAATATGCGAGAAATTCCATTGATATTGTGGGTCTGTATTTTTGCGAAGGTTCTTTTCTGTTGTGGTCATTGGGGTTTTTTTTTGGGCAAATTTAGCGATTATGTCTATAAACAACTCATTCGCATTCTAAACAACTTTTGTGAAGGTTTTTTTCACTGATCCTGGTTGTTTAATGCATATAAATATTGTATTTTTACAATTCAAAATCCGACCTTTATGAAACGCATTCTATGTATTATTTTAGTTGCAATTAGTTTTTCATCGTTAGCTCAACCCGAAATTTGGGGTGTAAAAGAAATGGCTGGAAGTAGCGATGGCGGAGTTTTATTTAAAATTGACAGCGCCAGCAATGAAATTGAAATTGTGCATCGGTTTGCTGATTATTCCATACCCTACTCAGGCGAACCACTTATTAAACTTCCGAATACGCTGGAGCATGTGGGCGTTTTTGGCTCCGAAATAGTAAAATTCGATTCGGGAAACGGGGAGATTTTAAAAAATAGACTCTATAAGGTTGGTACATCAGGTATATATGCGCCTGATAATCAAATATATTATTTGAGTGGATATTTTATTTTAAAGCTTAATCCTGTTGACTTGAGCTATGCAAAATTCAATCTGCCTCCTCATATTAATTCCATCTATAGCTCATATCCGGTAACTAAACATCCACTCGCTGATGATAAATTGATTCTGTATACAAATACGGATACACCAGATTATTCCAGAGTTACAATCAGTAGTTTCAATTTGATTTCGCATGATATTGAGCCATTGTTTCAGTTGCCATCGAATTTTCATATTTACGGAAAATCAGCAGCGATGGGGAGTAAAATCTATTTTCTAGCATCGGAATCTATTGATAGCCAAATCAGAATGGTGCTTTTTAGTTACGATACAGAGTCAGAAATTTACCATGAAGAATATTCATTAAATATTGAATTTCAAAGCAATACAGGTGATATATTCTTCTTGAGCGGATTGGTGGCTGGAGAGAATCAGAAGCTTTATGGCGCTGGAAGTGTGGTGCCAGGTGATAGCCAATATCATATATTTTCTTACGATCCAACAACTGGATTATTCAATGTTCTTGGAGCATTTTCCGAGGAAACAGGTGGTGGCATTATCGGAAATTTGAGCTATCGTGATGGACATATTTATGGAAACACATCGGCGGGTGGAGCACAGAATTTGGGTAGTGTTTTTGCATATCAACTTGCAGATAATCAGTTTGATGTATTGTACACCTACGATTCCTTAAATAGCTTTGAAAGCCATAGTCATTTATTATTAAATGAGGTCGGGAATTTGATTGGGGTTACACCAAAACTGAATGATAAAATTGATCGAATTGTATTCAGTATTAATCCAACTACTCATGAATTCAGTGAAATAGAGAATATCAAATACGACTATGATCCTACTGATGGTTATAGCCCAGGCGATTTTGTGCATACGGACGAGGAGATTATTTATGGCTTTACCAAAGCATCATATCTTCCCGAGGAGCCAGATCATCATGGTTCATTGTTTTATAAATTGAATCGGAACACGGGAGAATATCAAAAGCTCTTTTACTTGAGAGATGCTTTTTCTGCTATAACCATTGGAAAACAGTTGTTTACTGGCTCGTCAGGGCGCATTTTTGGATTCTTTTCGCGGGTGGATAGCACAGACTTTTGTCAAAGTTTTGTTTTTAATTCCATGTTTGATGTTCTGGAGAGTATTTCGGAAAGGCGTTATAGTGTTTCAGATTGGATAGAAAAAAGCGATGAAATCATCATTGGCATCGACAATAGAATACCAGTTATCTATAGTTTAAATACCGCTACAAATGAATTAGATACTTTATACAGGCATTCTAAAGGACTATTTTCCAACCCCTTATTAACTGACGATGGCAACTTAATTTGTGCACTAAATATTCCCTTCAACAATACGGAGTTTGATAGTCTGACCATCGTTAAATTCATTTTCAACGAATCGAGACTCGAAACAATTTATCAAATGAACCCTTTGATTAACGAAGACGTAATGCCAGCCAGCCCCTCGGGTCGGAGGCTCAGTTATAAGTTTACCTATAACTCGCAATCAGGCTCAAGACTTATAGGCGATTTCTGGCAGAACGAGCAGTATTCCAAGTGGTTAAAGATATATCATAGAATTATTGGAATAGATTTGATTACCAATGAAATAACAGAATTTGAAATACCAGAAACCAAAACCAGCTGGAGCCAGTTTTCTTTTATTGACGACTACAGCAAAACAGGTTCAGTTTATGCAATAAATATTGCTGACCAATATACTGCCAATGCCTGGGACTGCGGTTTCTTGAGAAGTATTGACCCAAATAATGAAACCTTTACAGTTCTCGATCAATTTGAGCCCATGGCAACCTGGTATGAATATGACGATGGCGATGAACCCACAGAGTTTAATTTGCTCAAAAAAATTGATATTTCAGATTTACACCATACAGTGAGACTTGCATCTCCACACTTGAAGGTTTTTTATGCAAACAATAAACTTAATATATTGAGCGGTAATGAGCTGGAATATGCTCATATTGATATTTACGATATGTTGGGTCGACGGGTTTTTCAGTTCACCGAGCGCGATTTCTACCAAACATCACGAACACTTCATATTTCATCTGGTGGATATCTGGTTCGAATCAGTTTTAGTAATTCCACAGAGAGCCACAAAATACTTGTAAACTAATAGGATGTCACTTAGATAATGTATTTCAAAGTGTTACGCCTTGTGGGGCATTTTCCGGGAAACTCTTCCCATCCCCCCTAATAAATCAACCCAAACATCCAAAGGGGGATGGAATTCTCAAAGCCATACTCAATATCATCTTTGGCCACCCAGGCGTTTTCTAAATCAGTCAGTTGTTTGCGGCTTTTGGATTTTCCCCCAATCTCGAAATACCAGGTATCATCTACCATAAAATCAGTTTTGTGGGGATATGTAACGGTATGATTTGCCGATAATTGATTCAGAAAGAAGGTTTCTCTTATGGTTCCAATATCGGTAACAGGTTCCCCAAGTGCATAGGCAATATTGGTATTGTTAAGGTAAAGCTTGTCGGGTTTGTTTAAATAGTTAATCCCAAATTTATCGCGACCCAACCACTTGATAATTTGAGCTTTATCCAAATAGTATAAAAATTTGAGCAAGCTGTCGCGGGTGGTTCCAACTTGTTTGGCAAGCTCTTCGACATTGGGTGTATAGGGCGTGTTTTTGGATAGAATATAGAGCAGCTTCTTGATTTTGATAATGGAATTAAAATCAATACGGTTGATTGCCGGCAAATCTACCTCCAGCGCCAGATTCACTGTGTTGATGAGTTGTCTGGGATAATCAGCACCAAATTTTTTAAAGAATGGATAATATCCTGTTTTTAAATACTCGGCAAAATAGGGTAAAGGCTTAAACTCCTTCACTATATCGGTGCTTATTTGGGGGTGATTGTTCAGTATTTCATCCAGGTTCAGAGCAGGTAGCCTGATTTTGTATTTGAATTCTAAAAACTCTCTGAACGACAATCCCACAAGGTGATACACAACGGCACGCCTGCTCAGGTCATGGCTTCCTTTGTAAATTTCCAGTGCCGAAGAACTCGTAAACACAACTTTTAAATCGGGAAGATTGTCGTAAATGTTTTTAATCTCCTGCGACCAGTTTGGGTATTTGTGCACCTCGTCGAGCAGCAGATATTGTCCGCCTTTTCGGTGAAATTCCTCGGCAAAATAAATCAGTTTGTTTTCCGAAAAGTAAACGTCGTCCAAACTCGCATAAAGCGAAAAGCTTTCTTTGGGCAGCATTTTTTTATATTGCAGAAGCATAATGGTCTTGCCACTTCCCCGCGCCCCCGATATTCCAATCAGTTGATGTTCCCAATTGATTTCTTTTAACAGATATCGTTCAAATTCGACCGGAGCCCTGTTTAGAGCATTGTTCGATGTGCTTATGAGCCTTTCCATAATAATTCATTGTTTATCGCTTTTGCAAAAGTAATAAATAATTTCAAAATCATCTTTATAAAAGTAATAAATATTAGATAAAACACTTATAAAAAAGCGAATAATAGAACATAAAACACTTTTATAAAAGTGAAAAATAGCTCTATTAATAATATTAATTGGCTGAAATATAGTAAGATGATAATTTTAATAAGCGGAAAAGATCATGATAAATCTTTAAGATAGATTTCTCCAATGTCTCCTATCACTTTCTGCATGGCGGTGAACTCGAAACCAGTGGCTTCGGTGAGTTTTTGTGAAGAGTATTGATAGGAATTTAGGAACGAGCGGGCAGTGGAACGGGTAAATTGCGGAGTTTTTCCAGTCGCTATGGCTTGAATCTTTGCCAAACGCCAACCCAAATTCAGCATCCAGGCTTTGGCTTCGATGGAAGGGTAGGGTGCTGCCACCGATTTGGCAATCATGTTAAACAATTCCAGATAGGTTAAATCTTCTGCATTCACCACAAAACGCTCCCCGCTGATATTGCTTTCCATCAGCTGAATCATTATGCGGCTCACGTCTCTCACGCCCACGTAGCCATTGGTGGCCTCTGAGTAGAATTTCATCCCCTTTTTTATGAGCGGGAAAAACGAAGGGCTTCCTTTGCTCCAGTCACCCGGCCCAAGAATCACCGAGGGGTTGATAATCACTGCATTCAATCCTTCGGCCATGCCACGCCAAACTTCCAGCTCAGAGCGGTATTTGCTGATGGAGTAGGGGGAGTCTTTGTCGCTGTCTTTCCAGGGAGTTTTTTCGGTGGTCATTTGGTCTTTCTCGGCGCGGCCCAGGGCTGCTATTGAACTCACATGAACCAATTTTTTTATCCCCAGATGCAGGCAGGCATTCACTATATGGCTGGTTCCCTGTACATTGCTTTGTATCATTCTTTCCTTATCCCGCGGATTGAACGATACCATGGCGGCGCAATGGTAAACAGAATCCACGCCCGTAAGCGCTTCTTCCAAGGTGTAATAATCGAGCATATCGGCTTCAACCCACTCAATTCGCTCCATGAGTTTTTGTGGCGACGAAGAGTAAAACGAAAAGATTTTCTCCACCCCAGACACCGTTGAACCACTGCGTTTTATGGCTCTCACCCGTTGCTCTTTCTGAAGCAAATCGAAGAGCAAATGCGCTCCCAACATTCCTGTTCCGCCGGTTACCAAAATCATGGCGCGAAGGTAGTTAATTAAAATAAATCCTTTAGCAATTATGATTTCGAAGTTGGTGATGGGGAGCTAACGCTTAGGCTCAAGGAGGGAAATGAATTCAATTACAAATCACTGATTTCAGGCGATTCATGAATCATAGCAAATGGAAGTTTATTTTTCCAGCAACTCAAACCACCAGCTCAGCGTCTGTCCGTTGGCATCGACCAATGTCATGTGGTGTCTGCCTTTGGCCGCATCCAGCTCTAAGCGGTGGGTATTTTTGGTTTGACCAAGATACTGATGGTCTAAATGCCAATAAATTACCTGATTGGCTTGTCGGTGAACCACTTCAAATACCACCTTTTCGCGGGAGCCATCCAATCCCCTTGGGATAAAAATTTTTGAATACTCTTTGGGATAAACCACAGCCATTTCAGTGATTTCTGCCCTTTGGCAATCGGCCAAATATGGAGGTAATGATTTATAAAGCGGATTGTTGGTTTTGTAGTACCACTCGGCCAGCGGCGGAATAACAAACCAGGTCGTGGTGGACATGGCATGAACCGGATAGCAAGAGCTGTTTACCCTGAATTGGCGGGTACTATCGAGATGTACCAGCTGATGAAAAGTACAGATGGGCGCATTTTTCGAAGCAAAAGGTAAATTCATTTTAACCTGATCCGGACAATTTTCCGATGCCAAAAAACCGCTGATGGCGCAGACTTTTTGTGAGGCAAGTTCTTCGCTGGGTTGCGGAAACCATTGTTCAGAGGCAGGAAGCAGATTGAACACGCGAAACATTACCGGCGCTGCCATACTCAGTCCGGTGAGTCCGGGTCTGCCTTCGCCATTGGCATTGCCTACCCAGACTCCCACCACAAAATCGGGGGTGAATCCAATGCTCCAGGCATCACGGTGGCCAAAGCTGGTACCGGTTTTCCAGGCAATTTTTTGCGATGATTGAAAATCTTCCCAACCAGTCTCCTGCCAGGGTCTCACAGCGCCGGACAAGGCATCGGCAGTCCACCAAAGAGCTCCCTTCTGAAAGGGTGAAATCCATGGCTGAGGTTTTTCTGTATTCAGCTGATTGGTCTCGTAATCAGCCTGAAGCAAAAGGGGTTCGTTGTTCAATTGCTGAGCCATAAGTAAATAGGCTTGCGATAAGTCCCAAAGACTCGATTCGGCTCCCCCCAGAATCAGACTGAGGCCATAGTGTGATGGATATTTTTTAATGTGAAGAAGCCTGAGTTTTTGCAGCTGATGCCAGAATTTTTCCACACTATAGTCTTGCAGCATTCTCACAGCCGGCACATTGAGTGAGCGGGCCAGAGCTTCGTTGGCGGGCACCATGCCATCGTATTTCTCATCGAAATTTTTGGGGGAATAGCCCGCAATCTGTGTGGGGACATCTTCCACCAGCGATTTGGGCAGAAGGAGTCCTTCCTGGAGCATCAAAGTATAGAGAAAAGGTTTTAAGGTGCTACCGGTGCTTCGGGGTGCCATAATGATATCCACATCCTGACCAAGGTCTTCCTTGCCCCCAGAGGAGTTGCCCACATAGGCAAGCACGCTCTTGTTCCGCACATCGAGCACCAGCACCGCCATATTGTGAATCTCATTCTGGCTGTAGATATCGTACCACGATTTTACCCATTGGTTGATTCGTTCCTGCAATTTCAGGTCGATGGTGGTGGTTATTCGATTTCCTTTTTTTCCTTCGGCCACAGCTCTGTCGAGCAAATGCGGTGCTTCGGAGTCCGGGTTAAAGGCTTTGGGCGGAATGGGTTCGGCTTTTGCCAGTTCACAGGTTTCGCTGTCCAGCTTCCCCATTCTAAAAAGCTTATCGAGTAGCCGGTTTCTTTTAGCCAGCAGCTTTTCCTGATTTTTTCCGGGATAAATAAGCGAAGGCGCATTGGGTAAAACCGCCAGGGTGGCCATTTCGCCCCAGGAAAGCTGAAACATGCTACGGCCAAAGTAGCGCCAGGCAGCGGTTTCGAGCCCAACCACATTTCCACCAAAAGGCGCATGAGCCGCATAAAGCAGCAGGATTTCTTCCTTGCTGTACATGGTTTCGAGCCTTATGGCCCAAATGGTTTCGACGAGTTTTTCATAGATGCTGCGGTCGGTTTTTCCTCTTGCCAGCCGAATCACCTGCATGGTAATGGTGCTTCCGCCACTCACTATCTTCTGCTGATTTATGTTTCGAACCAAAGCTTTACCCATAGAAACAGGATTAACCCCGGGATGAAAAAAGAAATATTCATCTTCGAAACCCGTTATGGCCGCCACAAATTTAGAAGGAAGGCTATCGGACAAAGGAAACCGCCATTGCCCGTCATCGGCAATACGAGCCGACAACAAGCGCTGACTCCGGTCGCTGAGCACAGTGCTATAGGGCTTGTGAAACAGTGGATTTGGGAGGATGAAGGCGAAGCAAATTGATAAGATTGAACTCATCAACAACAAAGTTTTGTAAATCAAAATCTTGTTTACTTTCATCTTCATCCTCCACACGGATTATCCATTGTGTTCCATTATGCTCATTAGGTTAATCAAATGAGTGAACAATTACCTAACTAAAGTTACAACGCCCTTGTAAAAATATTCATTTCCAACAACATCTTCAACTCTAATTACCCATGAATAAACACCCAAAGGCTCAGGATCTCCACCTTGATTTTTATAAGTTCCATCCCAATGCTCCAGAAAGTCTTTAGTTTCAAAAACCACTTGTCCCCAGCGATTGTAAATTATAAACTCATAAGAATTTGGTTCAAAGTATCTTCCAATTGGACCAAATTTGTCGTTTTTACCATTCGCGTTGGGAGTAAATGCATTAGGGATAAAGAATGTATATTCTGGCTCAACATAAACACTATGTGATACAGTATCTGAGCAGCCATTTTCATCCAATACATTTAATGTTATTTTAAAATAACCTGTATCTGTATAAGTGTGATATGGATTCAATCCTTCCATTGTTTCGCCGTCGCCAAAATTCCATAACCATTGTTCTAAAGGAGCATTAACACCTATTGAATAATCCATAAAATGAACTTCAGCTTCAGTGATTTTGGGTCTTTTTGGATAAACCATAAAATCGGCAAATGGTCGGCTATAAATATGATAGCCTTCAAAATTTTGTGTGCTGGAGCAGCCAAAATCAGAAAACACAGTACTTGTTATTTGATATTCACCAATATCCATTAGAACCACTAAACTATCAACATATGTTACGTATTCTTCGTTGTCAACAAACCATTCCCATCTTTCGAGAGAACCTTCGGAAATAAAGGCAGTATCCCTAATAACTACTTCTACGGAATCGCCACAACCATAGGGTCTGTTTATGAATAAATGATTGATTGGCTTTTGATGAACCATAATAGAGATGTTAGTTGTATCTGAACAGCCGGAATCTGAGACTACAATCAGCTCGGTGATAAATTCCCCAGAATTGGAATATTCATGGTCAACAATTTGCCCATTTGCCTGATTATCATCGGAATAAGGGTCGTTAAAATTCCACATAAATTGAGTCAAATTCCCTACTCCTATTTGAGAGTTATCATAGAATCGAATGGTATCTCTATTACAAATTGCCTGCTCTGAATTCTCAATCCTGGCTATGGGCGAAATGTTTACAAAAATCGGTTTTTGACGAGTTAGGTTAACATCTCCATTATTTGAATTGGCTTTAATTCTACAAGTAACCATTTTTTGACCATAAGACGAATAAACGTGAGAAACAGTATCGCCCTGATTGTAAGTTAAGGCATAACTAACTCCATCACCAAAATTCCAGAATATGGAGTCTAAAGCACCGCCACCAAAGTTATATTGCGATTGGGCAACAAAAACTGTTGGTTTGGTATAACAAGAAACATCATATTGTAAATGAAAATCTATTTCATAATTTGGTTTTACGAACACAGATTTCATCACATCGTCTTTGCATCCATTCTGATCTGTAATGGATAAGGACACATCGTAAATGGTGTCATTATTGACAAATGAATGCAAAGGATTTTGGTTAAAACCTATGGTTCCATCTCCAAAATTCCATTCCCACGAAACATTATATGAACCTGGAGAATGAATTGTTGAGTCGGAAAACTGAATTAAGCCAGGAGCATAGCCTAAATCGGAAGTTGAAAAATTTGCAACCGGAGATGGATATATTTGTACATATCGATAGAATTGCAAGCTGCTGCAGCCTAAATCACTTTCTACAAACAAACTGGTGAGATAAGTGCCAGCGTTCAAGTAAGTATGATAAATATCTGGAGTATTTGGGTAGTCGACGATAAAGTCGCCAGTACCATCTCCAAAATTATAGGTCCACTTCACTATGTTTCCCTGAGAAGTAAATGATGAATCATTAAATAACAGAGGAATTTCGGAGCACAAGCTGGCATCTGTATTATAATATGCTATCGGTTTGGCATGAATTGTAACTGATTTGATGATTTCGTTGTAGCAGTTATTGGAATCGACCACAATTAATTTCACACCATAAGTTCCTGGATTAGAATAAGTGTATTGCGGATTCTGCATATATGATGTGTCCAAAATGCTATAAGGATCGTTAAACAGCCACATCCAGGATACTATATTTCCAATAGCAGAAGAGCTCATATCATTAAACTGGGTGGGTTCATTCAGACATGCGCTTTCAAATGAAAAGTCTGCATTTGGAGGTGGAGCAATATGAATATTGAAACTGTAAGAATCGCTACATCCAGTGTTGGTTTCCACAACTAATTGAGCCAAAAAGACACCTGATTCCATATAGGTATGATATAGATTCACAGAAGTATTTGTGTCCACAGTATTACCATCTCCAAAATCCCAATGAAAATTGGTATAATAACCTGTTCCAGGAATTGTTGTGTTTATAAACTCTATTGTATTCCCGAGGCAAATATTATTGTCGGAGATATTGAATCCTGCTGTTGGGGCTACCAGGATATTAATTGGAATACTAACACATGACGATGTTCCACATTGATTGTCTTCGGACATCCAATGGCCTGAAATTGATGTAGTTGAAGGGGTAGTAGGAATGCGGATTTGTGATTTGTCAGGAGTGAGAATATTCATTACTGACTCGTCAATTGGATTTTGCCCACAATACTGGCTCATAAACCATGAAACTTCGCTACCACTGCCTCCTATCATCGAAATGGTTAAAGAATCAGTGACATTGTCGCATATAATTCCTTCAAGAATATCTAACTCAATTGGATCTACTGGAGACTCAAAAACTTCAACAAATACAGAAACACACTCAGATTCCTCACATATATTCCCCCATTTAGCAAAATAGGAAGTAGAGGTAATGGGAGCAGTAATGGTTATAGAGTTTCCTGCAATTGCCCCAGATACTATTTCGCCATCACACGAATCCCTGGTAATTTCGTAATAGAATCCATCGCCACCATGTATGCTTAAAGTAATTTGGTTGGTTGATCCGCTACAGAATTGATTATAATTTGATGTTAAAGAATCTGCCATCACAACATCGGGAAATACTTCAATATCGATTGATTTACAATCGGTTTCGTCACACATTGTAACCCACTTTGCAAAATATGAAGTATTAAATTCAGGAGCATTAATTACAATTGTATCATGATAAAAAGAATGATATATCATGGAATTAGGGTTAATTGCCGTTGAATTACAGCTATCCTGATACCAGATTACGGAATCGCCAATTCCTCCATGAGCTACCAAGGTTATTTCATTTATGAAGCCTGAGCAATAATGATTGGTATCCACTGTGATTTCAGCAATGCCAACAGGAGCTTGATGCACAATTACAGTTGTGCTTACGCATGAACTAACCCCACATTGGTTGTTCCATTGGGCAAAATAGGTTGTAGTAGTCAGGGGTGCTGTTACCTCCAGCTGTTCGCCATAACCTGCAACTGCACCATCACAACTATCCATATGCCAGATTAATGATTGGCCAAGACCCCCAAATGATTGCAGAAGGATATCATCTGAAGTGCCGGCACAAATAACCGATGGGTAAGCTTTTGCACTATCAGGTTCAATAGCTATTTGAAGAACATGAACATTAACAAACTTATTTCCTCCCGACTCATTACAGCTATTCGATGTAAAAGGATAATAATTTGTAGAAATTGTTGGGGGAACTATGATAATGGTATCACCCCTAAAACCAGAAACAGCTATTATGCTATCTTGTGGGATTGGGATATATCCATTAGCGTCATAATACCAAAGGATTGTATCGCCCAGACCACCAAAAGACTGCAATTGAATTTCGCTTAAGCTACCAGCACAAAAATTATTATCACTCGCCAGAACCTGAAGAACTTCAGTAGTTTCTTGTGCCAATCTTATTGTTACTTTATTACTGCAATCAGACTCTCCGCATGCGTTAATCCATTTGGCATAATAGCTTGTTGTTGTATCAGGAGCAGGAATAGTAATACTGGATCCATTGTTCGTCTGACCGACAATCTGACCAAAACAAGAATCCTTATACCAAACCAGGCTCTCACCAAAATTACCACCTTGAACATATAGAGTTACATCTGGGTTGGTTCCGGGACATATAACATTATAGCTTGCATAAGCAGTGTCAGGTCTTGTGGGCATTGGTGAAACAATAATATCATTTGACGGACAATATTCACTTTCACCGCATTCATTAATCCATTTTGCGAAATATTGGGTACTGATTGCCGGTGCTTGTATAATAACCATAGAAGAGTCGGCGTTTGAGCCAACTATTGATGGTCTTGAACCATTACAACTATTTATGTGCCAGCTAACATACTCTCCTGTTCCTCCAATTGCATTCAATATAATATCACCTTGATGATTTTGACAAATTTCATTATTGCTGATACCAATACTGACGACATTCGTTGGTGTATCAATCAAAGTCACAACATTTGTATCTGTATTTGAGCACAATGTGTTTGGATCCTGGAAACTGTAGTAAATGGTGGTCTGATTTGTAAATACAGCGGCTGGATTAAAAATTGCAGTTCCATTATTATTATCGGTTATCCCTTGACCCCAAAAGTTACCAGCTCCAATATGGTTGCCATTAAGAGTAACACTATTGCTATTTCGGCAATATTGTTCATCTAAATCTAAAATGTTCACCAGGGGTCGGTCATTCACTGTAATTGAAGTTGTTGCACTTCCGGTACATAGAGTTGAACTAGTATAGGTATAGATAATATCATGTGTGCCAATTCCTGCAACGGATGGTCTAAAGACCCAGTCACCATTGCCCAGTTGTATTATTCCTGGATTCCCTGAATAGGTACCTCCTTCAGGCGTTGCACCAGTTAAATAAACATCGTATGCATAAATGCAGGCATCATCATAGGTTGGAAGAATGATTGTAGGTTCTTCGAATATGGTTAATGTAGCTGTGGTTTGGTTACTCACACAACCAGTTAAAGGACTAAGCTGCTCTACAAAATATTCATAGCTTCCTGATAAAGTTTCAGGAGATTGGAATGTTTGATTATTGCTAACAATATTGCCAAGATTATCGTACCAAACAAAATTATTTCCAGCGATTCCATTTGCTATAAAAGCAGGCACCGCTTGGCCGAAACAAACATTAATATCTTCAACTACAGGTGGAGCAGGAAGCTCGATTATATTAACCTGTATGGAGCTTTCGTTCTGACAACCATAAACATCAGTGTAATGATAGCTGACGATGTAGAAGTTTCCAGGTTGTAGGGAAGATGGATCAAAGGTTGCTACACCCGGACCAATTTCCGATATGCCATCACCTGTAAAGAATCCCGCTGAAAGTCCATCGGGAACAGGATAGCCATAAATGGTAACTGCCGGAGATTCTGCACAATAATTAGATTCTAAATTTGCGATTGTAACAACAGGTAAATTATGTACGGAAACTATTTGTTCTTTACTGTTTTGACAGCCGTTGGGAGAAATATATTGATAATTAATAATATACCCATTTCCAACACCGGCAATAGCGGGGTTAAATATGGCTGTTCCATCATTATTATCAATAACTCCAGGGCCAGAAAAACTACCATCGGGGCTATGATTCCCAACGATTACAATCTCTGGGTTGTTTATGCAATAGTTTTCATTCATCGAAGTAAAATCGACATAAGGCGAGGGCAAAATTGTCACTTCTTTTGATGATTCATTTCCGCAGCCCGATGAATTTGTATAAGAATAAGTGATGGTAAACGGGCCACCAGCTCCAGCTGCAATTGGGTCGAACCATGCAGTCCCATTATTATTATCAAAAATTCCTACCCCGAAAAATGAGCCTTCAGGAGCCATATTCCCAGTGAGCAAAACAGTATTATCATTATCGCAGTAACTATTACTTAATCCTGTGAAGCTAACATTTGGCAACGATGCTGGTTCATCAACAAAAACTACCTGAGAAATGGTACACATATTACGATCCATTACTCTGACATAGTAGGTGCCAGTTGCCAGATTATAAAATTGATTTTCTGACTGGTATGTTGTCCCATTATCAATGGAATAACTATAATCTGGGTTTCCACCACTTGCCGTAATAGTAATCCATCCATCTTGCAATCCAAAGCATGAAACATCATGGATTTCTACTGAAATGCTAATTTCTTCTGGCTGTGGTACAAAATAACTAATTGTATATTGACAACCCTTATTATCAATTATTTGAAGCATGTAAGTTCCTGAAAATAAGAAATAAATATCGTCATCAATACTGCCATATCCATTGGGACCACTCCATTGAAACGAATAAGGAGCGGTTCCTCCATTGACATTTATTTCGATGCTTCCAGAACTCCCGCCATAACAAAGCACTGGAGATATGGTCGCATCTACATTAATAACATCTGGCTCATTTATCAGATAAGCAGGACTTGTGGTCTCACAGCCATTGTCATCCGTTACCA
>CAXYYJ010000008.1:0-104573 GCA_964293475.1 uncultured Draconibacterium sp.
ACGAGCAGATGCAGAAGATAGGATTCATTATATTCCTGATTGGCCGCATGGTTGGAATTTCGGCAGAGATAGCCGACCATATGGAACGCGGAAGCGATATGGATTGCCGAACCCCACTGAGCGAAATGAAGTTTGTGGTTTAAGAGCTATTTGTTCTCACATTTTATTGCCTTTTAATTATTGTTTCACCTTGTCCCAAAAAATTACGCTCAATTTTCTATTTTTGCACCTTATAGAAAAAATTAGAAAATGAAACGTACAGAGATTAAAACTTTGCTTTTAAATGCAGAGGTGGGCGCTAAAGTGAACGTGAAAGGCTGGGTTAGAACCAAGCGCGGAAGTAAGAATGTGGCTTTTATTGCCTTGAACGATGGGTCGGTAATCCACAATCTGCAAGTGGTTGTTAATTTCGACAGCATAGACGAATCGTCTCTTGCCAACGTAAACACTGGTGCTTCTATTTCGGTAGATGGCGAGGTGGTGGCTTCGCAGGGAAGCGGACAAAAAGTGGAGCTGGTGGCCGAAAAGCTGGAAGTTCTGGGCGCTGCCGACCCCGAAAAATACCCCTTACAACCCAAAAAGCACAGTCTGGAGTTTTTGAGAGAAATAGCGCATCTGCGTTTCCGCAGCAATACTTTCGGAGCCATTACCCGCGTGCGCCATTCCATGATTTTTGCGGTTCATAAATTCTTTACCGCCGAAGGTTTTTTCAATATTCACACACCCATCATCACCGGAAGCGATGCCGAAGGTGCCGGCGAAATGTTTCGCGTTTCGGTGTTAGACCCCCTGAAACTCCCCATGACCGAAGATGGGAAAATAGATTATAAAAAAGACTTTTTTGGCCGCGAAACCAATCTCACCGTTTCGGGTCAGCTCGAAGTGGAAACTGCCTGCCTCGCCATGGGCAAGGTTTATACCTTCGGACCTACTTTCCGCGCCGAAAACTCCAATACATCGCGCCACTTGGCCGAATTCTGGATGATTGAACCCGAAATTGCCTTCGCCGACCTTGAAGAAGACATGGAGCTGGCCGAGCGATTTATTAAATACCTGATTCAATACGCTTTGGACAATTGCATGGATGACCTTCAATTCCTGAGTCAGCGGCTCATAGAATCGGAAAAAGATAAAAAGGCCGAAGAAAAATCCATGGAACTCATTGAAAAACTGCGTTTTGTTTTAAACAACAGCTTTGAGCGGGTTACCTATACCGAAGCCATCGATATTTTGAAAAACAGCAACTATAACAAGAAAAAGAAATTTCAATACCCAATAGAAGCCTGGGGTGCCGATTTGCAGAGCGAGCACGAGCGTTATCTGGTAGAAAAGCATTTTCAGAAACCTGTAATTCTCACCGACTATCCCATGGGCATTAAGGCTTTTTACATGAAACAAAACGACGATGGCAAAACCGTGAGAGCCATGGACGTATTGTTCCCCCAAATTGGCGAAATAATTGGCGGATCGCAGCGCGAAGACAACTACGACAAGCTCGTGACCCGCATGAAAAGCCAGGGCATTCCGGAGACCGAAATGTGGTGGTATTTAGACACCCGCAGGTTCGGATCGGTTATTCACAGCGGTTTTGGACTGGGCTTTGAGCGGCTGATGCTGTTTGTAACTGGCATGGGAAATATCCGCGATGTGATTCCTTTCCCCCGCACACCGCAGAATGCAGAGTTCTAAAAACCCTGTTTACGCTTTATTTATGAATTCTGATTTTCCAATAACAATAGTTTGTATTTTTACTCTGGTATTTTAACAACATGCAACAACTAAGGCTAACACAAAAACTGCTTCAAAAACTATCGCCTCAGCAAATTCTTTTAATGAAATTGCTGCAGGTGCCTTCGGTTGCATTGGACCAGCGTATTAAGCAGGAGATAGAAGAAAATCCTGCTTTGGAAGACCTTAGCCAGGATTTGAGCGACCAGATTAACGGCTCCGAAGAACCCACCGAAGAGCGCGACGATGCTCCCGAAACCAACTCCGACGACGAATTCGACCTCTCCGATTATGTGGATGCCGACGAAATTCCCGATTATAAACTCTATAGCAATAACTATCCGGAGGAAGAAAAAAAATCTATGCCCTTTGCCAGTGGCGTTTCGTTTTACGAGCATCTACTTGCCCAACTGGGCGATGCCTATTTCGATGAGGATGAACGCGTTATAGCCGAAACCATCATCGGAAATATTGACGATTCGGGCTATCTGGAGCGCGATTTGGAGAGTATGGTCGACGATTTGGCTTTTAGCCAGGGAGTGAATACCACCGAAAAGCAAGTGAAAAAGGTGCTCGAAGAAATTCAGAAATTCGATCCGGCGGGCGTTGGAGCGCGAAGTCTTCAGGAGTGCCTGTTGCTTCAGCTGAGGCGAAAAGATACCAGCGATCACTATATTGGCCTGGCCATAAAAATACTCGAAAGGCAATTCGACGCCTTCACCAAAAAGCATTTCGATAAAATTCTGAAGAAATTGGAGATTGAGGAGGAAGACCTGAAATCGGCGGTGGACGAGATTTTAAAGCTCAATCCGAAGCCCGGCAATTCGCTTTCGGAAACCACCAAAACCAATTATTATATCATCCCCGATTTTATCATCACCAACGACGATGGCGAGCTGATTCTCACCCTGAGCTCCAAAAATGCTCCCGAGCTGCGAATCAACCGGGCTTACAAACAAATGATTGAAGAATACAGCCACAATGGCCGCAAGACCAAGAAAGACAAGGAAACCATTCAGTTTGTGAAGCAAAAGATTGACTCGGCCAAGTGGTTTATCGATGCTATAAAACAGCGGCAACACACCTTGTTTGTGACCATGAAAGCTATCTTAGACTTTCAGTATGAATATTTCCTCTCGGGCGACGAAACCAAAATCAGACCCATGATTCTGAAAGATATTGCCGACAGGGTGGGATTGGATATTTCAACCATTTCGCGGGTGGCCAACAGCAAATATGTTCAGACCGGCTTTGGTACTTTCCTGCTTAAAAGCCTGTTTTCCGAATCGCTGAAAACCGATGCGGGTGAAGACGTGTCGACCAAGGAAGTAAAGAAGATTCTGAGCAATCTCATAGATAAGGAAGACAAGAAAAAACCCATGACCGACGAGCTGCTGGTGGATATTCTAAATACCAAAGGCTATCAGATAGCGCGCCGCACAGTGGCTAAATATCGTGAACAACTGAATATTCCGGTCGCCCGGCTTCGGAAGGAGTTGTAAATTATTATCTTATAACAAGATAACTCCCAATTCTTTTCCCCGTTTACAACCCCACACTATATAAAAACTCCCAGTAAATACCCCGCGGGGAGGTGGATGCTCCGTTTACGTAAATGGTTCTGATGCCCAGTTCGAACAGGAATTTGCTTCGAAGAAGGTGAACATCGGTGGTGAAGTCTATCCCGCTGCTCCAGTAATTGGATTTGCCAAATAGGGCCGTTTCCACATTAACTTCGGTTCGCCAGCTTCGGTCGTAGAACAGAGCCATTTTGATCCGTTTAAAGTAAAACAGCGACCCTATCCGCGCATCGGGATAAAACAGCGGAACTTTATAATCGGCGCGAAGGGTTAACAAGTCGCCATAGGTGACATAGGAATAGCCACGGGCCGGCGAAACGTAATTGGAAAAGCGGCGGCCATTCTCCTTATCCTGATAATGACCCATCCACCGGAAACCATCGTGGCGGAATAAACCGGGTGTATAAACCACCAATCCGGCTGCTTTCATATGACCCGTATGGCTGTCGAAAGGCGAATCGAAAAATCCGGCCTGAAGATTATAGCCCCACCGCGGATACACGTTTTGCCAGGGTGATTTGGTTTGGGCGGCATAATCGAGCGTATAGGCCAGCGATTTAAAATTGCGCTGCGACAAATATTCATCCAGTCCGCCATCGGCTTGCTGATACGAAAAGCTTACCTGCGGCTGAACCCTGTGACTCCAGTGACCCGACCGATAAACCAGCGGAAGATATACTGAAGCCCCAAGATTGGTTTCGTAGTAATTGAAGAAAACGGTGTCGGAGATTCCCCATTGATCGTGTATGGTTACATAGTCCAAAACCTTCCTGTAATCCCCATAAAAACTAAAAGCAGGATACCAGCCCAGATAATCAATGCGGGCGCTGTATTGCATGGATTCGGTATTGAGATTATAATTGGCGCCCACTGATGCGGTTAAATTTGAAAGCACGTTTTGCGACATGAGATTAATCCCTGGCCCCACCAGAGCGTAGTTGTCGGTTCCAATAAAATTCCAGCTGTGAATATTGATGGCATTGGCAAGCTTATTATATTTCCGGGCTTCATATTTTTCTTGCGGAATGTTTTCCGAAACAAAGGGTTTTTTCACCTGTTTCGACAGCAAGTCGGCCAAAGGGTACCCGTGGTTTTCTACTTCGGAAATGGGAATCCAGTCCTTTTTATTCCAACGGGTTTTCACGATGCTTTTTCCTTTGGATGAATAATCGGAGAAAATAAGGGTGTTGCCATCGGGGCTGATGCTGTAATCGCTCATGGAATAGGCCGAATTGGTGGTTCGGTAAATGGATTTTGTTTCGATGTCGAGGGCATAAAGATTCATCACTCCCGAGTAGGCAGCTTCGAAGAGAACATAGTTTTTCCAGAAGCCCGGGTTTTGGATATGTGTAAACTGATAAGGCAAAATTTGCTGAAAATGACCACTTTCCAAACTCAGAATACTCAAGGCTTTGCCATGCCCGTTCAACAGTTCCATCACTATTCTATCCCCCTTTTCCGACCATGCGGGATGTGCTATAAAATCGTTGTCGGGGCTTTGAAACTTCTGAAGAATCTGACCGTTTTCGGCACTGAGAATCACTAAGAAATTACGGCCCTTTTCGTCCACTTCCACCATAGCCACTTTATCCCCTGCCGGTGCTATTGCCGGAGCGAAGTATCTTGCTTTTTTAACCAGCGTTTTTGTTTCCCCTGTTTTCGAATTGAATAGCCTGATTTTGGTAAAATTTCTATAGCTCCAGCGGGCATCGAATTTATACTCGGCCCAGCAAACCCAACCGTCTGATACACTTAATTTATCGCTTTGATAAAATCCCGGGGTGAAAATTTCAACTTCATTTCCGGCAGTATCTATCTGCACCAACCGGCCTATATCGTGAAAGTTTTCTTTGAGAGAGATTATTTTTCCATCGCTTCTAAAGCGATTTCCGGAATAGGTGGTATAGGTTTCGTTGGAGGTAACAGGCTCATACTTAGTTGGTTTTGTGAGTTTTAGCTGGCCATCCCAAATCATTTTCAATTCGCTCAGCGTATTGGTGTAGAAGGTTTTCTTTTTGAGTCCGGAGTTGGTTTTAATGCCCTGGGCAAAGGGAACAACAGCCAGCGGATATTTTGCCACATTTTTCAGTGGTTTTTTCCAGAAATCGGCTCCATACTTTGCCTTGGCCTGCGCCACCAGAAAATAACCCAGATGGTATCGGTCGGTGGTAAAGTCTTTATAGGAGCCCAAATCGGCTTTCTCCAAACTATAAGCACCCAGCTCCAGGATTTGCGAACGGAGCTCGGCTTCGAAAACAGGATCGCGCCCACGGCCAGCTTTGGAGAAGGCAGTTTCGGAACTAACCGCTTCGCCTTCGATAAACCAATAAGGCACATACAATCCAAATATTCCGGCGGCTACCTGTTCTCCAAAGAATTTTCCCAAAAATCTTGTGATTCCCTGATTCATATCGCTGAGTTGCTGTGTGTGGGTAAACTCATGCAGAGCCAGTTGTTCGAACCAGGGTTGGCTGTAGGTATTTTGATCGGGAATGGTATAATACTCCATTCGGCGGGGAGCCCAGGCTACTTGTGCATTGGAAATGGTGGTTGAATTATGAAGAATCACCGCAATTTTTTTGGGTTCTACCTCATGGGTTTTCAGCATGAGGCTGCGGCTGTATTCCATAATGTTCATTACGTGCTGAGCCACCGAATCGTAACCATGTGGATAGATAACCTGAAAATATTCACTGTTCAGCTGATTCCATCGCACCGAGGCGGGTTCCTGTCCCGAAAGGTAATACTGAGATTGTGCGGAATGATGGGTAAAAAAAACTAAAATAATCAGCAACGATGCAACTAATAACCTTTTCATAAAGCAGCGAGATGGGTTCTTCTTTTCAAAACTATGGATTTTTTCAACACTTCGAAGAAATAATCGAGGAGCATTGAAATATCTGTAACGAAATAATTATCTTTGAGTTAACTAAACGAACAACTATGAAGAATTTTCAATCTGTTGACGATATATTGGATTTTGCCATTTCCAACGAACAAAATGCTGTTGATTTATATGAAAAACTTGCCCGTCAATACAGTGATTCCACCATTAAAGAATCTCTTTTAAAATTTGCTGATGAAGAGAAAAACCACAAAATTATTCTGGAGGGTCTTAAGGAGAACAAGAGCTATGTTTTGCCCTTGGATGATGTGAAAGATATGCATATTGCCGATTTTGTGGCTGAAAGGAAATCGACCGAAATAACTACTTATGCCGATGCTCTGGGCTTTGCCATGAGGAGCGAGAAAGCCGCTTATCTGCTTTATAAAACCCTTGCCGACAAAGCTCTGAACGAAGAGATGGCCAAAATTTTTCTGGGGTTGGCTCAGGAAGAAGCCAAGCACCGCCTGAAGTTTGAACTGGAGTATGACGAGCAGATTTTGCAGGGTGGCGTGCAAAAAAAAGCGGGACAATAATTAAATCGCCCCGGCTTTTTCCCTCATTATTCTCATTTCCACTTTCTGCGGAGAGCAGACTATTTTTTCTTTTTTACCTTGTCTTGTTTGCTGATTAAATCCATACACTCGGTCAGACTTAAGGTTTGAACATCGGTGGTTTTTGGTATTTTGTAGTTGTTCTTTTTGTATTTGATATAAGGTCCCCAGCGGCCATTGAGTATTTCCACCTCTTTGTTTTCGTCGAAGCTTTTAATGAATTTCTCAGCGTCTTTTTTGGTTTTTTCTTCCAAAAGCTGAACAGCACGGTCGAAATCGACCGAAGCAGGATCTTCCTCTTTTGGTATGGATGCAAACACCTTATTATGACTCACATACGGACCAAAACGACCAATGGCTACTGTAACACTTTTGCCATCCCAATCGCCCAGTTTTATGGGGAACTGAAACAAATCAAGAGCTTCTTCCAGGGTAATCTCGCTGATGCTTTGTCCCTTTTTAAGGCTGGCAAAACGGGGTTTTTCTTCATCTTCGGCTTCGCCAATCTGAATCATGGGGCCAAAACGACCAATGCGGGCATAAACATTTTTGCCTGTTTTTGGATCAACCCCCAAAAGCTTTTCGCCTTTTTCGCGGTCGGCATTTTCCAGGGTGGTTTCCACCTGAGCCTTGAAAGGTTTATAGAAAGTCCCAATCATTTTATTCCACTCTTTTTTTCCTTCGGCTATGGAGTCGAATTCTTTTTCAACGGTGGCGGTAAACTGAAAATCAACGATATCCTTAAAATGCTCGGTCAAGAACTTGTTGACCAAAACGCCGATATCGGTGGGTAAAAGCTTGTTTTTAATGGCACCGGCAATCTCGGTTTTCACCGCTTCGGCTATTTTGTCGTTTTTCAAACGGAGCTCGTTATAGTCTCTGTTCCAGCCATCGCGATCTTCTTTCACCACATATTCGCGCTTTTGAATGGTGCTGATGGTGGGAGCATAGGTCGATGGTCGGCCAATGCCCAATTCTTCAAGTTTTTTCACCAAACTGGCTTCGGAATATCGGGGAGCATATTTGGTGTAGCGCTCCTGAGCCAGCATATGGTCGAGTTTCAATTCCTGGCCATTTTTTACTGGAGGCAAAAGACCCTGTGTTTCCTGTTCGTTCTCATCGTCGCGCGATTCCATGTACACTTTCAGAAATCCGTCGAAAGTAACCACTTCGCCATCCACTTTCATTATTTCGGGCGATTTGGAAATGCTGATGGAAATGGTGGTTTTTTCAATTTTAGCTTCGGTCATCTGAGAGGCTATGGTGCGTTTCCAGATGAGGTCGTAGAGACGCTGCATTCCGTTTTCGGCAGATATGGAGCTGTTTTCCAGATAGGTAGGTCTTATAGCTTCGTGGGCTTCCTGAGCACCTTTGGTTTTTGTGGTAAATTTTCTGGTTTTGCTGTACTGCTCGCCGTAGGTTTCTTTAATCACATCGCGGGCTTTGGCTAAAGCCATGTCGCTGAGGTTCACCGAGTCGGTTCTCATATAGGTGATGTATCCTTCTTCGTAGAGTTTTTGAGCCAGAGTCATGGTTTTCGTAACGCCATAGCCTAATTTTCGGCTGGCTTCCTGTTGTAAGGTAGAAGTTGTAAACGGTGGTGCCGGAGTTCTGGAGCCTGGTTTCTTTTCAATGTCAATCACGTTGTAAATGGCGCCCATGCAAGTTTCGAGAAATGCTTTTGCTTCGGCTTTGGTATTGAAACGGGTGGGCAATTCGGCCTCAAGAATAGCATCGTTGCCGTTTACGAAAAATTTGGCGGTAATGCGATAAGCCGAGGTGCTCACAAACTCTTTAATCTCGTTTTCTTTCTCCACAATTAAACGAACAGCCACCGATTGTACCCTTCCGGCGGATAGTGATGGTTTCACTTTACGCCAAAGCACAGGGCTGATTTCGTAGCCCACCAAACGGTCGAGCACCCGGCGGGCTTGCTGGGCATTCACCAGATTGATGTCGATATCGCGGGGATTTTCGATGGCATGGATAATAGCCGGCTTGGTAATCTCGTGGAAAACGATGCGGCGGGTATTCTCCTTTTTCAGACTCAGCGCATTGAATAAGTGCCAGGCTATGGCTTCTCCTTCGCGGTCTTCATCGGAAGCTAACCAAACCATTTCGGCTCCTTTGGCTTCTTTTTTCAGGTCGGCCACTAATTTCTTTTTATCGGCAGATATTTCATAATTGGGGATAAATCCCTTTTCAATATCTACTCCAAAATCTTTCTTGGCCAGATCCATAACATGTCCGTAACTGGATTTCACCACATAATCTTTACCCAGAAATTTCTCAATGGTTTTGGCTTTTGCAGGGGACTCAACAATAACTAAATTTTTTGCCATAAATGTTTAGATGCTCCTTGTTAACTAAGTTTGTTTTGTGATGATTCAATGCTCCGAAGCCGAATTAAAAAGCTTATACACTGATTTTCAAAATTTCGCGCAAAGTAACACATAAAAATTTTATTAATCCAAATGCATTTGGCTATTGAAAGAAAAAATATGTATTTTTGCGGCCCGCTAAAGGGTGTTAACTGTCTGTTTTTCATATATTTAGAATTTTTTAACATTTTTGTTTAATAAATTATAAATCAAATTAACGAAGACTTAATCCCCTCAAATAGCTGTTCCAGCGGGCAAAAAGTGCAATAAAGCCAATAGAAAGCAAAAAAGCAAATGATGGATTTAAAACCAGTTACCAAGAAATTATATATAGAAACCTATGGCTGTCAGATGAATGTTTCCGACAGCGAAATTGTGGGTTCAATCATGAAAAACATTGGATACGAGCAAGACAATAACCCCGAAAATGCCGATGTTATCTTTATAAATACCTGCTCCATCCGCGACAATGCGGAGCAAACCGTAAGAAAAAGACTTCGCGAAATAAAGGCTATGAAAAAGCGAAACCCGCGATTAACCGTTGGTATTTTGGGTTGTATGGCCGAGCGGCTAAAGGAAAAACTCATTGAAGAGCAGGAATTTGTGGATCTGATTGTAGGTCCCGATGCCTACCGCGATTTGCCCAAAATGATTCAAACTGTGGAATCGGGCCGAAAAGCCATCAATGTTTTGCTGAGCGAAGAAGAAACCTACGCCGAGATTGAACCTGTGCGTTATGGCGATAATGGCATTTCGGCCTTTATAAGCATTATGCGGGGATGCCAAAACTGGTGCACCTATTGCGTGGTTCCTTTTACCCGGGGCAAAGAACGCAGCCGCGACCCCAAAACCATTGTCGACGAGGCCCAGGCACTTTTCAATAAAGGCTATAAGGAAATTACCCTGCTCGGACAGAACGTGAACTCGTATGAATGGGAAAATGAGAATGGAAATGTGGGTTTTCCAGCTTTGCTTACAATGGTGGCCGAAGTGTCGCCATTGCTGCGTGTGCGCTTTGCCACCTCTCACCCCAAGGATATATCCGACGAACTAATTCTTACCATTGCCTCACACCATAATATTTGCAATTATATTCATTTGCCTGTGCAATCGGGAAGCTCGGCGGTGTTGAAAAAAATGAACCGGAAGTACACCCGCGAGTGGTATCTGGAACGCATCGACACCATTAAAAAACATATCCCCGATGTGGGGCTCTCCACCGATATTATTGCCGGATTTTGCACTGAAACCGAAGAAGACCATCAGGACACCCTGAGCCTCATGGAATCTGTTGGCTACGATTATGCTTTCATGTTTAAGTATTCCGAACGCCCCGATACCATTGCCGCCAAACGCTTTGCCGACGATGTGCCTGAGGATGTGAAAAGCCGTCGTTTGCAGGAAATCATTAAGCTTCAGCAGGAACTGTCACTGCGACGAAACCGCGCCGATGTGGGGAAAATCTTTGAAGTGTTGGTAGAACAGGTTTCTAAGAAATCTGATGCTGATTTGGCTGGAAGAAACAGTCAGAACAAGATGATAGTTTTCCCCCGAAAAGACTTTAAACCCGGCGACTATGTGATGGTGAAAGTGCACGATTGCACCGCTGCCACACTGATTGGAACCTCGGTGGATATTTTTTAGTTGTTGGGTTTTCGGGGAGGGGATTTGACTAATGCAATCCGGCTTCGCTCGAAGACCGGGATGGGAATTTTCAGTCATCGAGCGTAGGTGAATCTCCGGTCATCGAGCGTAGCCGAATTTCCGGTCATCGAGCGTAGTCGAGATGAACGGGAATTTACCCCAGGCCCAATTACTTAAATCTTCTAATGAGAGGGTATTCTATAAAATCTGTCCGCGAATAATGGTTTCTTCCCTGTCGGGGCCAACGGATACGATGGTTACGGGAACCAAAGTTTGTTTTTCCACATAGTCCAGATAATCTAAAAATTCCTGTGGAAGGTCGCTCATGGTTTTGGCTTTGGTGATATCTGTTTTCCAGCCTTTATGAAAAGTGAAAGAAGGTTTCAGGTTCACATCGTTAATTTCGAAGGGGAAATAGTCAAGTTCCAATTGATTGTAGAGATATTTTTCGCCAACCATAATTTCGTCGAAACCATCCATCACATCGGCTTTGGTAATGACCAAATCGGTGACTCCATTGAGCATGATGGCGTATTTTAAAGCGGGCAAATCGAGCCAGCCGCAACGGCGCGGACGGCCTGTGGTGCTTCCAAACTCGTGTCCGCGATTTCGCAGCTCGTCGCCGGTAGCATCTAAAAGTTCGGTGGGGAAAGGGCCACTTCCAACGCGGGTGCAATAGGCTTTAAAAACCCCAAAAACTTTTCCAATTTTCTGTGGAGCTACCCCAAGACCGGAGCAAACGCTGCTTACAATGGTATTGCTGGAAGTAACGAAAGGATAAGAGCCAAAATCAACATCGAGCATAGTTCCCTGGGCGCCTTCGGCCAAAACATTTTCGCCCCTTTGGAGAGCCTGATTCAGCATGTGTTCACTGTCGACCAAATTCATGGCCATGAGAGTTTCACAAGCGGCAAGCCATTTTGCTTCGTATTCAGCAAACGACATTCCATCGATGAGAAACTCGTTGGTATCGTAATGGAAATTATCGATGATGGTATGGTGTTGTTCTTTTTTCTGGTTGTATTTAACAGCGAAATCACCCACCAATAAATCGCCAACCCGCAGGCCTGTCCGACTGATTTTGTCGGTATAGCAAGGCCCGATTCCTTTGAGAGTGGAGCCTATTTTCTGGGCACCTTTCGATTTTTCGTACACTGCATCCAGTAAACGATGAGTGGGTAAAATAAGATGAGCTTTTTTGGAGATGAACAGGTTTATCTCGGGTTTCACGCCGTTTTCGCGAAGTTTATTCACTTCTTTTTCGAAAATATAGGGGTCGATGATAACACCATTACCCACAATATTTTTGGTTTTTGGGTGAAATATGCCCGAGGGGATGGTGTGTAAAACATGTTTCTGACCATTGAATTCCAACGTGTGACCCGCATTTGGGCCTCCCTGAAAACGTGCAATGATACTGTAGTTCGGAGTAAAAACATCTACTATTTTTCCTTTTCCTTCGTCACCCCATTGAAGACCCAATAAAACATCAACCTTCATCTTTGTATTTTTTTATCTTAAATTCTGAAATGCCCCAAAAACAAACGAAGCAATTTTCAAAATCGAATATTGCCTCTGTAAATCTGTTTAAAACTCCACAAAGATACAGTTATTGACTCAAAATATTAAAATTATCTCCGAAAATATTATTTCAACAAATAACTTGACTGAAATAATAAAATCACTAATTTTGCCCCACTTTTACAAAAGTTCAATATTTATTGGGGGATTAGCTCAGTTGGCTAGAGCGTTTGACTGGCAGTCAAAAGGTCACCGGTTCGACTCCGGTATTCTCCACTAAAAATCAAGCAGTTACAAATTCATTTTTGTAGCTGCTTTTTTATTTGCCTACAATTTGCCTACAGATTCACCCTATTTTCTCTCCCGTTATTCAAATGTTGTTCAATGAAAAACGCTCTGAAAGACTCATAAAACCTACAAAGATGAGTATTAAACAAACAGTTTGTTGTACAATAGACAAGCGAACAAGGAAAACAGACGGCACAAGCCCCATTAGATTAAGAATTACAAGCAATAGAGTAAGCAATTTTATTGCTTTAAATTTAGCTCTCACTGAGTCAGATTTTCGCACTGTGGAAATAGGAATAAGACTAAACTCTCACCTCCTCTCCATTAAAACCACTATGATAGACATAGAAGACAGAGCAAGAGAGATAATAGAGAGAATGGAAGTATATGATTTTAATATATTCAAAACTCTCTTTCTGCAATCTGACAAGCCACAGACAAAAAGAAACAATATCTCTCTGCTTTTTAAAGAAAAGATTGATAACTTTAAGACTACAGGAGGATATATTAGTGCAGGTATATACAAGACCGTATTGAGTCACATTCTATCTTTTAGTAAGAAAGATATTGATATTCAAGAGATTGACTCAAAATTCCTGCTGGCTTTTAATAATTTTCTCTTAAACAAAGGAACAAGTAACACCACTATTTCCGTTTATATGCGAAGTTTAAGAGCTGTAATAAACAAAAATAAAGAGCTTGTAACATCATACCCATTTGATAAATACACCATACCCACAGCGAGAAATAATAAAAGAGCTATTTCAGAACAAGACATCAAAAAGATTCTTTCATATAGGTTTGATAATGAAAGAGATAATCAATATTTAAGTTTAGCTTTTCTTTCTTTCTATGCTGCTGGTATGAATATAAAAGATATTCTCCTCCTTACAGATAAGAATATCAATGGAGAATATTTGATGTGGAACAGAGCCAAAACAGGCAAGCCTATTAAAATATATTTACTTCCACAGGCAAAAGAAATCATTTCATCATTTTCCAAAACTTCAAACGGTTTTCTATTTCCTTACTTGAAATCAGATGAGCCAAAATACTTGAAAGATAGGGTTCAAACTATTGTGAAAAAAGTTAATATGAGATTAAAGAGAGTGTGTGAAATACTCAATATCAATATCGTCACAACTTACTCATTTCGACACAGTTACGCAACTATAATGATGAATAAAGGCGCAAATATAGCTTTTATAAGTCAGAGTTTGGGGCATCAAAGTTTAACTACTACTCAAAATTATCTTGGCTCATTTACAGACCAACAAATGAAAGACAGTATCAGTTTGTTAGTTTAAATACCCTTATTTCCTTTCCTATATTGGCACATTTTGCATTATTATTATTAATGAATAGAAATGTACTAATAAGACGAAAAACGATGCGAAATCGCAATATAGAGAACAAGTTCTTTGACATCTTGAAATGAAATAAAAACACCATGCAACAGGTACGCACCCCATTTTTAAGGAAATGTGAAGTAAGAGAATGTAATTCAATCCATTACAAGCCATTTTATTATCAATTCTTTATTTGTGGGTGTGTCTCTGTTGTTCAATGTGTTGTTCAGGAATTAAGCATGTAATTTATTTACAATCAATCATTTATTTAAATATTGCTCTGCTATGAGGACGAGACATGGGGAGACAGACACAGGAGAGATTAACAGGGAGTGTAAATACAAACATCAGCAATCAGAAAGAGAATGTATTAAATTAAACTATTCTTTTTTATAAGGCAGAACAATATGATAAGGTTTTTAGAAAGTTTAGTGTTTAGATAATTTGAGATTCATTTATTCTCTCTCTTAAACAAATAAATAAATTAACAAGTGGTGTGTGTACAAAAAAGGAAGACCATAAGGTGTTTATATGAGTTTAGACACATTTAAGCGTACTTAACTAAAATGGTAAGATAAAAGAGAGAATAATGAAAGGTATTTTATTAAACACGCACAAGGGAGTAAGGGATATTAGAGTTGATTATCTTTTTACCAAAATACAGGAGAAAACGAAGAAACACTACTCAAATGGGGTGTACTTCACAAGACCGGAACTACAATACATTTTAGGGTTCACACACTTTCAGGAAGTATTAAAGCAGCTAAAAGAAAAGGGTTTTATTAATAGTTACTTATCTCCACGAAAGGGAAAATATTACAAAGAACAAAACCTGTACTTCATTAAACTCTCCGATAGCGTGGAGGTTACTAAGTCGGGGATATTAAAATACGATGTACCCTTCATTTGTAAGTATATCAAATATTTGGAGAGACACGAAAAGCCACAAAATAAATACACGAAAATACAGGCTAAAAACATTTCAGTTACTACACTGCATACAGACAATGAAGAAGTTAACAAAGAGTTTAGCTTGAGAGCAAAAGACGCAAAGAGTAATGTTTCATTAGATTCGTTTGCTGGTAGAGTTTACAGTCCTGTGACAAATTTAAAGAGAACCGACAGACCGCATTTGAGAATTGAGGACGAACGAACTATTGAAATAGACTTGAATACATCACAGCCCACGTTTTTAAGCGAATTGTTTCTCTGTGAAATTGGGCTAAACTCTTACAGTGAGTTAATCAATTCCGAAATAGACATTTACAAATATATTCAAACAAAACTCAAAATAAAAACACGAGAACAGGCAAAAATAAAATATGCAAAAATGATAATGGGGAGACCTGATAGCAAATCAGCAAATCAATTTTACGATTTATTCCCTGATACTGAGAACTTTCTAAGAAGTATTAAAACCATTCCTTTAAGTGAAAACAAACTTAGAACTCCCTATAAGAACGCAGCTTATCTTTTACAAAGCATTGAATTAAAAGCATTTAAAGACGTTTGGAAAGAATTAAATAAAAATAATATACGATTCATAAGTGTACATGATAGTGTAATAATAAAGAAATCTGATTTACAGAAGGGTTTTGGGATAATTAAAAACACATTAGAAAATTACATTTCCATTGAAGCGAAATTAACTATAAAATAATATTAAAAATGAAAGAAAATCAACAAATTACAACAGAAAATGAGAGTAGATATTCTCGCAAAAATTATGAGTTATTCATCAAAGGAAATATTTGTAACCTGTACATCAACAAGGAGTTACAAGAGCTTTTATTCAAAGAGCGTCAAAAGCGAAATCAAAAGGCGAAAATAAGCAATGCACAGCTTATCAGGGAGTTACTCTTAAATGGTAATAATTTATGTTAGTAGCCATAAACGTTAAAGACTTGAAAGCTATGTATTTAGCTGCAAGTTTGAAAAAATATAAGAACAATCATCTCCCTTTTGTTTTTAATGCCTTAGAGTCCGAGATGAAAACGGTTAAAGACTTAATAACCAATAGCAACAAAGTCTTTAAAAACAATAGTGGATTGAAAGAATTACAGTTTTATTCAAATGAGAATATTCTTTTCAATCTTTTAGCTATCCACCCCGAAAAGGGAACACAGCTCTCTTTCAATCTCGAAATGTGGCAAGAGCTTAAGAGTTCAGTTATTACAGCTCTCCGAAATGAGAGAAAATCATTCTTAAACGAAAACAAGGCGAGAGTTAAAGTAAATTTTATCGAATCTCTCAATTTTGAAGCTCAATATTCACACAGTCAACTAATTAATCTACTGCAAAAGGCATACAGTGAATTAAATATTGATGAGATTCCTGATATTGAGACTGTAAACGAGTTCTTAACTCTCTCTCCTGTGTCGCGGGCAAATGGCTTGTTCACTATAAAATCAATTGCAGGCATGAAAGAATATTTGCCACCACCTCCACCGGAAAAGCCTAAAAGATTTTCATGGCTCTAAAAAGAAAACTGTTGCTCATTCTTATCAATAAAAAGATAAGGCAACCGCCAAAGAAAAAATAATTACTCTGCACTCTCTTTTAGTTAATTCTGCAAAGGCTACATTGTGAAATGTGGCTTTTGTGTTTTAGATAGTTCAGGCGGGGGAGACTGAGTACCCCATTTAGTTATGTTCTTCACACTATTTAGACCATTTCCACATTACAAACTTAATCATCTCACATTCAACACGGTAAAGCCGCAAAAAGCATAACATACTAAGCGTGAATGAATTACACATTTTACACCATGTTTCTTTCTTTTTAAAGCAATTGATTTATTGAATAGTTTTCCAGTGAGTTACAATACCCATATTTAGCATACTATTCCCCCATTTTACACACTTTCTTTTCTTTTAGGGGGAAATATATCATTTGCATTATTTTTGATGAAATAGTCAATATATGCCTTGAATTATTCATTACACCCCGCAGGAGAGAGAATACACATACTACACTCTCCAAAGGTCTTCTCCGGTGAAGTATTATATATGCACCCGTTATCAATAGTAAAATATTTTTCTCTGTTTTGTGAGATTGAATGAATATATTTTTAATTTTATCCATTATTAATCGTTCTTTCTTTCGTGTTTTTCATGCTGTTGTACAAATGTTGTACAAGGGAGAGAAAATGTAGTGTGTAACTCATTGATAATGTGAAGAATATACGTCTTAACGGTTTGACTGGCAGTCAAAAGGTCACCGGTTCGACTCCGGTATTCTCCACTAAAAATCAAGCAGTTACAAATTCAATTTTGTGGCTGCTTTTTTATTTGCCTACAATTTGCATACAGATTGGCGGTTTTTAATGTCCCTTTGATTGACAGATATGAAATAGAATTTCAAGGGTTTTTAGTAAAACTATCCGTCAGCGAACAAATTTGTGGCCTTAAATAATAAATCTCCCCGCGGTTTTTGTTACAATAAACACTAAGTCTGAGTTCCCATTATTCTTAGTAAATTTGCCCGCACAATTTAAAACATCATGGCAATTCAAAAACCTTCTATTCCCAAGGGCACCAGGGATTTTAACCCCACCGAAATGGCGCGCCGCAACTATATTTTCGACATCATTAAAAAACATTTTAAACGCTTTGGTTTTAGTGCCATTGAAACACCCGCCATGGAAAACCTGTCGACTTTGCTAGGGAAATATGGAGAAGAAGGCGACAAATTGCTGTTCAAAATTCTCAATTCGGGCGATTTTCTCTCAGGCATGCCTGCGGAGCAGTTCGCCGAAAATAACAGTGCAAAAGTCACCACATTTATCAGCGAAAAAGGCTTACGCTACGATTTAACTGTTCCCTTTGCCCGCTTTGTGGTGCAACACCGCAACGAGCTTGTTTTTCCCTTTAAGCGCTATCAGATTCAGCCCGTTTGGCGTGCCGACCGTCCGCAAAAAGGCCGTTACAGAGAGTTCTATCAATGCGATGCCGACATGATTGGAAGCAACTCGCTACTGAACGAGGTGGAGCTGGTTCAACTTATTGACAATGTTTTTTCTGAGCTGGGAATCAGAGTTTCCATTAAGCTGAACAACCGCAAAATTTTAAGTGGAATAGCCGATTTTGTGGGCGAAGCTGATAAAATTATCGATATCACCGTAGCCATTGATAAGCTGGACAAGATAGGTTTGGAAGGTGTGAATAAGGAGATGCTTGAGAAAGGAATTTCAGCCGAAGCGATTGAGAAGCTTCAGCCCATCATACTTCTCGAAGGCTCCAACAGCGAAAAACTTGCTCGTCTTGCCGATTTGCTACAGTCGTCGGATTCGGGAAAAGCAGGAGTGGAAGAAATGAATACGGTGCTTGGATATTTATCTCACTTGCCCGTGAACAACGAAGTGATGCTCGATTTAACCCTGGCCCGTGGTCTCAACTATTATACCGGAACCATTTTCGAAGTGAAAGCCCTCGATGTTCAAATAGGAAGCATAACCGGAGGCGGAAGATACGATAACCTCACAGGAATTTTTGGCATGCCCGATGTAAGTGGAGTGGGCATTTCGTTTGGTGCCGACCGCATTTACGATGTTTTGGAAGAGCTCAAAGGCTGGCCCGAAAATACCGGCGACGATGTGGAGGTGCTTTTTGTAAATTTTGGTTCGCAGGAAGAAATATTTTGTATGCCTTTGGTAGCCCTGCTTCGCAATGCGGGAATCAATACAGAACTCTATCCCGAAGCGGCCAAAATGAAAAAACAAATGAAATATGCCGACGATAAAAAGATTCCCTATGTGGTGATGGTTGGCGAAGAAGAAATGAAAAACCACCATATTGGCGTGAAAAATATGAAAACCGGGGAGCAAAAAATCATGTTGCCCGAAGAACTTATTGCTGTTTTTCAAAATAGATAAACCATGTGCTGGCTGCTGAAATTTAAAATTAGTGTAAACAGAAAATCGCTCTGTTGATTGTTTATTTAACCACAGAATCGTGCAATAATTTTTAGCAAGATTCATAAAATCAGAATGATAGAAATGCTATCATTAAATTAAAGGGTAAATAAATTCAATAAACAGAAAATTTTAAAATCATGGATACACATTATATTTCGAGCCAGACGTTAGATATTTCATCGGTCAAGGCCATAGTTTTCGGCGATTTTCAGTTGGCATTATCCGAAGAAGCTCAACAAAACATTGTGAAGTGCCGCACCTGGCTCGACGAGAAAATGAAATCGCAAAGCGAGCCCATCTACGGCATTAATACCGGCTTTGGATCGCTCTACAAGCACTCCATTTCCACCGAAGATTTGGGAAAACTTCAGAAAAATCTGGTGATGTCGCATGCTTGTGGCACTGGCGAATGGGTGCCACAGGAGATTGTAAAAATTATGATTTTCCTTAAAATCCAATCCCTTTCCTACGGATACAGTGGGGTTCAGTTGGTTACTGTTCAGCGGCTTATCGATTTTTACAATCATCAGATTTATCCTTTGGTTTACCAACAGGGAAGCCTGGGAGCATCGGGCGATTTATCCCCATTGGCTCATCTCTCCTTACCCCTTTTGGGCATGGGAAAAGTATTTTATAAGGATGAGCTTCGTGAAGCATCTGAAGTTTTAGCGGAATTTAACTGGCAGCCCATCGAATTGCAATCGAAAGAAGGGCTTGCGCTTTTAAATGGAACCCAGTTCATGAGTGCCTATGCGGTTTACGAGTTAATACAAGCCCAGAAACTCAGCTATCTCGCCGATTTTATAGGGGCCGTTTCCTTAGATGCCTACGATGGTCGCATTGAACCTTTTCATGCGAGAGTTCATGAAATTCGTCCCCACAAAGGGCAGATTGAGACCGCCAAAAATATCCGCGACATCCTGGAAGGCAGCGAGCTTATTACCCGCCCCAAAACCCATGTTCAGGATCCGTATAGTTTCCGCTGCATTCCACAGGTTCACGGCGCCACCAAAGATGCTCTGGATTATGTGACCCGGGTTGTGGAAACCGAAATAAACAGCGCCACCGACAATCCCAATATTTTCCCCGACGATGATTTAATTATCTCTGCGGGAAATTTTCACGGTCAGCCCCTGGCTTTGGCATTAGATACTTTGGGTTTGGCATTGGCCGAATTGGGCAATATTTCGGAGCGTCGTATTTATAAACTGATTTCCGGACAACGCGATTTGCCCAGTTTTTTGGTGGCCAATCCGGGCTTAAATTCCGGTTTCATGATTCCCCAATACACTGCGGCTTCTATTGTGAGCCAGAGCAAGCAATACACCATGCCAGCCAGCAGCGACAGCATTTCGTCGTCGCAAGGTCAGGAAGACCATGTGAGTATGGGAGCCAATGCCGCCACCAAGACCTATAGAATTGTGGAAAATACGCTGACTGTTTTGGCCATTGAGCTGATGAATGCCGCGCAGGCGCTGGAGTTCCGTCGCCCTGCAAAGTCGAGCCCTGTGGTTGAAGATTTTGTTACGGCCTATCGCAGAACCGTTTCCTTTATTGAAAACGACAAGCTCATGCACGATGAAATTCAAAAAAGTATTGACTTTTTGAACGCCCTCGATGTGGAAGAAACCAACAATATAGACAATTAATCCACTGGTTAGATTATCCTGTATAATCTTTATCTTTGTATAAAATTTATGGAAATGAGAAAATGGTTCATCCTTATCATTGGTTTAATTACCGTAGGAGTTTTATCTTGTAGCAAGGAAGAAACGGTGAGTGAATCGGAGCAGTTGAAAACCGATTTGGTAAAAATAGAGAAGTATTTGGCCGACAATGGATTAACTGCACAAAAAACAGCATCGGGATTGCATTATATCATCACCGAACCGGGCACAGGAGCGTCACCCAATATCAACAGCAACGTAACGGTGCAATATGTGGGTCGTTTGCTCGATGGAACCGAATTTGACCGCGGAACAGCTACTTTCCCGCTCATCAATGTGATAGAAGGCTGGCAGGAAGGAATTCCCCTGTTTAAGCTACAAGGCCGGGGTAAGTTAATTATTCCCAGCACTTTGGGTTATGGAAGCTCCGGATCTGGTGATGTTCCAGCCAATGCCGTTTTGATATTTGATATTTACCTCATCAGTTTTAACTAATGCGTTTTTCGCTGCCCAAAAAATATTATCCTTTGGTCTGGCTCATTTCGGTGAGCACAGCGGTTAGAATATTTCTGGCACTCACCATTGATTTGGGCAACGATGAAGTCTATTATCACACCTATGCCCAATACCCCGACTGGAGCCATTTCGATCATCCCCCCATGGTGGGCTGGATGATTCAATTGTTTTCGCTGGGGTTGTTTATGTACTCGCCCCTGTTGCTCAGGGCTTCCGCCATTATTTTTGCCGCTTTGGGAACCTGGCTTATGTTTGAACTGGGCAGCAGAATAAAGAATGACAGAACAGGCTGGTATGCAGCAGTTTTATACACATCATCCATTTATACTTCCATCATTGCCGGATTGTTTATTATGCCCGATTCGCCCCAGGTATTTTTCTGGATATTGGCTTTATATCTTATGGCCGATATTTTACCCGACAGAGATTTGGTAAAATCGAATAAACGCCGGTTTCTGCTTTTGGGTTTGGTGATTGGTTTTGCCATGTTGTCGAAGTATACTTCGGTATTTCTTTGGCCCGGCTTGCTTTTATATCTGATTTTCTACAACCGTAACTGGTTCAAAAGTTCCAGCCTGTATTTTTCAGCGGTCATTAGCTTTTTGGTCTTTCTGCCCGTATTGCTCTGGAATAAGTCCAATAATTTTATCAGCTTTTCCTTTCACGGCGATAGGGTAGGGCTTACCGATGGAGGCATCCGTTTCGATCTTCTGGGCACAGAAATCATTGGGCAGTTTTTATATCAAAACCCCGTGGTTTTTGTCTTAATCTGGATTGCCGTTGCCTATGGTTTGCGACATCATTACAATTTTGTGGAGAAACGAAAATTCCATTTTCTGCTTTTTCAGGCGGTGCCATTGATTGCGGTCTTTATTTTTTTCTCGCTGTTTCGCAAAACATTACCCCACTGGTCGGGGCCAGGCTACATCAGTTTAATCATTATTGGAGCTGCCTTTCTGAGCATGAAGCGCGAGAGTCATCCAAGGCTTTTTCCGCGGTTTCTCGTAGGAGCCCTGTCGGTTTTAATTGTTACCATTGTTGTTGGTTTTGCCCAGATTAACTACGGCATCATCAATATAAAGAATTGGGTGGACAACGATATTACTCTGGACATGTATGGCTGGCGTCAGCTGAAAAAACCTTTCAGAGCCATTAAGGAAAGAGCCGAGAAAGAGCACGATGTTCAAAAGAATGCGCCCATTATCAGTCAGCGATGGTTTCCAGCCGCTCACCTGGATTACTATGTGGCCAAGCCCAACAAAACCTGCGTGCTGGGTTGGGGAAGTCTAGACCAGATTCATAAATATGCCTGGATGAACAAAGAACGCGGTGGTTTTATTCCGGGAATGGATGCCTGGTATATACAATTTGACAACGATGTGCTCACCCCCGAATTTGCCCGTCCATACTTTAGAGACATCACAGCCATCGACACCATCAACATAAGCCGCTCGGGCGAAACCGTGAAAAAAGCCTATGTTTTTATACTCCACGATTTAACCAAAGTTCCACCGGTGGAATTGTTGGATTGAAGAATTTGGAATTTGATTGCGGATGATGAAAGGGGAGATTTCTCCTTGTTTTTTGATTAAAGATAAATTCCCTGTTTTCTTTACCAAGCTCTTCAAGAGTATACTTATTTTGTTTTTTTTCTAAATCGAAAAAATTTCCCTGTTAAAAGTGATTTTTATTATATTCGCTTTGAAAAAAACTAAAAAGTCGTCACTTTTATTTATTGCATCCATGAAGAGTATTTTACCAGCTATTCTATTGCTGTTCGCATTTAACTGGGCCATTGGCCAAAGCTTTGATGCCGAATTGCTCAACTACGAAAAAAATGTGGTTTATAACAAAGGTAAACTATCAACCACGCACAGTTTCGTCATTCAAATAAACAATAAATCGGGGCTGGATTATGCCGATATCCAAATCGAAAAATCGAATTTTACAACCATCGATCATATTGAAGCCCAAATTGTCAATAAAAACAATGAGGTAGTAAAAAAGCTTAAAAAAAAGGACATTCTACTATTACAGGAATTTGAGGAGTATGGCTTCTATACCGATTTTTTTTATTACAATTTTTCATTGCTATTCTACGAATTTCCTTACCAGATTCACTATTCCTACGAGTCAACCAAAACAGAATTTCTAACTCTATTTGAATGGTATCCAGGCCTTTATCGCAATATTCCCACCCGAAATGCAAAACTCTCCCTGCAGGTTCCTGCCGATTATGAAATTTTCATTAAAGAGAAAAACATTCAGCACGAAGAAACAACCGATGCAGCTAGCGGCGACAAGGTTTACAAGTGGACTGAGTCCGAAATAAAACCAGTCAAAACCGAAAATTACACCAATTTAGATAAATCGGCAGTGAAGAATGTTCACGTATATCCAAAAGAATTTAACTATGGAATCCCAGGCAGTTACGAGAGTTGGCAAAGTTTTGGCGATTTCTTTTGGCAATTGAACCAAGGGCTCGACAAACTGCCCGATTCTGAAAAATACAAGGTTGACGATTTGCTAAGAAACGTATCTAATGATTCCGTAAAAATTAGATTGCTCTATAAATATCTCCAGAATGAAACCAGATACGTTAATATCTCTTTGGGAATAGGAGGGCTAAAACCCCATCCCGCCGAATATGTGTCCGAAAAAAAATATGGCGACAGCAAAGCCCTGAGCAACTATTACATAAGCTTACTGCGATACGCCGGCATAGAATCTAATTATGCAATAATAACGGGGGGAAGAGCAACAGAATCTGTCGATACAACCACGCCTAACGATCCGTTTAATCACGCCATTGTGCTTATTCCTGGGGAAAAAGACAGCCTATGGGTCGATTGCACCTCCGATTTCGATTGTGGTTATGTGGGGACATTTATTCAGGACAGATATGCATTAGTCATTGATAAAGGAAAAAGCTATTTGAAAAAAACACCGGCTCTCACAGCGAGCGAAATTGCAACATCGAGAAATATTTACATCAGGAAAAACGAAAACGACAATGCCATAGTTAAATCTCGGATTTCGTTCAAAGGCACTGAATTTGAAAAACTATTTTATATTAAAAAAGCCTTCGAAACCGACAAAAAGCTTGAGATTCTGCAAGACTATTTTGTAGAAGCCAATCTAAAATCGCCCGACGAAATTATATTGCAAACTGTTACCGATAACAATGAAATCATTCTGGATTACAAAACAACCTCCTCCACTTTTTTGCAAATCGTTAATGAGGAAATGTTGCTTAAAATTCCAAAAATTGATTTTCCTGATTTCGAAAAACCAAAAGCTCGAAAAACCGAAGTTCATTTTAGTTATCCCATAAATAAAACGGATCAGATTGTATTTGAAAAAGAAAGAAATAACAAGATTACCTATGCCCCTAAGGCTGTGGATTTGGTAACAGATTTTGGGGAATATCATTTCATGTTCTCCGAAAACGATAAGCATATTATGGTAAACAAAATTTTTGTAATTCACTCAGGTACAATTGGTCTGGATGAATATGAAGCTTTTACAACTTTTTTAAATGAAGCCAAAAAAGCAGACAGCCAATTGTTTTTCACCCTATCGCAATAGCAACCAATGAAACCTGTAGAAATGATAATAAAAATATTCCGCAAAAAACACTTAAAACTGTTACCGATGAGAAACATATTCTTATTAATTCTTGGCTTAATATTCAGCATTTTTGCCACAGGGCAGAGCATCTATGGCCCCGTTCCCGAAATTACTACCGACGATTTAGAGATGAACAGCTATTATAAAGATGCCGATGCGGGAGCCCTGGTATTATACGACTACGGAGAAACCTATTTTGAGCCCACTGAGCATTGGTTTGTGATGTATTACAAACAGAAAACCAGGATAAAAATCCTCAAGGAATCGGGGATGGAATATGCCGAAATCAGAATAGGACTTTATAATAACGATGATGATGAAGAAGAACTGGTGAAAGTTGTGGCCACTACCTATAATCTGGAAGATGGTAAAATAGTAACCACCACTTTGGATAAAGATCAGATTTTCTATGAAAAAACAAGTAAAAACTACAGGGTTGCGAAATTTGCCTTGCCCAATGTGAAACCAGGATCTATTATAGAGTATTCATTCACAAAGAGATCGCAGTTTTACTGGTACATAACAGATTGGTATTTCCAATGGGACATTCCGGTAATACACAGCGAATTTCAAATTGCCTTAACCCCCTACTTTTCTTATAAGTATCTGGTTCAGGGTGCCAACAGATTTGATTCGGAAAAAACCAAACCACACGAAGGGTTGGATAAAAGTATATTGGGAGTGAAATATAAAGAGATTGTTTATAACTATGTAATCAAAGATATTCCAGCTTTCAAGGATGCCGATTTTATTACTACCAGAGAAGACTATATAATAAAAATGGACTGGCAATTGGTGGATTATTCTACCTATCAGGGCACTAAAATTAATTTTTTAAACTCCTGGGAGAAAATAATTAAAGAATTAAATACCGACGATCAATTTGGTAAATTTATTTCCAAAGCAGAGAATAAAGCCGGCAACCTCATTTATGTTGATGAAATAAGCAAATTGAGTGACCGTGAAAAAGTGATGAAGGTTTTGGACTATGTGAAGAAAAATTTTCACTGGAATAAGATATATAGGGAATATAGTCGTGATGGATACTCGGATTTTTTAAAAACAAATTCCGGCAATTCAGCCGATATTAACTTATTAACTATGGGGCTCCTGAGAGCGGTTGGTATTGAATGTAATGGGCTGATATCGAGCACAAGAAGTAATGGGAGAATATATTATGAATACCCATTTATTCACTATTTTAACTATGTCCTGATTTATGCCCATGTCGACGGGAAACCAGTATTTCTAGATGCAACCAACCCCTATTTATCCAATTGGCAAATACCCGAAGAATGTATCAGCGGGAAGGGATTGCTCATTAATAAAGGCGATATTATCTGGATTCCCATTGAAACCGATAAAATTTCAGAAATATCGAAGAGTTTTGAAGTGGTGCTAACCAATGATGAAACAGCAGTGGATGTCGATTTTGCAATGAGCCACTATTATGCCACCGATTGGCGGGAGGCAATCAATTCACCTGATTTTAGTGCATCGAAAGATATATTGAAAGATCGGGGGATAGCTTTTGACAGTGTAGTATACAAGAACTTATCTCAAATCGATACAACCTTATTCGTGCATCTCGAAGGCAGAAAAGATGGTATTTTAGGTCCTGACAAAGTGGTATTCACACCTTTTTTCGATGAAATAATCAGCGAAAATCCCATGAAAGCCAAGGAACGAAAATACCCCATTGATTTTATTCATCCCTACATAAAGAACTATAAGTCAACCATTCATATCCCCGAGGGTTATGTGGTAGAGTATTATTTGATAGAACCTAAAATTATTGACAATGAATTGTTTAGCCTATCTTACCAGACCAGGGAAGAGGACGACAAAATAATTCTGGAGCTTAGCTATCAATTCAAAAAAAGCAATTATCCAGCCACTGCTTATCCGCGAATTAAATCCTATTTCAACGAAATAGTAAAGCTGGGGCAGGAGAAAATGATTTTCAGGAAAAAGTAGAAGCTTTACAGAAGCTTTTTTTTCGCGGGGTAATAGCGACTTCGGTTTAACTTGAACTGTGTACGAAGCACTGATTGTCGATTTGCATTGGTTGTCAAAAACATTTCCTTTGCGAATAAAAACTATTATCCGTAATTTGCCCTTCTTATTTTGATAACAATCTAATCTAATATATTATGGCAGGAATTAATAAAGTGATATTGGTAGGAAACCTGGGGAAAGACCCCGAAATCATGACCTACGAAAACGGCGTAAAACGTGCCGCGTTTAGCCTGGCAACCACCGAAAGCTATAGAGGAAAAGACGGTAACTGGCAGGAACAGACCGAATGGCACAATATTGTTCTGTGGGGATTGCAGGCCGATAAAAACCTGATTAAAGGCGATAAAATTTATCTGGAAGGCCGCCTCCGCTACAGAAGCTATGAGCAGGAAGGACAAAAAAAATACATTACCGAAATTCAGGGCGACAAAGTACTAAAACTCAATTCCACCGGAACCGGACAATACAGCAATACTGCTCCACCACCAGCCGTTGCCGAACAACCTGGCCATATGGCACAATCGGCTCCCATGCCCGATGCCTCTGGCGGCGACGATTTGCCTTTCTAAATCAGCAGTAGAATGGGTGGCTTTGATGATAAAAGTTTATAGCATCTCATAGCCGGGCAACAGATTTCTGTTCTTGAACCTATTTGCCATGAAGGATATAGAAGAGTTTATTCTGCAAAACTATAGCAAGGAATTTGCTGAGGATCTGGCCGGGTTTCTGGTTCAAAATCCCCAGCGAATTCCCCATTTGCTGCAAATTGTTTATCGACAAGAAGAACCCATATCGCGCCGCGCCGCCTGGTATTTCAGTACCTTGTTCGACAAAGACCCCGAGCTTGTTTACCCTTTCACCGATGAGCTTGTTTCACAACTTCCCGCTATTAAATCGCAATCTATTCTGCGGGCATTTCTCCGCACCATTGCCCGTTCACCCATCTCCGAAAACCATCATGGCTACCTGCTTCAATATGCCAGCGAGACCATTTTAAACCCAAAAAGCGAAATTGCCGTGAAAGCCATGGCCATGGATATCTTTTTTCAAATTGCCAAATCACAACCCGATTTGCTTCAGGAATTGGAACAAATCATCGATTTTATTTACCCCGAAAGCAGCCGCGGAATTCAAAATAAATGCCGCCATTTTTACAAAGACATAGAGAATTTAAGGATGAGAAAAATCTTTAAATCATCGCGGAAATCGCTTTAAGTCTCAAAATTCCATTGAACCTGCACTGAGCGTGCATTTTTTGCGTTTTTATATCAGGGTTTTTAGTCGCTTAGGTGTATTTAAGTAAAACAAATGATGATGGGTTATTTTCGGATAAAGGCATTTTTAGTAGTCCTGGTGGGGCTACTTTCCACCGTTTTCTCCTGGGGACAAACAATCTCTCTCGATGAGTTTGAAAAAACAGAAGGCTGGTATTTTATTCAGTCCGATGGCGTTGACCTGCAGCTTTCTACCGAGAAGGGCCGCTCCGGAAAAGCCATCCGTTTCGACTACGATTTTACCCAAGGCACCGGATATGGCGGGATTCAGAAACTTTTCCCCATCGACCTGCCCGAAAACTATGAGTTCACCTTTTGGCTCAAAGCCCAATCGCCATCCAATAATTTCGAAATCAAGTTTGCCGACAGCTCCGGAAACAATGTATGGTGGGTGAGCAATAGAAACTATGCCTTTCCGGGCGAATGGAAAAAAATTACCATAAAAAAACGCCATATCGGCTTTGCCTGGGGACCCACCAACGATCAGAATCTCAAACGAATAGACCGCATAGAGTTTACCATCGCTTCCTTTGTGGGCGGCAAAGGCACCATTTGGCTCGACGATTTTAAATTCGAGCCGCTCCCAATCCAACCCAAAACTTTCCCCAACCCAAATATTTCAGCATCTACCAGCGCGTCCAGCCACCATCCGCTGCTCATGATTGATGGCATGAAATCTACTTTCTGGCAAAGTGAAACCAGCGAAAATCAAACGGTAATCGTTGATTTTAAAGCCCGCCGCGAGTTTGGGGGAATTCAAATTGACTGGACAGAAAAGGCGCAGGCACAACATTATAAAATACTTCTTTCCAACGACCAAAACAACTGGGAAAAGACCTACGAAGTATCTGACAACCAAAGCAATCTGAGCTTTATCAGACTTGCAGAAGCCGAAGCACGATATGTGAAAATAGAGCTTTCAAAACCGGCCAACCACCAATATTTTGGCGTTTCCGGGCTGCGGTTTTTAGATATTCAGGAATCGCTCAAAGCCAACGACTTCTTTATCTATGCAGCTAAAAACTCCCCCAAAGGATTCTATCCGCGCTCTTTTCTGGAGCAGGCCAGCTATTGGACCATTGTGGGTGTGAACAACGACACCAAAGAAGCCTTGATCAACGAAGATGGACTTGTGGAGGTTGACAAAGGCCTTTTCTCGCTGGAACCCATGATAAAACAGGGCGATTCCTTGTGGAACTGGAGCCATGTAAAGGCCAGCCAAAACCTGGGCAAAAAGGACAAAAACCGCGGATTTAGTTTTATGCCCACGGTGGAATGGGAATGTGGCTCCATCGGTTTTCAAACCCGTGTTACCACATCGGGCGAAGCCCAAAAAAACTCGTTGCTGCACATAGATTACTCCTTCGAAAACCGGAGCGACCAACCCATCGATTTCGATTTCTATTTGCTCATCCGTCCCTTTCAGGCCAATCCCTATTATCAGTTTCTGAATCTGGAAGGCGGTGTGGGGAAAATCTCGCATATAGCTGAGCGGAAAGGATTTATAGAAGTTGACGGGAAAATAGTCTATTCGCTTCGCAAACCAGATGGTTTTGGAGCATCCCATTTCGACGAGGGAAATCTGGTAAATCATATTCTCGAAAATTCTCTGCCCGCAAAAAACGAAGTAACCGATGCCCATCATCTGGCTCAGGGATTGATGAAATATCATATTCATCTGGATGCCAATGCCCGCGAGACTTTTCAGGTGGTGGTACCTTTTTACGGAAAGGCTGGATTGGAAAATCTGACTCTGGAAACTGCACGTGAGGATGTGGAAAAAAGCAATGATTTTTGGAGCTCCAAGGTGAGTTCCATTGAGTTTCAACTGCCTGCCTCCGCCGACCGCATTGTGAATACCTATAAATCGAATCTGGTTTATATCCTCATCAACCGCGATAAGGCTGGAATTCAGCCCGGCTCCCGTTCCTACGAGCGAAGCTGGATTCGCGATGGGGCGCTCACTTCTTCGGCTTTGCTTAAATCGGGAATCGTGACCGAGGTGAAAGATTACATTGACTGGTATGTGGGTTACCAATACGAAAACGGGAAAGTTCCCTGCGTGGTCGATGGCCGCGGCCCCGATCCGGTGCCCGAAAACGATAGCCACGGAGAGCTCATTTATCTCGTTCGGGAGTATTTCAATTTTACCCACGACACCGCTTTTCTGAAATCGAAAAATCAGCATGTGCTCCTGGCGGTGGATTATATTCAACAACTGATTGACGAGCGCTCCACCGATTTTTACCGTTTGGGCAACGACAGCCTGAAATCGCTCTATGGATTAGTTACAGAATCCATCAGCCATGAGGGCTATTCGGCCAAACCCATGCATTCCTACTGGGATAATTTCTTCACCATGAAGGGGTTGAAAGATGCTGCAGAAATTCAGAAAATATTGGGCGAAACAGAAAATTATGAGCGGATTGTAAAAATTCGGGATACCTTTAAGGCAAATCTGTATCAATCCATTAACTTAGCTATGAACAACCATAAAATTGAGTATATTCCGGGATGCGCCGAGCTGGGAGATTTCGATGCTACTTCGACTACCATTGCCCTGACGCCTTGCAACGAGCTGCTCAATCTTCCCAAACCCCAGGTTTACAATACCTTTGATAAATACTACGGGTTTTTTACAGATCGCCGCGACGGGAAACGCGATTGGGTAAACTATACGCCCTACGAAAACCGGCTTATTGGCTCGTTCATCATGCTCGATCAGCCCCAAAGAGCCCACGAGCTCATCGATTTTTTTCTGAGCGACCAGCGTCCACAAGGCTGGAACCACTGGGCCGAAGTGGTTTGGAACGATGAGCGAATTCCGCGATATATTGGCGATATGCCCCATACCTGGGTTGGCAGCGATTTCATTAATGCCGTTCGCTCCATGTTTGTTTATGAGAACGAGTTCGACGAGTCGTTGGTTCTGGGCGCTGCTTTATATCAGGACTGGATAGATGCCCCCGAAGGCATGGCCGTAAGAAACTTGCCTACCTATTATGGCCCCATTTCTTATTCCATCGAAAAGCAAGGCAATCAATACGAATGGAACATAACCGGGCCTGTGAATTTGCCCGCCAACGGCATGAAAATCAAAAATTTCAACAGCTCCACCATGCCGAAAAAAGTCTTTGTTGATGGCGTAGAAATCAAGGATTTTTCGCAGAGTGAAATTCAGATAAAAACCATTCCCGCCAAGGTCGTTATTACCTATTAATTTTACAAAAAAGCAAGAAATGAGTGAGAAAAGAAGTGACAGCAGGCAAATGACCGAATCCCAAAGTAAAATTCCTTTTGGTCAGTTGGCCGCTTATGGAGCCGGGGGAATTATTCCCATTGCATTGTTCAATATTGCCGGAATTCTGGTAGGTCTCATGGGAAATATCAGTCTGGGACTGAGTGCATTCTGGCTGGGAGCCATTCTCATTATTCCCCGCCTGTGGGATGCCTTGTCCGACCCCATTATCGGGCACCTTTCCGACAATACCCGCACCCGCTGGGGACGACGCCGTCCGTTTCTTTTGATTGGTGGTTTGCTGGTGGCCGTTAGTTTTGTGGCCATTTGGTGGATTCCCAAGGGCGAGATGGTGGAAACCTGGTTCCCCACCGAAGCAGGTTATCAGTGGTTTCAGCTCAGCTATATTCTGATTACTCTGCTCATCTTTTTTACCGCTGTCAATATTTTCGAAATTCCCCACGGAGCTTTGGGAATGGAACTTACCTCCGATTATCACGAACGAACCCGCCTTTTTAGCGCCAAGAGTTTTGTGGGGAATCTTTTTGCCATGAGCACTCCCTGGCTCTTTGCCTTAGCCAATCTGGAAATTTTCAAGGGAACAGGAGGCAACGAAGCCGATGGAATGCGCTATGTTTCGCTCATGATTGCCGCCGTTATTATTCCACTTTCGTTTTGGTGGACCTACAAGCTGCGGGAGCCCGGCTTTGTGAAAGCCGCCAAACACGAAAAAACACCCTTTTGGCAGGATTTTAAAAGAACCACGGGCAACAGAAACTTCATCATGCTCACGCTCACCATTTTCACTTTAGCCATGGGCTTTAATTTTGTGCAGCTTCTGGGCTCCTACATTCCCATTTTTTATGTTTTTGGTGGCGATAAAGTGGCAGGCGCCTGGCTTCTTGGTTTCAATGGCACCGTTTGGGCCATTACCGGATTGCTCGCCGTTTTCCCGCTGAACTGGATCAGCCCAAAACTGGGCAAGCGAAAAACCCTTTCCATTGCCATTATACTCATGATTCTGGCTCAGCTTTCAAAAATAGTTTGCTATAACCCCAGCCATCCCTATCTCATAGTAATTCCAACCATTTTACTCAGCATTGGCATGTTGTTTTTCTTTACGCTGGGATCGAGTATGGTGGGCGATATTTGTGATGAGGAAGAGCTAAAAACCGGATATCGGACCGAAGGAAGCTTCTACTCCATTTTCTGGTGGTTTATTAAAATGGGCACCGCCTTAGCCAGTTTTGTGGGGGGAGCCCTCATTGTATTCACCATGTTCGACGAAGCCCAGGTGACCAAGGTTGATGGTATTCAGGGGAATATTAAGGAGCTTCATGCCGAATCGGTGGTTTGGCGCGACCTGAAATCGGGCGCTGCCAATACTGCATCGTGGCTCCAACTGGCCCAAACCGAGAGTGACGAGGCTTTGGAAGTTACCACAAAATACATCACCTATTTAGAGAAAGAAACCCAGATGGATCGGGAGAACAAGCATATTCTGCTGCCCAACTATCCGCAGGAAAGAAAAGATAAGCTTCTGCTGGCACTGGAAACATCCAAAGCCACCAAAGCAGGGCTCGAGAATCTGATTCCAGCTTTGCAGCAAGGAAGCGTGGCCAATATGGATTCCGTATTTCAGGTTGCCATCCCGTTGATGCTTCAAACGCGGCTCGAAAAGGCAAAAATGAATGCCTTTGAGCTCGAATCGCATCTGATTTCCAAATCGATGGAAAGCCAGAAAAGCAAAGAGCATTACGAGTCGCTACTGCCCATTGTGGCAACAACCAGCGAGCAATTGCGAACCATGGACCTCAATATTCCGGGCGAACTGCTGGAACAAAATCTGGCCCGAATGGAAAAAGATTTGGTAGCTTTGACCCAACAATCGCCCTACACCCTCTATATGATGCGGGCGGTGGAAATAGGTTTGCCCATATTGCTTAGTATCTTATCTATTTTGTTTTTACTCCAGTATTCGCTCACCGAAGACCGGAGCCACGAAATCAAAAACCAGCTCAACAAACGAAACGCAGAATCGAACCATCAATAACTTTTAAAAACTGAAAATTTTAAGACATGACATTTGAAATAAAAGACAACCATTTTTATCATAACGGGGAAAAGACATTTTTAAACTCCGGCGAAATTCATTATTTCCGCATCAGGCGGGAGCTTTGGGACACCCATTTGCTGGCGGCTAAGGAAGCGGGATTAACCACCGTGAGCTCCTATGTACCCTGGGCCTGGCATGAGGACGAAGAATCTGTTTTCGATTTTTCGGGTCAAAGCTATCCGCAGCGTGATTTGTTGGGCTGGATAGACCGATGCGAGGCTCACGGGTTAAAGTGCATTCTGAAACCCGGTCCGTTTATTCTGGCCGAATACCGCGGAGCTGGTTTGCCCGACTGGTTTGTGGAGAAATATGGCAGCGAAGTGAAAATGCGTAACCGCCAGGGGCAAATTGTTCCCAGCGATGGCGTAAATCTCTTTCACCAGATTTTTATTGATAAGGTTTCGCTGTGGTACGATCAGATAATGCCCATCATTGCCAAAAGACAGATTTCCAATGGCGGCCCTGTTATTATGATGCAGATTTGCAACGAGATAGGCGTGTTTTCCTGGCTGGCTCATCAGGCGGACTATGGCAATAAAGTGCCCCATCATTTCATAGAATATCTGTCGAAGAAATTTAAAACCATCGACAAAATCAACAAGCTCTGGGGAACTGATTATTCTGATTTTGGCAGCATCGATATGCCCATGGATGGCCGCGTTCCTTTTGAGTCGAATTTCGACAAAGCCCGCGATTACGAGTGGCATTTGTTCTGGCGCGAATACTACGGCAACTATCTGCGGATGCTTACCAAAATGGCTCGTGAACGGGGCGTTACCGTTCCCTTTTACCACAATTTGCCAGGATGGATTTACGGCAGCGGCTACGAGTTTCCGGTGAACATCACCATGTACGAAGACCTTTTCGAAGATAAAAGCGAAATCATTTTTGGGGTGGATCATATTCCCGAATTTCTTTCGTACCGCAATATGCACGACGATCGCATCATCAACGATATCACCCGCGCCATGCAGGGAAACAAGCCGCTGTTTGCCGCTGAGTTTCAATGTGGCTCGCGCGAATATCATGTGGTAACCAATCCCCGCGAACTGGAGCTTTTCTATAAAGCCAGTGTGGCCAACGGTCTCACAGGCTGGAATTACTACATGTTTTCTCAGGGACGAAACCCGCAGCATAAAGGCTATTCGGGCGAGACTTTTTACTGGTTCAACCCACTCACTCCCGAAGGCGAAAAAACCACTGCCTTCCCGCTCGTTCAACGCATGAATAAACTCATCAAAACTGCCGAAAAACCCATTTTGGAATCGGAACGAAAAGCCGAAGTGGCCGTTTTGTTTTATCCCCCCTATTATTCTTCCGAATTGGAAAGACCCCTTGGACCCACAAACGATACGCTTTTCAATCCTTTTGCCATCCGCAGAACAGCCTATTTCGACGGTCTGCTCAAGGTACTTCAGGTGCTTAATATCGACTACGACATGCTCGATTTGAACAAGGCCACAGCAAAGGAAATGCTGGCATACAAGCAGGTTTGGGCCTTCACCACCGACGAGATGAACGCCGTTCCACAGCAGGAAATGGTGGATTATGCAAAAAATGGCGGGCAGCTGGTGGTTTTTCCTTATCTGCCCGACAGAGATATGTTGCAGCAACCCTGCACCATTCTTCGCGATGCACTTAAAATAAGCCCGGCGGGAAAAGAAATTATCGACTCACCGCTTATCGATGTCTTCGGATTGAAAGATATTAAATGTGCCAATCCGCTCATTACCTATCATTTAGACGATGACAACGAAGCAGAACCCATTGCCTGGACGTTGAATGGTTCCGTTTGTGGGTTTATGAAAAATCTGGGGGAAGGTTCTTTGGTTCATCTGGGAACCTGGCTGGGATTCGACACCGAAGGCCACAAGCCTGTTTATGAAGCCTTGTTAAAACTGAGTCGTGCTCATTTGCGACATGCCACCAGCAATAATTTCCAGGTGAATGTGAAACAACGATTCTCCAATCAAAATACGGGAATTCTCTTTGCAGGAAACTACTACAATGAGGAGCAGCTGGCCCGCGTCAATTACACCCATCCATCGGGCAAAGGAATCCTCTCAATCCCCTATCTTCGCAACGAAATGCTTTGGCCGGCGCTCTACGCTGTGCTTTCGCCTACCGGATTACAACTGGCTCCCGGCATACAATTACTCCACTGCACTTCCGACTTGTTGAACGTGGTTTCCGATTCCGAAAAAATAGAGCTTACCCTGTTTGGCGACCGCGATTTATTGGGCGAAATACTTCTCGAAGGCGAAAATATCAGCCGTATTCAATGGGCCGATACTCAGGGCGACGGCATAAAACTTACCCATATTGACAATCGTATAGTATTAAATTACAATCATTTCCACAAACACGAATTCATCATCACAATAAAAATTAAATAGTATGGCGGCAGAAAAAATGCAGATACACAATGATTTGGGCTTGTCGGTTTCTTTTTTAGAAAATGGTCTCTTAGAGAGCATCAATTGCCATCCCATTCGAATGGGCCTGAAGGCGGCCACCGTTTTTTCGAAATCCGCCGCCAATATATTCATCAGAATTAAAGGCGACACCATAAAATATTCCCCTTTATTGGGTCCCGATAACAAGTCGGAAATGGTTGTTCATAACAATCAGTTTTTTGTGAAAGGAAGCTGGGAAGGATTGGAATATCTGTGTTCGCTGCGGTTGGCTGAGAAAAGTAACAGCTGGCAATGGCAAATAGAAACCACCAACAAAAACCAAAAATCCTGTGAGCTCGATTTGGTCTGGCTTCAGGATGTGGGTTTAAAACCGATGGGCGAAAGCCTGGTGAACGAGTATTATGTGAGCCAGTATGTGGAAAGACTCGTCCTTCATCACAGCGAAGTGGGCGATTATGTTTGCTGCCGTCAGAACAACAAAGAATCGGTGGGCTATCCCTGGCTCATGATGGTTTGCCCCAATGGAGCAGCATCGGCCACCACCGACGGCATGCAGATTTTCGGAAAATCGTTCAGAGGCACAGCAGAGGCCGAGGGCTTGATGCAGCCATTTCTAGGGGGAGAATATGCAGGAGAATCTTCAATGGCGGCTCTTCAGGAAACCCCATTTGTATTGGGTTCGGGCGAAAGTCATACCACCGTGTTTATGGGATTTTACCAGCCCAACCATCCTTTGGCCACATCGGACAGCGATTATCAATGGTTCGAAAAACACCGCAACGATTTTGGGAAAACAGAGCAGATTCCAGCTGATTTGGTCTGGATTCAACCCCGCCAGAATATTTTTACATCGTCCATGCTTCTTCAGTCCGAAGACCTTAACGAACAAGAAATCAGTCATTTATTTGGCCCCGATAAGCGCCATTTGGAAATGGAAAACGAAAAGATGCTTTCGTTCTTTTCGGCCGACAACAATCATGTGGTACTTAGGGAGAAGGAGCTTAGGGTCGACCGGCCCCACGGGCATATTTTGCAGGCACAAACCGGCTTTCGTCCGGACGAGAATATTCTCTCGACAACAGCCTGGGCTTGCGGGGTTTTCAATTCGCATGTTGTTCAGGGCAATACCAATTTCAATATTTTCCTGTCCATTTATTCCAGTCAGTTCAATCAAAACCCCGAAACCGGCCAGCGGATTTTTGTGGAGATAGATGGAACATGGTTTCTTTTGGGTGTTCCTTCGGCCTTCGAAATGGGGCTGAATCACTGCCGCTGGATTTATAAAACCAAAAATCACCTTTTGCAGGTTCGCACCTGGACATCGAAGTCGGGCCCTGTAGTGCGGACAGATTTTAAAGTGCTCGAAGGGGGTTCGGTGAATGCTATGCTAACCCATCATCTGGATGCGGGAAATGGATGGCAACTGACTGATAATGAATTTGCCAACAATTTCACTTTTAAGCCGAAAGAAGACAGCCTGATTTTTAGCAAATTCCCGCAGGCTCAATATCGTTTATCTTTTGAGAATCAATCGCCCGAAAAAATCTGGACGAAAAATCAGTCTTATCACGGTGAACCCATGTTCGTACTGGGGTTTAATTCCACCGCATATTTCAGCATGTGTTTGGTTGGCGAAGTAGTAAAAGCTCTGGAGAGTAATAAGTTGCCGGCTATAAGCCAATCATTTGAATATGATGTGGAACAAGCCAGAAACCAGTGGAAGGATTTTAATCTGAATTTGTCGCTGCACGGGCCACATAAAGACATCTCTGCCATCAGTGAAATCATTCCGTGGTTTGGCATGAATGCCCTGGCGCATTTTCTCACTCCCCACGGGTTGGAGCAGTTTGGTGGCGCCGCCTGGGGAACCCGCGATGTTTCCCAGGGGCCTTTGGATTTATTGCTGAGCCTCGAGAAATATGAAGATGCCAAGCAAGTGTTGCGAATCATTTTTTCCAATCAAAATATGGATGGCGGCTGGCCCCAGTGGTGGATGTTCGACAGCTATCAATTTATTCGTGCCGGCGATTCCCATGGCGATATTTTCTATTGGGTGATTATTGGGCTGAGCAACTATATAAAAATCACCGGTGATATAAAAATCCTCGATGAGGTATTGCCCTACTATGCAGCCACCGGGGAAAAATCTCTGGAGCCGGAATCTGTTGCAGCCCATATGGACCGGCTTATTCAAATGATTACCGATTCTTTTATTCCCAACACAGCTTTGGTTCCATTTGGCGGCGGCGACTGGAACGACTCGTTGCAACCCGTGAGCCATGAGCTGGCCAAGCGGATGATTTCGAGCTGGACGGTGCAAATGAACTATCAGGCTTTTCAACAGTATCAAGGAATTTATGAGCTTCTGGGCCAGAAAGAAAAAGCTGCAGAACTCAATACAATTTGTCAGCAAATAAAAGCCGATTTCAATAAATATCTGATTAAAGATGAAGTGGTTGCTGGTTATGGACTTGTGGAACCCGATGGCTCCATCAGCGTTTTATTGCATCCCACCGACAACACCACAAATATTCATTATAGCCTGTTGCCCATGGACAGGGGAATTATTAGTGGGATTTTTACCAAAGAACAGGCCATTCACCATCAGAAAATAGTGGAAGAACATCTCAAAGGTCCCGATGGCGCTCGGTTGATGGATCGTCCGCTGCAATACCGCGGGGGAATTCAAACCCTGTTTCAAAGAGCCGAAAGCAGCACTTTCTTTGGTCGCGAAATTGGGTTGATGTACATTCACGAGCATATCCGCTATGCGGAATGTCAGGCCATTACAGGCAGAGCCGACGCCTTTGTCAAAGCACTCCGGCAAGCCAATCCGGTCGACTACCGAAGCATTGTGAAACAGGGCGATATTCGTCAGGCCAACTGCTACTACAGCAGCTCCGATGTGGCCTACAAAAGCCGCTACGATGCCGACGAGCGCTATGAGGAAATCAATCAGGGAACCCTGACGCTCAGGGGAGGCTGGCGGGTCTATTCCAGCGGTCCGGGAATCTATATCACGCTCATCATCACTCGTTTTCTGGGCTTGCGGAGCGAGTTGGGACAAGTGATTTTCGATCCTGTAATTCCCAAAAGCATGAACGGGCTCATGGCATCGTTGGATTTTAAGGGCTTTCCGCTGACCCTCATCTACAATGTTAATAAGAAGGAGTTTAGTCCGGAAAGTATTTCGGTCAACGGGCAGTCCGTTGCTTTTTCCCGCGAGGAAAATAACTACCGGAGCGGAGGTGCCAAAATTGAACTCAACGATTTTCTGAAACTGCTGAAAAAAGATAACAACATTGTTTTGATTGAGATGTAATTATCCGGGAATGTTTTTATTGACGATTTCGAGGGGATTGATGTTTGATAATTTCCCCAAACCGCTTTCTGAATTTGTGCTAGAAAAACAACCGGATATCGAGCTCCATAAGCTCTTCCCTGAGTTTTTCCATGGTTTCACGCTCTTCTTTGGTCATTACAAAAGGATTGCCCATGAGATAGATGCGCGTTAAACTCTCAATTTCGGTGAGCTCATAGGGAAAACCCGAGAGGCTGTTTTCCTGCAAATCTATTTCCCGTAATTTCTTCAGATTGCTCAAATCGGGGATTTCGTAAATTTTATTATAACCCAAATCGAGATATTGAAGCTCAGTGAGTTGTGTTATTTCTACCGGAACAAACACAATAGAATTGTGATGGAGATAAAGGCTTTTTAGCTTTTTGAGCTGAAACAAAACCATCGGAATGGCGCTAAACTCATTGTAAGCCAGATAAATTTGCTCCAAATTCTCCAACCGGACAATGTCATTGGGGATGGTTTTTAGGTGGTTGTGGTAAAAATCAAGCTCCTCCAGCAAGGGTAAATTCCACAATTCATGGGGCAACGTGTCGAACTGGTTTCTATAGAAAATAACATGTTTTAAGGTGCGGAGCTTCGAAAATCCAGCGGGCAAATCACTCAAACGGTTGATGCCAAAATTGAGCGTCTCCACCTTGGTGAGTTCATCCATGTTCTCGGGAAGCCGCTCTAAATCATTGGCTCCCAAATGGATGCTTTTCAAATTCCGCAGTTTTCTGATGTCTCTCCTGCTGAGCTTTTTCAGCTGATTATGGTTTAATTTGAGCTCCTGCAAGCTATCCATTCTGCCAATGAAACCTGGAATTCGTTTGATATTGTTCTTCGAGAGATCCAAAAACTTCAAACCCTTCAGCTTCTTCACACTACGTGGAATGCGCCGGAAATTGTTCTCGCTGAGGTCGAGAAACTCCACCGAACTGTTTTCGCTGAATGAAACACAGCGCAATTGATTGCCATTGAGAATGATGGTTTTCAGGCTGTCAGTGTGCGGAAAACTGGACGCCTTTATTTTCGTAAGCCTGTTCGATGAAAGCTGAATATACTTTGCCCGAACAAATGCCGACATATCGGGAGCTATTTCCAGGTTGAGTTGGGTCAGGACAATTTTTTCAACGGAATCAATGGGTGTGCTTTGGAGCTTCGAGAGTTGCAATGCTCTGTTCACGTTTCTCAGACTGTCTTCCTGAGCCTGTTGAATGAGGGCATATTTTTCTGCTGCCAATTGCAGCGAATCATGTATTTGCTGGGCATGAACACCCAAAAAAGTTGTCCACAGAAACCCCCAGAAAAGGAAATGATTTTTAAGGATTTGTCTCATGGGGTTTTTCGCGTTTAATAAAAACTACAATGCTAACCAGCAAAACGATGATGGAAATAAACACCGAAATGCGACCCATAAAATCGCCATATTTTACATACAAGGTCAGCTGATTGTTGGCCTGTAAAACTCCTTTCAGAGCATCTTGTTTCCAGTATTCAGAAGCCAGAATCACATCGCCCCTTTGGTTTATAAAGCCCGAAATACCTGTATTGGCCGACCGTGCCACACTGCGGCGACATTCCACCGCCCTCAGTCGTGCATAGGCCAAATGCTGACGATGTCCGGGGCTTTTTCCCCACCAGCCATCGTTGGTGATTACAGTTAATATTTGAGCTCCGTGACGCACAAAATCGGCCACAAAACCTCCGTAAATACTTTCGTAACAAATAAGTGGCGCTGCTCCAATGGTTCCATCGCTGTTATAGAAAACTTTGGGTTCGCGGTCGAAACCTAAGCTTCCCACGGCGCCACCAAAATTAAAAACCAGCACCTGAATGGGTTCCAGCAATTTTTTGAAGGGCATTTTTTCGGGGCCGGGTACCAGCTTGCTTTTATGATAAACTGCCTCCACTTTTTCTGAATTTAGAAGCATTGCTGTATTATAATCGTCGAAGGGTTTTCCTTTGGCGGTGGTATTGCTGGTTTCCGAAGGCACGTCGAGATAGCGGTAGGTGCTGGCTCCAACAATAAGCTGTAGCTGGGGATAGTTTTTCATGAAAACCTGAAGGGCGGGAATAGAAACCCCTTTACCCCGGTGACTTCCCACCGTCATATCCGGCTCCTGAATGCCTTCCTGAATGGCCGATTCGGGAGCAATCCAAAACATGGTATTACTATCGATGAGTGGGGTGGAAAGCGCAATCATTCGTTCAATGACTTCCTGGGGCGGACTTAAAAACTGCTCGCTCCATGGATCCATATTAGGCTGAACCACAACCACTTCAACTGCTTTTCCTTTTTCTTGCCATGTTTGATACACAAATATCGAATAGCCCAGCGGAATCAATACAGCCAAACTTGCGGGGATAAAAGCCAAAAGGGCTTTTGGTTGAAAAACCGGCTCCTGCCGAAGCCTTTTAAATCCCCTGTATACCAAAATATTAACCGTGATAATCCACCAGCTTCCGCCCAAAGTGCCCAAAAACTCGTACCACTGAATGGCATAGGGATGATTGGCAAAAACATTCCCCAGGTTCAACCACGACCAGCTCAAATCCCAGTCGAGATGTAAATATTCAAAGGCGACCCAAAACAGGGGGAAGAGAAAAATGGCATTTTTGCTGTTATGAAAAAACCGTTTGGTGAGGCTGAACAGGACCCATACAAAACTCATAAACAGCGAGTTGAGCAAAATAGCCATCACAGCACCTATTTCTGTGGAATTCCAAATCCACCAGGTGGTGAGCAAGTTCCAGATCAGCAGGCTTAGCCATGAATAGAGAAATACTTTGCGGAGGCGCTTTTTGGGTTGTTGAGCTATGGATTCTTCCAAAAGGAAAAGTGGAACCAAAGCCACAAATATAAGATATGGAAAACCATAGGCAGGCCAGGCTAAGCTGAGCAGCAAAGCACCAAGAACAGATAAAAACAATTTCGATTTGAGCATAAGAAAAAGGTGTGGCGGCAAAAGTATGAAAAGCAGATTTAGCGGGGATTAAAAAACTGCTAAAATAATCGTAACTCTGTTTGATGGCTTTCCAGATCGAGCAAATGCTGCTTCATTTCCAACCCGCCGGCATAACCCGTCAGGCTGCCATCTTTTCCAATGAGCCGGTGGCAAGGTACAATAACCCACAGGGGATTTTGCCCGGCTGCATGACCCACTGCGCGGCTGCTGTTTTTATCGCCAATAATGGCTGCCAACTCCCCATATTCAAGGGTTTTTCCATAAGGTATATCGAGCAGAGCCTGCCAAACTTTTCGCTGAAACTGGGAGCCGTGAAGCATAATACGACCCGTGAATTCCTGCAATTTCCCTTTAAAATAATCATCAAGCTGCTTTCCAAACTCATCCTTTTGGGCGATGGATGGTGGGGTTTCGCTGGATATTTTTGCCTGGCAAAGTCCGATATGGTTGTAAGAGAGTTTTATGGCACCAAAGGGCGATGGAAACCACGACTCATATTTGATTTTCAACAGCAATTCCAGAGCTTCCAATGCAGTTTCGGCTTTAAGAACATCGGGGGGAAGATGAGCATCGGCCAGACCACCACTGCCTGTAATGGCCACCACTGTTTTTTTGTTTTTCAGAAAGTGGTTGAGCAAAAGCTGAGAACCTCCGCCGCCGCCAATAAGTATGGCCGCCTGTGCCATTTGAGCTATCTGAGCATGTTTGGAAAAGGTATCATCGGTTCTAAAAATCTCGGTAGCATGGTGGGGCTGTAATATTTGCACATGTTTTTCCACCACGCAGAAATTGGCCACACGATAGGGAGCGGCAGCCTGAAAAGCATGGCCAAAGGTACCGGTAACATTGCCTGCAGCCAGCGAAAGGCCCATTTCTCCGGCCAGTTTTCCAACCGAACGAGCCAGAGATGCATTGTCTTCGGAGCAATCTTTCCCATAGCCCATCACCGCCAAAATATTTTGAGTACTAATCATTTATGCTTTTCCTGTTCCCACAAAAATAAAAAAAACCACCGAGAAAATCAGGTGGTTTTAAATTTCTTTTGAAAGTATTTTCTTTAGAAGGGCATAAAGGTAACCCCAATAGAGAGGGGATACATTTCGGGGCCTTTGTCGGCTTTAAAAACTTTGTTCAGACTGTAATATCCATAAACATGAACCCATTTATAACCCACACGTGCCTGAACACCAAAGCGGGTGCTTTCGAGTTGAGTAACCGATTTGTGTTTTTCTTTGGTACCATAGCCCAGTGTTCCATCTTCGTCAAAGGCATCGCCCACCATTTTGGTTTTGCTATCAATGGCAAATCCAAATTTCATCCCCAAAGTGAAACGCATTTTGTTGTTGGTAACATAACGAACTTCAATAGGAATATCCAGATAGGTCACGTTGAGCTTGGAGCGCTTCAGATTCACGCCATCGGGGAGGTTGGAAAAATAGATGGAGTCGGCTTTAATATTGGGGATATAAGCATCTTTGATGTAAAGATTTTCCGAAGAAACGCCCAAACCACCGGCAAAACTAAATTTACTGTTCGCCGCAGCGTGGTTGTACATTAAAAAAACATTGGCTCCCTGGTTTATAGTGCGTGTTTTGAAACCGGTGGGCATATTCATCCAGATGGTGGTGTATAAATCGTAGCCCACGGAGAATTTCTTGATGGTTGATTCGGTTTCAGTTTGGGCGATAGCCCCAAAGCCAGCCAGAAACAAGGTGAATAATATGATAATCTTTTTCATGATGATACTAAATTAGGGTTTAACGGTGCAAGAGAACGGGAGCTGCTGTTGACAGCCCATAAACTACGGGCAAATATATAAAATATTCGCACCGACAAAAACCACAGCTTTACTGCGATGGGTGCTAAATAATGTTAATTGAGACAATTGTCTTAAAACCACTGTTACAACCGACTAATCCTGCTTGTTAAAAACATCGGTATTGTCCACTTTTTGACCGCTGTATTGCTGAACTTCTTCGCTCATATAATTGAGCTCTATGCCCACTTGCTTAAACATTTCTTCGGTTTCGGCTCCGGCATGGTATTTTTTCTCGCACACCACTCTCACAATTCCGCAGTTGATAATGAGCATGGCGCAGGTGCGGCAGGGTGTCATGCGGCAATAAAGGGTGCCGCCATCCAGGGCTATTCCGCGGCGGGCTGCCTGGGTAATGGCATTTTGCTCGGCGTGAACGGTGCGCACACAATGCTGGGTTACAGAACCATCTTCGTGAATCACTTTTTTAAACAGATGTCCAACCTCGTCGCAATGAGGCAAGCCTTTGGGAGAGCCCACATAGCCGGTTACGAGAATTTGGCGGTCTTTGGTTATCACGCAGCCGCTTCTTCCGCGGTCGCAGGTGGCGCGTTGTGCCACGGTGTCGGCCAGTTTAATAAAATACTCATCCCAGGAGGGGCGTATATGTGTTGGTTTTAGAGTTGATTCAGACATGAGCTTGAAGTTTGTTAATGATTTGTTCCACTTGATGTTCCAGATGGTTGAGGTCTGAATTGTTTAAAATGAAAAAGTCGGCCAGCTGAATGCATTGGGCCAGATTTTGTTTGTTGGGGTCGGTATTGTTCATTTCGCGGGCTTCGTTGTCCACAAAAGTCTGATAGCTGATGTGGTCGGTTTCGGAGGCCCGCTGAACAATGCGCTCGTAGCGGATGGTAGGATCGGCATCAACAGCAAACAGATAGAAAGTTCCTTTTTGCCTAAGGCTGATGATTTCGCCAGGGGTTCTGATGCTTTCGATAATACAATTCTGTCCACTCCTTTGGGCTTCTTCAAAAAGCTGATCGGTAACATAGGATGGGGAGTTTTTGGCCCGGAGCTCGTTGGCCAGCGTGGTCATACTGTCGCGGTTGTTGGGCATGCCGCGGTTGGCCATTTCCCGCTGCAAAAAGCTGCGCACCGAGTAATGCGAAAAACCTTTCACCCGAACCAGATAGTCGACCACAGTGCCTTTGCCCGCACCCAATGTCCCTGTAATTCCGATGACCATCATTTGCTTTCGAGTTTTATATCCTGAATCCATTTTCCCATGCCCACGGGTTTGTAGAGCGAAAGTTTTTCCATCAGCTCGTCCACATGCTCCGACACCATCAGATTGTTCAGGTGCTCCTGTCTGATAAATCCTTCCTTCACCCCCAGATCGAAGTAGCTGATTAAATGGTCGAAATATCCGTTTACATTGAGCAGTCCCATGGGTTTTTCCACAATGCGAAGCTGATCGAGAACAAGCACTTCGGCCACCTCGTCGAGGGTGCCAAAACCACCGGGCAGGGCAATAAATGCGTCAGAAAGGCTGATTAGCAATTCTTTGCGCTCGGCCATACTCTCCACAGGAATGAGTTTGGTGATGCTTTGATGGGCTACTTCCTTTTCTATTAAATGATGGGGCATAACGCCAATAACTTGTTTATCGTGCTCCATCATGTGATCGGCCAATATTTTCATAAGGCCCACATTGGCCCCGCCATAAATCAATGTAAGGTCGTGGGCAATTAAATAATCGGCCAGTTTTAGGGCATTGAGCCGGTATACAGGATCGAAACCCATGCTCGACCCGCAAAAAACACAAATTTTCTTCATTTTGCGAAGTTAGAAAATTTAGACAGGTTTGCAATTTGTACCCCGTTTTATTGAATACGGAAACGCCGAAAACAGCTTTATGGCCATTTTCAATGATTTAATGAAAAGCTCACAGTATCCGGGACTACACTAAAACCCGCGCTCTTAATTCTGGTTCGGCTTTTCTCTGCCATTTAAAGGCAATCCAAACTATGGCAATGGTGGTGAGTATTTCTATAGTTCCGAAAAACAGATAATACAGCGTTGGAGTGCCCACAAACATGGTCATTATCATCACAATGGTTTTTAGTGATGCTGCCGCCATATTCGCGATCCGGTTGGCCTTGTAGTTTAAGATTCGCGAAAGCAGAATCATGGCAATGGGGATTTCCATAAGAATTCCACCGGCCAGCAGAAAACCCTGATTCATCTCTATGCCATTCACGGTTCCGGTTAAATATTGATGGAGCAATCCCGCATCCATAAGCCCCACCACATCGCAGTATAAATAATTGAAAGTGACAAAAATCCACAAGGTGGATAGCAGTGTTTCCTTGCTCAGCGAATTTGATTTCATTGGTGAAAAAATTAAATTATTGCTATTTCAAAGTTAATACAGCTGGTACAAATACTCCTGATGTTTTTATCGGATATCCTTGGCTTGCACCATCTTTATCCCGTTTTTCTCAAAATACTCCATCACCTTTAAATAATTCCCCCGATTTTTGGAGCCTATCACATCCGATATTACAATGGGCTGAAATCCTTCATCCTGCAAGCCGAAAACGGTGGCTTTTATACAGCCCTCGGCCAACAGCCCCACCACATAAACTTCGGTAATCTGGTTGTCTTTGAGCAACTTGAGTAATTCCGGATTGGTAAGCGAATTGGGCTTTGATTTGGAGAAAACATTTTGGTTGACCTGCTTCAGCCTGCGATCGAGCCCAACGCCCGGCGCCCCTTTTTTGCAAACATTTCCTGTGCCCCAATTCATGATTGGATTGGTCCATTCGTTCACAATATAAACCACCAAATCTTTGCCTTGGTCAAAGCTGGAAATGGTTTGGTTTAACTTGTTAAAAAACAGGTCGATTCCGGCGGTATCCATGTGGATTTTGGAATTGGGATTTACAAGGTTTTCCTGTACGTCGATAACTAAAAGAGCTCGTTTTGCAGTTATTTGCGCCAATATGGATGATAGCGAAAATGCCAAAAAGGCCAACACCAGCAAAAACCGCATTTGTTGGACGATGGAAATTGAAGTCTCTTTTTTGCAATTTGTTGACAAACAAGCGCTTAAAGGAGCAAAAATATTCTTATACATAAGTTCAATATTTGTTATTCTGATTATTAATGATGGTCCTTTGAGCAATGCTTTAACAACAAATTTTCCACTCTAAAGTTGCAAAAAGATTGATTTGCTAAAAATAAGAAAAATGGAAAAGATATGGCTAATATTAATCCATTTATATGGATCATATTTACCGGAATTCGCTAATTTTGCTACTGTTACAAAGTAAATTTTTATTGTCTCTTTAAATAATTGGTGCATATGACTCTCTTTACACATTTCGGCATGACATTCATAATCATGCTCTCATTTGTTCTTTCGGTGGGTTCGATTCAAGCTCAAACCGATATTTTGTTCGTTAACGACAACGCTGTGAATCCCGATAATACCACCTTAATCCTCAGTACTTTCGATGACCTGGGCATAGGTTATACCTTGTTTGATGCAGCCGAAAACCAGGCTTCTCCTACCTTCGACGAGATGATGGGCTACGATTTGGTAGTTTGGTACACCTCGACCGATGGTGTGGGGCTTCAACTGTGGAATGGCAATGAAACCGACAACGAAGCGCTGATTGCGTATCTGAATGCCGGAGGAAATCTTTGGCTCATGGGCAACGATTTTCTGTACGACCGTTATGCGGCTCCCTATACTTTTAGCAGCGGAGACTTTGTGTACGATTATTTGGGAACTGCCCAATACTACGCCCAAAGCTATGGCGACGATGGAAATTTGGGTGTTGCACAACTCGATTTGGAACCCAATCAAATTGTAAGTACTTTAAATCCAATTCAGTGGACTTTCTCCACCGCCTGGTGGATTGATGCTTGTCTGCCCGTTTTCGAAGCAAAACCCATTTATAGAATGGGCTCCGAAGATTATGTTTTTCACAACTATTTCTCAGGTATTTATTTCCCCGACCCCAGCGAAGTTTTTCACACCGTTAGCTTCTTCTTTGACCCGGCATTGATGGATACAGACGAAAACAGAGCTCTCTTGTTTAGCGATGTTATCAGCTTTTTCAATGGTATCATCTTCGATGGAATATCAGAAGCCAATGGGACTGATTTGCAGAATTCAACCATTTATCCAAACCCCGCAAGCGATATTCTCCATATTTCAACCCATAGCCCTGCGATTCAAATAGCCGTTTATGACGAAACAGGCAAACTTGTTTTGGAGAAAAACGGCGTTTCGCAGTTGGAGACTCTAAACACCAGTAGCTGGATGCGGGGAGTTTATTATATCCGCGTTACAACTGCTGAAGGAATAAGCATTGAAAAAGCAGTGAAGCTTTAGGCTTTGCTTAAGCCAAAACAGGTGGCGATATTTGTAAAATTTGATGATAAAAAAAGATAGAATTATCCAATAACAAAAGGAATTATGATAACAAAAGCTTCGATTTCAGCACTGACCAAGGTATTTTTTCTCTTGCTCATCATGGGCTTGTTTTCTTCTTGCGCCCCAGTAACCCCCATCGAAAATTGCGTGGTTGATGCGCCCTATGGATTTTGGGGTGGATTATGGCACGGAATTATAGCCCCCGTTGGTTTTGTCCTGAGTTTATTTAGCGACAATATTGCCATGTACGCAGTAAATAACAATGGTGGCTGGTACGATTTCGGCTTTGTTTTGGGCGCTGGGATACTATTCGGCGGTGGCTCCAAGGCTTCCAGAAGATAGTACAAACCAAGTTTCTACTGGTTATTTTTATTCATGGCTATGAGAATATAGCTGGCTAAGAAAGCTTCGAGCATGCTGAGCGGAATGGCAAGAGCCAGAATCTGCACAGGCAGCACGCTTAAATTCCACACCACCAGCCACATCATTACAAACCCCAGCACCCAGGCCAGCAGGCTGGTTTGCATGAGTGTGAACTTACGCGAAATAACATATATAACCGCGGCAAACACCAGCGACCAGATTCCCCAAAAGGCACCATTGATGGGCTCTGAAGGAAATACCAACCCCAGTTTTTCGTAATGTGAAGTCCAATAAGATTTCAACAAAAACTCGTTTCGCGCAAACTCCGAAATGCTGATCCAGGCTGTGGCAACCAATACAGAAAGAACGGCTCTGATTTTCATCTGTTTATAATTTTATTTTTAACGGTCAGATGGAATATCCATGTTAAATATTCCCGGTTTGTGAATAGCTTTTTGTATTTATATTTCATAAGACTTGAAATTTTAATATAGTTAAGGATGAAATTTGAAGGGCTAAATTTGCAACAAAATCAATCAAGGTCAACCAGATAACGCAAAAAAAACAATAAAAAGTACAATAAATCCATAGATTTTCACTTCTGAGACTGCGATGGGAACGTAGCCAGCCGGGCTTCGCCGACTGGTAGACTTGCCTAACTGAGCAGCCAGGTAGGCCTGTCTAACTGCGTAACCAGGTAAATTCATCACCTGTGCTGAGTGTTAGTTGCTAAGCTTCGGTCACTAAGCAATGGTTGCTGAGCGAAGCCGAAGCAAGTCGAAGTGAGCTGAAGTAAGTCGATGTATGGGCTTCTCGCTGGGCACTATCCCGATATTGAATAAGTACCGCTCAAAGTCCTATTTTTTGCCAACTGTTGTTTTTTTGTCTTAATCAAATAACCATCAAATAATAAGTGATTGATATTCAATGTTGTTATGCTCAAACTGGTTTCATCTATCAAATAACCATCAAATAAGATTCTATGCCCAAATTGGGATATAACTAGCGTATTTTCTGGATTTACTTTCAGGGTCATCTTCTTTAATTACTCCTTCCTCCAAAGAATCTCGAATAATTCTTGATGCAATTGCTGCATTTTGGTCTTCTATTTTAAACCTGTTTCGAAGCGATTGATTTGTCATTTTTTCATTTGACACATATTTCAAACAAGCATGTTGATAGCATGCTCTTATTTTATCTTTTTTATCTAAGTCGTTTAAGGGTTTATAACTATACATGCACACTTTAGTTCTATTTTCAGCTACAATTACGTTAATCGCAGGTAGTTGGTAAAGTTCATTATATAATATTACTTTATCTAAACCGCTACCTTTTTCTTCGCAGAAACCAAGCCTTCTCATTAAATCAGCTAATTTTTCATTTCTAGAAAGATACGCATCAATAAATCGTTCAGGTGTAACAACCGGCGTCCCCGGATTTGAAATTTCTATCCTGTCAGTAAAGACTTCAATCATAGGAAATCCTTTTTCTGTTAGGTCCTGGTGAATAAGAGCATTTGCGACTAATTCTCTTATTGCAAGTTCGGGGTACATTCTAGTTTCTTTTCGCAAAGCCTTTCCTATTTCTTCATTTGCTGGAAGTTGACTATTAATCCAATCCACTAATTCTTCAAACCCTAAAGCATAACCTTTTATCCCAATTTGCTCTCTTTGTGTTTCTACTTTATTTTTCCCTTTATATACAATTACCCGAACAGATTTTCGCACAATTGTTTCAAAATCCTTAAAATGTTTTGCAAAAAGCAATGCACCTAATTTTGTAATTGCATACCCTTTGCTTTTAACCACTAATCCTTCTTCAATAAATTTATCAATAACCCCTTGTTGAGTAGAAGGATATGGAATTTTGATTAAATCAAAGTAAGTTTCGGTACTTAAATATTTTGTAATGTCAGATGCATTTAAATGATCCTTTGCAATTTCTTTTTCAAACGGAATAATGTCCTTTTTCCAAATTTTTGCTTGTTTCTCAGGGAAATCATTTAATTTTCTCGTAATGGTATTTACACGAATATATGCTTGATGTAAAAACTCTACAGGCTGGCTTTTAGTTGCGGGTATTACATAAATTGAAATATGTCGCTGGTCATCATAGTCAAATTCATAAACTGAAAAATCAATTCTGGGATTCAAACGTGTCGCCAACCAATGTTCTAAATCCTCATTCCCCTTTTTGTGTAATTTTGCATTAAATGTTGTTCCCTTTATTAGATGAGTATTATCTTCAACACCAAAGACTAAATAGCCAAAAGGCTGGTTGTGAATACATGCTCCATTTGACAAGCCAGAAATACGCTCACCAATTTCTTCAGCAGAATGAAAATTCAGTTTAAATTCAACCCATTCACTTTCATTCGGCTGCTTAGTTAATTCAGTTACAAGCTCTATAAGTTGTGTTTTGTTCATTCCCTTTAATTTTGATGTCAAAGTTAACACATTTATTTACAGTGCACTTACGGTTTGTTAGGAATTCGTCTACACTTGTTGGCAACGTTTTTCGGGCTTTTGTTCCTATCATCCGACACAAATGTTGATGCGGGATAGAACGTTTGATTTAACCACATGTACCACAGTGTTTTATACACGATATTGGCAATAGTGTTTAATTCATTTTCTTAAAATCATGTAATCCAATCTGGTAAATCATATATGGCCACATTTCTGTACCTTTTGCTCCCGGAAAAGTTCCTACATTTGATGTTTCTTTAAAATTCCCATTCTCTTCAATTTGAATGTCAGACTTATAGGCCAAAACGTAATCAGTCCTGTTTTTCATTAAAAGAAGAACTTTCATATTTTTTTCTTTTTCACTTTCTGTGTCCCCGCTTGTAGATAAGCAAAAATAAAATTCAATTGTCCCTTTTTGACCATTTTCATTGAAAATTGAATCATTCTCCCAAGTATCAATTATCTCAGGGAAAGGCTCAAATTGAATTATTGAATAGTCAAAACTGACACTATCAACAGGATGTAGTTTTATAGTAAATTTAGTCCCAATCGGAAATGCAAATCCATTTGCAGGTTCTGTCGGTAAATCTTGTGAGTAAACAACAAAATTTGTTGTCATAAATAACATCAATAGGATTTTTCTCATGCTAGTTTTGTCATACCAATTGATTTTGCAATATGTCCAATCGCAATTATAACATCCTTATCATTCCCATTTGCCAAAACAATGTTTAGATATTCAGCTATCATTTCGTTGCTGTCTAAATAGTCTGCTATATCGAATTTTGTCGGTTCCATTTGTCTGCATTTAGATTGCATTTAAATATGTATTCAATCGGATACTAAAGTACAGATTCTTTTTTGTTATGAAAGGTTTTTGTGCAATTTTTTAAATCCGATTGCGTCTTGCCTTAATACCAGGTTCATCGAATCTCAGGGTGAACTTTTGAATTCCGGGGGATCGATTTAGTGCTATTTGATTTACAAGCAAGATTTAATTGGTAAAAAGCGCAGATTGCCTACCAAAAGCTTTAGAAACCGCGCCAGTTGGAGCGTCTATCTTTTTATCAATAAACTAAATAGTGCCTCATTAATATAATAATTCCCAGTCCCCAATTTCTCTTTTCGCAACAATTTATCCTCAGCCAATTTATTTAAATAATTGGCTGCCGTTAATCTTGATACCCCCAAATCATTTACCACAAACTCAATCTTTGTATAGGGATGTTTGAATAAGTTATTTAACAAATCCTGACTGTAAAATTTATAATTATTCCGAAGTCTGTACTTATAATCGAGCATTAGCTCTTTCATTTTAGTGATTAATTCAATCGTCTCTTTAGCGGTTTCTTCAACTCCTTTTATGATAAACAACAACCACTCTTCCCATAAATTCTCATCCCGAACATTTTGCAAAAGCCGGTAATAATCAGGCTTGTGCTTAATAATATAATTGCTCAAATATAAAATCGGCAAAGATTGAAGCTTTTGCAAAATCAAATATAATATGTTTATGATCCTGCCAGTCCTGCCATTTCCATCATAAAATGGATGTATACTTTCAAATTGAAAATGAATAATTGCCATTTTTATCAATGGGTCACAATCTTGTATTTCTGAATCATTTATATATAGCTCCAGATTTGCCATGAGTCTCATTATTTCCTCATAATCCTGTGGCGGAGTGTAAATAGTTTCACCGGTAGCGGCATTTTTTAAGGCGGTGCCAGGCAATTTTCTGAATCCCGCCGTATTATCCTCCAATACTTCCTGAATCTGCAAAATACTATTATTTGTCAGAAGCCCAGTCTTTGTAATAAGTTCAAATCCCTTTTTTAGTGCTGAAATATAATTCTGAACCTCCTTTGCCTGATGCGATTTAAAAGCATCAAGATGCAATTCCGATTTGTATAAATCATCATGTGTGGTAATGATATTTTCAATGGCAGAACTATCTTTTGCCTCTTGTAAACCAAGTGTATTAATCAGGATATTTTGATTTGGAATTGTTGAAGCAATGCCTTTTAACTCAGCCAAAGCAGCATGTGCAGAGGGTAGAGCTTTTAATACCTTTTTGGTTTCAAAGTCAACGGTTAATGGTAATTCTTTTAATCCCCAGGCTGTCATATGTAAAGAAATTTTAAAAAACTATACAAAGATAACCCTTTCTGTATAGAAAACGCGAAAATCTTTACATTTAAAAACAGATATGTATAGAATTTGTCAAAATCTATTCACAAAGGCTGGTCAAATTCAGGGGTCTTAACTCCCGCTTTTGGGTTATTCTCAAGGATATCTTTAGATTCAAAGAGAGATTGAACGGTAGTTAGAAAAAATTTGACTTAGAGTTCCGATTTTTTTGACACGGAAAGTATTACCGCTAATGTGGCAATTTTACGTGGATTTATACCGATTGCTGATGCCACGAATGCACGATAAAGCCGGGAACGTATCTATCAGGTTTTGGTAGTTTTATGGGCTTGTAATGCATTCCGAAAGGCTTCGGAACCGCGCAAGCTGGATTCCGCAACCAATTCACGCATCAACTTTCTTTTTTTTCGCTGACGATTGAATTTTTCTTTTCGCTGCTTTAGCTTTCAGTTCGCTCATTAATTTCCTGAAGTCTTTTAATTCTTCTTCAGTCCACGGTTCTGATTGGACGGTGAAGTCTATATTTTTCGGTTCTTTTATGAGTCCCATCTTTTTACAATTTAAAGTATTGTGAAATTAGTCTTAACGCCGCAGTAGTTTCAATAAACATTCTAAGACCACGAAAATGAGTAGCATGAAGTGTTTCCTGATAATGCCTGATTAAAGCAGTTTTAGCATCGAAAGCCAAAAATCCCTGATATCCTTTGTCAAATGAAACTTTACAGGCAAAGGCAACAAGATTTCCCGGCACACCAAAATAAACCTTGTCGATCCCTTTATTGAATTTGGGACTTTCAATTAGGTGCATGAAAATATGATCTTCTTTGTCCTGTATGCTAATGAGTCCTTGGATTCTTTGTTGCAGGTATTTAGGAAAAGTCAACAAGTAAACCCCTTAATCCCCCCAAAAATAAAGCTTTTTTGAAACAGGGTGCTGAAAATTTTATTGGTTTTGTGTGTGTGTGTGGGGGGGGGATAAGCTAGGAGTTGTATTTTGTGTTGGGTCGAAGACTGGGTAAAAATGGTGTCATTAACATATCAGATGGAGATACGGGGGTATTAATGCCCATGAGGGAAACTAGCCTTAGTTTGCGTTTCAATGTTTAAAAATTTTAGGTGTCTGACATACCATGCTCATAATTATAGTCATTTTTATGTACATCAGGATCAATAATATGATTAAAAACCTTCTCAATTGGAGTTAAAACTACATCATTTTCTAAGGGAATTGAAAGGCCAAATGAAGTAGCTAAAATTGTATAAAGGTCATCATCAATATTCTGGTTTAAAACGAAAGGAATATTAAGTAAATTTTTATTTATAAGTTTTAAATCAGTAAAATATGAAAACGATGTATGCATACTACTATAAAGAGCCCCACCACCACAAAAAATAACAGGGCGATTTTTAAGAGCCGCTTTTAATTTTGATGTGTCAAGATTATGAAATTCTTTTCTTAAATCAAATGATTCCTGAATTTTCTGTACCATTTGATTAACTGCATATAGTAATTCTTCCTTGTATTTATTAATACTTACTCTAAATAATGATTCCCTGCCTTGTTTATGAAAAAAGAGTTGTTGTACATCAGAAATCGTTTTGTTCCTATTTATAAGCATATATTGTTCAAAAATGTAATTAAGCCCTTTTGGTAATGAAATAACTGCATGAATATCCGGTTGGTTATCCCAAATTGTAAAAAAGGCGATATCTGTTGTACCTCCTCCAATATCTACAAGTAAGCTCATTCCAGTTTCAAGTCTTTTTTGCTGAGTGATGGAAGATAAACCAGCATATGCTTCTGGCAAAACATTTAAACCATATCTTAAAATATCATCCTCTGTATAATTGCTATTATCTACCATTTCTATTAAGGCATAGTATTTCTCTTCATGGAACGACTCTTTTGTTTGATATAGTTCAACAATTTTATAAGCTGCAACTAAAATGGTATACGCTTTTTTCTGTTGTGCTTTCGAAATATAATCATTTATTCCACTGGGAATCCCCATTTGCAAAAAGAATTCTTCTCCTAATTTTTCTTGCAGGATAAAAAGAATATGTGCAATGTATAATACACAAATTATATCTGGATTAATTTGGTGATTCCAATGATTTGAACCAGAAAAAGATGCTAATTTAAAATATCGGAAATTAAGATCTACTTTCCGATTCAACTCCCATTCATTTATTTTTTTGTTATATTGTTGTTTTAATTCATTGGTTTTTTTATTCCACAGATATACTTCACTTTTGTATTTTTCTTCAACTATTTTAACATTTTCCCCCCATATTTCAAGCATTTCGTCATGCTTCCGGTCAATCATTTTACATTCATCCTTCCAATTCTGGAGAGCAGAATTATTATTCAACTCATTACTTTTGAGTTTTTGCAATTGTTCCTTCCAAGTTATTTTTCCTTTTTTTTCTTCAGTTGGTTTTAAAGGATATTTTGATTTTAACGGCTTATCTGGCAGTTTCAATACTGGTTCAGGCAAAATTTCCATTTTCGGCTTTATGGTTGATTCAATTTCTATCGTTTTGCATTCTTTGTCATTTACAAAACCGTAACTGATTGTATCGTCATTATTTATTTGCACAATTGATGGAAAAAGAACAGTAGGTTGGTTACTACTATTTAAAAACTCTACAAATTCATATAGCTTCTGCGCAGGATTTGCTGCATTTTCTATACACACTTTAGTTTGATGTGTTCCAAAATCAAGGCCTACTGTAATGCTCATGTTAGTAAACTGTTATATAATTAAGTGACAATAATTGAGGCGATTTATATTTTATCTCGCTTTTGTTTATTTGCGTTAATGTATTTTCCTTTTCGTCAATCAAATTCAATAAAACTTTTCTTTGGGCAGGCAAGATATTTTCTATATTTTTACTCTCCTTTTCATCTAGAGAATTGAATAACCTATTTTCAGCATTTTTAATTATATTTTCTTGAGCTTGTAATCTATTATTATAAAATTCTGTTTTACGTTGAATTTGCATTTTTTTATGTGTGTCTAATCGCATTTGTTGTTCAGAAATATTTTCAGATACAATTTTGTCAATTTCTTCTGCAAACAAATATTCTATTGGTGAAATCAAATTCTTTGGAATATTGTTACTTTTTAGATTTGCGGTTGCATTCAGTTGTGCTTCGCCTAAAAATCTTTCAGATAACTTTTGATCATTAATTATTTTATTTCTTTCTACATCGAATAAAATTGGGATTAGAAGTTCAATCTTTTGTTCACGATTATACCATTTCTTGATTGATGTATAAGTATAAACTGCTAAAAAATAGTCTCCTTTTTGAATCTGATCTTTATCCAAATAATTCCAATCTAATGCAAATTGGAATGTATTATTTGTAACTGATTTTTGAGTTTCAAAAAAGTTCATTGCAGAAATAATGAGTGGATGATAAGCATTAATTCTTATAAGGCTTCTATTATTATAACCTGTTTCCTGAGAAAAAGTAATTTCAATATCCATTTTATCACGAATTTGTGTAATAAATTGTCTAAAAGAATTTTGAGCATCAGTATCAACTGGCTGAAATTCAGTTAAAAAATTAACCAGAACTCTTGGCGAGCTTTGTGGAATAATAATTCTATATATCAATTTTTCCTCGTTTACCAATTCCAATTGGCAAGTAGATAATTTTGACCTGATTAATATTCGCAAATAGTTTACTAATTCCTTTTCAGTTACATACCTATGATTGTTTTGGATATTCTCTATTTCATTTTTAAAATAAACATCATTTGTAAGGGTATCTGTTAAGCCTTCGCTTATTGCTTCTAAATTTTTTTGTTCAGTAATAATCGCAAGTTCAATTGCATCAATTTTTTCATCTCTTTGTTGTTTTGTTAACTTCTTACAATAAAGTTCCTTCTCTAATGAAGCAAACCATTCACGGATATTTCTTATACTGACATTTTCATATTTTTCTAAGTCTTTGTCAAGAATAGCCTCAAGATCTCCGATACAACCTCGAAAAATCCCAATTCTATCTAAAAGCCGTGTATAAATATCTTCTTGTATAGAGTCTTTTACGACCAAATTATAAATATTGACTATCGGGGACATTTGCCCAAACCTATCAATACGTCCTATCCGTTGCTCAACAACCATTGGATTCCAGGGCAAATCATAATTAACCAAAGCATCACAAAACTGCATGTCCAAACCTTCACTTCCAACTTCAGATGATAAGAGTATTTTTACTTCAGAATCAGTTTTGAATCTCTCAATTTCTACAGCTCTATTGTCAATATCACCATGAATTATTGCAGTTTTAATTCCTAAATACTTTAATCTTATATTGAGATATTTTAAAGTGTTTTTAAATAGGGCAAAAACTATTAGTTTCTTTTTTTCGGATTTAACAACCTTTTCTATTATATCTAATAATTTTTCAAATTTTGCATCCTGGGCATTTATAAATGTATCTATTTCTTTATTTAAATCTTCTGTTCGATTTAAATATCCATAAACACTACTTGATACTTGACGTTTTTTTTGAATAAGTCCCAGCGAAGCTCCTTGAGACATTCTGGCATTTCCTTCATCATCTATATAGGATTTTTCGTCGATATAATCATTTACTACTTTATCAAATTCTTGACGTTCATCTTGGTAAAGATCAACTATGAAAGTTTGTGGTTCACGAATTGCTTGTGACCAGTCCTGAGTAACATCTTTTTTTCTTGTTCGTGAAAATATTTTATTCATTTCACTCATGTCTGACAAGTCAAATTGCAACTGTACTCTCGTTTCCGCGTTATCCTTTTTGGTTTCTAAATCATTAATAATTTTGTTAAACAATGGAATATCATTAAATAAATCTTTCATGGCAAAGGTTCTGTTCCAAACCATTTGATATTCTTCGCCCGAGCTATAAAAAAGAGAAACACTTGTATTATTTAAATCATCTTTTATTTTTTGGAATTCTACTTTGCTTTTCAACTGATTTAAGGCATTAATAAAAGGAGCGTTAACAGCAATCTCATTTTGAAAAGTTGAATATTCACTATATTTATTTCCATCCAAAAGCTGTAATAAATTGAACAAATTCTGTTCACTAATCATAATTGGTGTAGCTGTCAAAAAAACAACAGCATTTGCCACATCAATAATTCTTTTTGCGCCTTTAAATGTTTGAGTTCCATGATTTCGCATTCGATGTGCTTCGTCGAACAATATGAAATCAAATTTAACATCGTTGGATTCAATTAAATCGAACAGATTGATTTTTGTTGATGGGTGCTTTTTTTCTTTAGACTTGGGTAAGCGAATCTTTTCATAATTTATTATTGCTTTAATCGTTCCGTTTCGCCCTTTAATATCATCAACCAAGTCATTTGACGACTCATAAATTCTAAATTGAAAATTGAATTTTTCTTTAAGCTCCATTTGCCACTTTTCCACCAATGATTTTGGACAAACTATTAAAGCATTTTTTAATTCGCGTCTTGCTGTTAATTCTAACATAATATGACCAGCTTCAATTGTTTTTCCAAGTCCTACTTCATCTGCCACAAGAAGTCTTCTATTTTCGGAGTTCAAGAATTTCAAAAGGGGCTTGAATTGATAGGCTTTAAATATTGTATTCGATGCTTTTAGAGAAGAAATGGTATTATTGCTCGTATTTTGAATTTTAAAGCTAGTGTTAATTTTTGAGAAATCTAGAAATGAGCCAAATATGCCTTGAACAATTCTTTTGAAAGGGTCAGATAAATCTATATCAGCAATTAAGTTAGTCTCAAGACAATTTTTTATTTGGTTGTCAATACTTACTCGATAAAGCTGACGTCCTCTTGCAGGTGGGGCAACGTCCACAATTACCCCCTTTTCCTGTGTACTAACATATATTACTAAATCACCTATTTTGAATTTTGCCATACATTTATATTCATCTAAAATATCTATATTGTTTTTATTTTATAAAACCTCTGTTTCTTTTGAAATGATAGGTTTTTTTTTCAGTTTATCGAAAGGGGCGATAGAAAATCTAAACTGAAACCCTGATTCAACTTTGACATAAGCTATAACCTTTTATTAGCTAAATCACCTATACTAGCATCAAATTGTTAGATGTTTTTTATTTTGACTTTTCGTGGTCAAGCGAAAAGTTAAGTCTTCCATTTTCTTAATTCGTTCTTGAAGTCTATATATATTGTTGTCGTTGTCTATTAAGCTTTTTGTTGGGTGGGCAATACTCTTTCTCAGTTCGTTTATGCTACTCAATTTATCCCAATCATTTTTTGAATAACTTAGTTCGACAAACAATTTTTTGTCTTCAATTATCTTAAAAAAGTCAACAAGGTAAAAATGTTCAATAATTTGATTATCAACATTATTTGCTTTTTGCTTTTGGTAATTTTCTAGTATTTGATTGTATTTATTTTCTGTTTTACTTGGAACAGTCTTGCTTTCTATCCATTCTATAAATTCTTGGTTTATTAAGTTAGAATTTATGAAGTTTCCTAATTCTTTCTCTAATTGATTGTATTTATTTTCTGTTTTACTTGGAACAGTCTTGCTTTCTATCCATTCTATAATTTCTTGGTTTATTAAGTTAGAATTTATGAAGTTTCCTAATTCTTTCTCTAATTCACATATTAAACTGAAAATGTATATCTGCACTTGTTTACAATTTAGATTTCCAAGTGTAATTAGCCCTGAAATGTTTCTCTGATAACGTAAGAAAAAAAATGACCTATTTTGATTTGCTAGCTTTTCTATAACATCTCTAATATTTGTCTCCAATGGAATTACATCATCATAATTAATTTTTAGTCTATCAACATTGTCATATTTGTTTGCTTCAATGGTTTTAAAATACTCTGTTATTGTTCCATTAGGTGATTCAATTGGCAAATGATCAAATCTATTTTCTCTCATTAGCATCAAATGGTAATCTGACTTAATATCTTCTTCTCTTATCGCAGTCCAACTGAGTTTACTTATACCAACATAAGCAGCAGTAATTTTAACTTGTCCTTCATCTTGAAAAAATAAGTCTTCTATCATCATAATGTCTTAAATTACAGGTGCTTCAAACATAATAATTACGAAATTGTTCGCATCTTGCTTTTTTGATCCAGTAAATCACCTTTTATTCTAATCCCATTTCCCATAAAAGAAAAAATTCCGGCGGAAGAGAAAAAACAATAAGAAATCAAAGCAGGCATAGGTAATAAATTGGTGTTGGGGTGTTTAGATGGCTAATTTATAAAAAATAGGTTTAGGTATATTCTTTTAAAGAGAAATGTTTTGGAGATTTGGCAAATCTGCTTCTGCTTGGTTTTAAGCTCTGGGGTAGGATAAAAGGGCTGATTCAAGGATTGCGCTTTCACCTCTTCCAAACCCGATAAACCCACCCCGGATTACTATCAAAAACCAGCAAATAAAGGCCGGCGGGGAAATGCTCCAGGGGAATCTCTGTGGTGGCTCCACGGGTGGTGCCGGTAAGGAGGGCTTGCCCGTATAAATCGAAAAGGGTGAACGAAACCGGTGCTTCGGAATTTCCATGGCTGATATAAAGCTGGTCTTTAACTGGATTGGGGAACAGACGCGGTTCTGTGGTTTGGTTGTTTTCGGGGGTAAAGGTGAGCGTGTCGCAGTTTAAGGCATCGGCATAAGGGTTCAGGGCGTCGAAAATTTGTTTCTCCACGGTGTAAAAAGCCGATTCTCCGTTGGTTTCGTAGCCCACGCCGCAGCCATTGGTCACAAAGACCAACCCCAGATTTCGGGTGGTATCCACGTAGGCATCGCTCACCAAACCATAGGCTTCGCCCGGATGGCCAAACATGGCATCGCTGCCCGTCAAAACCACATCGGCCTGGGGAATATTCAAAATGCGGTGAATTCCCAACCCCCAGCTATTAAACAGATTGTAGTAATTATTGCCATTGCTGCCGTTGTAGGTCCATTGGCCGTTGAGCATTTGTTCCACCGCTGTAGCCGACAGAATTTGGGTGGTTTGGTGGGTTCCGTGGTTCAAAAGGAGCTGAAAAATCTTGCTCAAATCCGCCGCACTAATGCGCAAGCCCCCCTGTGGAGCAAAACGGCCTCCGTTGGTGCCGGGGACATAGCCTTCGAGATTACCAAAAACCGGCTGAATGCCCTGATAATTGTCGGCCTGCGCCACCCAGTTGCCGTTCGACTTTCTATATAAAACCGCCAGATTATCCAGATTTTCGATGTGGTTCACATTATAACTCCCCGAAATACCCATAGGAACCAGAATTTCCTGGCGCATAAACTCGTCGAACCGCATTCCCGTTACCTTTTCGATGATGGTAGCCACCACAATAAAATTGACATTGCTGTAATTGAACCAGGTTCCGGGGGGCTCCATGATAAACTGGTCGGAGGTGTAGAACGAGCCCGATGGTGTGAGGAGTTCGCTCAGATTGGGCATTGGGTTTTGGTTATAGGTGGCGTTGAGAAAGTCGGAATAGGTGCTTCCGTCGATAATTCCCGAGGTGTGCGAGAGCAACATTCGCGGGGTAATTTTTGAAAGCGGAAACGATGGATTGGACACATTATATCCCAGCACCGCGCTGATGGATGTATCTAACGAGATAAGATGCTGATCCACCAATTTCATAAACCCCAGGGTGGTCACCGACTTGGAAATGCTGGCCATTCGGAACAGGGTGTGGTCGGTAACGGGAATCTGCCTACCGAGGTCGGCAGTTCCGAAATGAATTTGCTCGGCCAATCCGTTGGAGCAGAACAAAATAACAGCCCCGCCCATTAAATCGTGTTCCGCTTTAATTTGCATGATATCCTGAGCCAATTGCGCCCGAATGCCCAACGAAAGCAACAATAAAACGGCGGTCAGACAAATTTTGGGTTTATGGAGAACACGGGCAATAACGAGCTTTAACATGGGGGCGTTGTGTTGGTTTATAACAGCATTCATTAACCCCAAAAATAGGCAATTTGGCGGGAATTGAGGGTGGTTTGTTTGAAGGAATTTCGAGGTAGTGTTTTTACAGATTTTTGCCGGATTTTTGCCTGCCTGGCTTTTTATTATTTTTAGTTTTTTGACAAGAGATAAAGAAGAGATAGAAAGGACTACTGACTCAATGATGACACAAGATGGTTTTGGTTTCTTTGATTCTTGAAGTTTTTTCTAATTACTTTTCGATTGATAGAAAAGTAACAAACCTGCCTGGCTGCGCAGGCAGGAAATCAAGGCCCGGCAATTTCCAACCCACCTCCTACTCCACTTCTATCCTAATAATACCGAATGAAAGCCTGACCACTGAGTGGTCAAATGTCTGTAAAAAATAATAATAAATGGAAATCCGACCCCAGAGGGGTCGCACAGGTGGGGATTTTTGAGGGCTGACTCTAATCAGATGGTTGTGTCGAAATGACTCATAACCATTATCATAAACAAAAAAAGGCCATTCTATAAAATAATTCACGGGGTCACTTCAAGTGACCCCGTGAATGGTTACTTATTCTTCGAACTCAGCACTATTACAATGAAGCCGAGCTTGTGAAGCGACTGAGGAATCTTTTTTACCTAACAACCGCAGGAACCATTGCCGCATCCGCAGCCGTGGTCGTCACCGTGATTGTGATCGTGGTCGTGATCGTGGTCATGGCCGGAGGTGGAGCAGCAGGACTCGTCGGCGGGACCGCTTCCGCAGCCGCAGCCGTGGTGTTTGGGTGGGTTGAGCTCGTCGTAGGTGGCATCACGAACCATTGTTACTTGTCCGGCGAAGTATAAATCCTGTCCGGCAAGTGGATGGTTGAAATCCATTTTAACTTGTTGGCCCGAAACTTCTTTCACCACGCCATTCATTCTGCGTCCGTGACTGTCCATCATGGGTATTTGGCTGCCTACGAACAATATTTGCTCGTTAACCACCCCATTGTGCGAGAATATGTCTTTGCTTAGTTCAATGATTAAATCATTATTAAAAGCTCCATAGGCTTCGTGGCTGGGGATAACAAACTCGAAACTATCTCCCGACTTTAATCCAGTGAGCTGATGCTCAAAATGGGGAAGAAGGCTTCCTTTGCCAAAAATAAACTCTACGGGTTTGCTGGCTTCAATAGATTCTATAATGTCACCCTGAGCGTTGTTGGATTTAAGGGTATAGGTTATGGCGGCTACTTTATCGTGGCTTATATTCATGGTTATATCTTTTTTGCCGCGAAAATACTAAGGCTTCCCCAGCAAAAAATGCTTTTAACATTTATTTCGGAATAAATATTTCGGACAGGGCACAAAAAAAGGGCTCAACCGAAGTCAAGCCCTTTTTGCAATTATTTTTACGGAATCAAATTATTCCACAATCATTTTTTTGGTTACGCTGTCGGCACCTACGCGAACTGTGTAGAAATAAACACCGGCTTCCAATTCGCTGGCATTCAATTCAACATTCATGGTTCCGTTGATGGTTCCGGCATTTTGGGTATAAACCATTTGACCCAACATATTGGTAACTTCCACAGAAACAGGAGCAACAGTGGTGCTGCTGATTGTGATGGTGGTAGTTCCGGTGAATGGGTTAGGTTGGTTTTGAGCTACAGAAATTTTTTCTGAAACTAATTTTTCGTCAATTGCAACATATTCATCATTAAGAGCAGGAAATTCAATGCCTGTAATATAACTTACAGTTACTGGATCTGCTGATGCACTTCCATTGCTGGCAAATTCTCCTGGAGAAACAGCCTGAACAGTAGGAATTGTGAAAATTCCGTTAGCTTCATCATAAATGGCTTGTTCAGCAGTGTGACAGAAATAATAAAAGGTTTCGTATAAGGTTCCTTCGGTGAAGCAAACTATGTCTGTGCTGGTGTTGGTGTGTGCATTGTAGGACCAACCAAACAAATCAGGCTCGAGATCCATTGTGTTATCTGATACGTTTCTTGTATCGTTCCAAACAAGGAAGAACTCATTTTCAACATCATTTTTTGACAATTGTAACCTATGGTTCCAACCGGTACCAACATAAGAACCTGGATCATCCTGTGGAACTGTTTCAGTATTCAATGAATCTACCCATTGCCAATCTTTTAATCCATTATCATCAACCGAAAAGCGGAACAAATCACCAGGATAACCCCAGCTCCATCCTAATGAGTCCGTATAATTTAATATATCAGCTGAATGAGACCCAGCAATACAAAACAATTGTAAATCGCCTCTATGGTCAACAGCACCAACGGTTTCTGTAAATCGTGGAGCCATATAACCACCATTATTCTCTATAATATAAGGTTCAAGAAATGCTTGCATCTCATCATTAAGAAAATCAAGGTGAATATAATCCCAATTTTCACCACCATCTGTAGTTTTGAAAATCATAGGTTGGAATCCACTTAATTCTTCCTGAGAAACTCCTGTCAGCCAGGTATAACCAATCATACCATCATTAGACCAAACAGCTTCTGCCCCAGAATCATAACCCACAAACATGCCAGCCCACCAAATCGCACCAGCTTCGTCTAACACAAAATTGGTTGATATAGTTTGAGAAAAATTCCAATCAAAACCACTACCATTGAAATCCCCTTTAATGAGTTCAATTTCTGCATTTGTAAACGCTGCCCAAGGCCCTTCAGATTTAACGTTCATGCATCTTACGTAATCATTCACCTGACGGATTCCAAATTGATTCCAATAACCATCGTATTCAAAACCAACTGTAGTGTTGGTGAAATTCTCATTAAAATAGTTATCGCCACTCAAAGTATTAGAACCAAAAACTTTTACATTCCAGTTAGCACCATTGATTGCAGCGGATTGACCTATTCCATAAGCATTTTCAACCACATCATTGCCAGTTGGATTATAAACCATCCCGGAAGGATAATAGTTTTGCAAACCAGCGTCAAGATTGTCGGATAACACAATAGGTCCTTGCCATGTTTGACCCATGTCGGTAGAGTAAAATTGGCCTATTACTCCCAATTCTTCAGCCACAGGATAAGTGGCAGGATCGAGAATGCATGTGATTCCAATGACGCCAATTTCTTCGTTGTAGTAAATGGTTCTTGATTCTTCGCGACGGAAGCTTCTTTGAGAACCAGATTTACCAACATAAATTCTATTGACATCTTCATTAATCGATTTATAATTATTGATGTCGGGTAAATTGCGGATAACTTTTTCTGCTGGAGCTACAACATCAAGCTTCATTTTCGCATCTTTTTGAACTTTTATGGCTTTTTGGGCGAAACTTGTGCTAATAAGTCCCAAAACCATCATTAGTAGTAAAAATTTTTTCATAGGGTATTTTTTTTAGGATTTGAAGCAAATATAGAAAAAAATGTTATGAATTTTTAAATTTAACATTTCTCATAAGTTTGATGGCGATATTGGGGTGGTTTCAAATCTATTGTGTTAGCTTCAATTTTGTGTAATAAAAAAGGGCTCAACCGAAGTCAAGCCCTTTTGGATATTATTTTTATGGAATCAGATTATTCCACAATCATTTTTTTGGTAACGCTATCGGCACCTACGCGAACTGTGTAGAAATAAACACCGGCTTCCAATTGGCTGGCATTCAATTCAACATTCATGGTTCCGTTGATGGTTCCGGCATTTTGTGTATAAACAACCTGGCCCAACATATTGGCTACTTCCACAGAAACAGGAGCAATAGTTTTGCTGCTGATTTGGATGATGGTAGTTCCGGTGAATGGGTTTGGTTGGTTTTGAGCTACGGTGATGTTTCCGTTTTGAGCCACTGGTCCATCTTCAACACCGATGAAAAGGTCTGCGCTAAAGCCTATACCACTAACAAAAGTATTGGTAATTGGAGATAATGGATCTTGTGCACCAAATTCACCAGGAGTTATAGAAGTTGAAATTGGAATATTGTAGAAACCATTTTGATCTGGAGTGAACTCAGCTACATAATGATAGAAATAGAAACCAGCATATAAATCGGTTTCAGTAAAGTTAACGGCGTCGGTATGAATTCCGGTTTCTGCGCTATATCCCCAGGCTTTAATGTCAGGGTTAAGAACAGTTCCACTTTCAGCACCTAAATCGTCGGCCCAAACGGCAAAAATTACTTTTTCGTCAACTGATTTAGAAACTTGTAATCTGTGGTCCCAGCCCATATCGCCAAAAGCAGTAGCAGCTGTTTCTTCAGTCATAATAGAATCAACGAATATAACATCTTGAACACCAGTTGGGTCAATAACGAAATCGAAAATATGACCACCAGCAACATCACCAATAATCCAATTTCCTTCGTCTGCGCTTAATGCATCACCAGTGGATGAGCCATATACATTAGAGAATAAGTGAAGTCTGCCCATATAATCCACAACACCAGGAGATGTTCTGTCGCCAGTTAAGAAAGAAGGGCGAACAGTTCCGGGATTGCCATTGCCATCTTCCCAGGGAGGTAAAAATTCAACAAGGGTAGGATGATCTTCCAGGTTAAGTTCAACTTCGTCCCAGCTACTTCCACCATCTTCAGTTACGAAAATCTGAGGTTGGTAAACGCCATAATCATAAGAGTCGTTAGATACACCAACCAACCACATATAACCAATGCTGCCATCTTTTGAGAAAGCTGCCCAGGTGGTATATAAAGCTACAGAGTGACCATCGGCTGCATCAATCAACCAATCAGGAGTAACGGCATTGTATTCCCAGGTAAAACCGTTTGCTGGATCGTCTGTTGTTCCAACGTATTGTTTCATGGTTTGGTTAACGCCCAAATCGCCAATATTTTGATAATCTTGACCGAAATTGAAAACAGCATTTGGAACAACGGTCATGTTTGAACGTGCCCAGTCATTTTCACCTTCCCAATCGTAATAAGATACAGTTTTGTTGGTGTTATTCATTTGAGCAACAGCATGATAAGTTCTGTTCCAGGTTCCGCCTGTGTGCGATGGACCAGCACCAACTGTGAATAATTCTTCAACATTGGTATTGCCATCTGGGTTATAAATAACGCCTGAAGGGTATCTTAATCCGTAAGTGGCACCATCTGGATCTACCAAAACCTGAAAGTTGAATGTAGGACCAAAATCAGGGGAGATAAAGGTCACCATAGAGCCTGAACTTGATGTGCCGTGGTCGGCTGGGTTACTTCTAAAACTACCGGCAATTGCACCTGAAGCAGGATCGTAAAACATTGCTCTTTGGTAGGGAGTGATAACACCATAAGCATTTCCAGATTTACCCATGGTATATCTGTCAACCATTACGGCATTACCTGATTTAAGGTCAACGGCTTTTGGTTGAAATGGATTGGTTTGTTTTTCAAAAGAAGCATCTGCTCTTCTTTCGGTATTGTTTTTAGTAAATTCTTTGCTGGACCTATAGGTTTTTTGAGCATAGCCTCCAAAAGCTAAACCCAAAGCCAGTCCAAATAGTAACAATTTTTTCATATGAATATTTTTTATTAGAATTTGGCCAAATTTATAAAAAAATATAGGTTGAAAGATAGTTTGATGCAAATTTTCGAGATTTAACAATGATTTTTTTTGTCATTTTTTTCATTGCTCAACAGAACGTACAATTTTGATAAAACCAAAGTTTCTTCAGCGTTAAATGATTTGAAAACATGATTTAAAATGCATCGAAAATATCTAATGGTTTATAATTATAGTTTTTGGCTGATAATTGTCACTATATCAGACCAATAAGTTAAAAAACATGTGGTATCACCGGAAATAATTATTACCTGTTTTGGTTAAGGAGTTTTAGAAAATAGTCGCATAAAACCTAAGAGAAATGCATCAGGAGGAAGTGAAAGGAATTATTTACTGTTATTTTTCTAACAGCTTAATTCAGTATGTTTCGGGTAGAAAATCAGTGAATTTTTAACAAAAAATCATTCCATTTCGAGCATGCCAGGGCAATGGTCGGAGTGGTTGGCCTCGGGGATTATACTTACTTTTTTTATTCGGTTTTTCATGTTTTCGGTCACCATGTGGTAATCGATGCGCCAGCCTTTATTATTGGCGCGGGCGTTGAACCGATATGTCCACCAGGTATAGTGGTGGGGCTCTTTGTTTAAATGGCGAAACGAGTCGACAAAGCCGGTGGAGAGAAATTCGGTCATCCATTGGCGCTCTTCGGGTAAAAAGCCGCTGTTTTTGGCGTTGCCTTTGGGGTCGTGAATGTCGATGGCTTCGTGGCATATATTATAGTCGCCCGAGATAACCAAATGGGGTTTGGTTTTTTTGAGCTCGTTTACATAGTTGGTGAAATCGGTGAGCCATTCCATTTTAAAAGCTTGTCGGTCGTCGCCGCTACTTCCGGAGGGATGATAAACGCTCACCACCGAAAATTCGGCAAAATCGGCTCTGATAAACCGGCCTTCGCTGTCGTATTTTTCCATTCCCATGCCATATTCCACGTGAAGGGGTTGGGTTTTGGTGAGAATGGCCACGCCGCTGTAGCCCTTCTTTTGGGCTGAGTGGCTATAGGTTTGGTAGCCAAGTTCGGCAAATTCGAAAACCGGAATCTGGTCGCTCTGGGCTTTGGTTTCCTGTAGACAAACTACGTCGGCATTGGTTTCTTTAAGCCATTCGATAAAGCCTTTTTTCATGGCCGCCCTTATTCCGTTTACGTTGTAGGTTATTATTTTCATGTTTTTTGTTATTTTTTGTTCGTTGTTTTTTTTGTTCGTTGTTCGTTGTTCGTTGTTCCGGGTTTGCACATAGAATTTATTAGCGGTTCAGTGTTTTTATCAGTTTAATATTATATTTTTCTGTCATCCCATTCTCGTTTCAGCATTGCGTATTGAAATTCACTTCCCCATTTCCCTTTGAAGAAAATATTTTCAATAAAGTGTCCTTCCTGTTTAAATCCAGTACTTTTTAGCAGGTTAATTGAAGCAATATTTTCAGCATCAACAATTTCAACTACTCTGTGTATTTTTTTTGTTTCAAATAGAAAAGTCAGAATGCCAAGTAAAGTTTCTTTTGCGAAACCTTTTTGTTGTTCTATGTGTGAAATAGTTATTCCAATTTCTGCAATTCTTGTGTCGTACTGGTCAAGCTTGATTGCACAGTCCCCAATAAGTTGTCTTGTTTCAATATTTTCAATTCCGTACTGTACCCATTCTCCTGCTTTGCCAAAATGCTTTTCTGAGTTGTCTATTATAAACTTTTCGGCTTGTTCAATAGTCATAACATCAAAACCTTGATATTTTGTAACTTCTGGATTTGACCGATAACTATGAAAAGCAGATAAGTCTGACAATTCGATATGTCGAATTTTAAGTCGTTTTGTTTGTATGTTTAAAATTTCCATTTATAAATTTCTATCTTTTGTGTTTTGTCAGGTCGTCTAGTAAAATGATCGCCAACACCCCAATCCCCGCACAATATTGCGTCCCGAAAGCTATAGGCACCCACTTATCTCCAGTTTTTCATTTCTATTTCGCTTTCGGAAACATATTTCTTTGGCAGGTGAAAAAATATTGAAAATTTCAGCAGACATAGGTAATCAATTGGATTTGGGGTGTTTCGGTTGATAAAATTATAAAAAAATCTGATTGGTATTGGGTTGTTTTACTAAAATACTATTCAAAGAAATGGACTTATCGCTGGGCACTATCCCGATATTGAATCGGTACTGCTCAAAGTCCTGGTTACTTGGTGGCTGCCCTTTTTTGTATATCCAGCTGCTTTCCTTTCACTTTTCAATGCTTTTTTACTCAAATATTTTCCAATGTCCTGTTTTGTCACTACCAATTCGTTTTATTTTTCCGTTGTCTCTAAGTTCTTTAATTTTTCGTCTTACGGTGCTTAAACTCATTTTTAAGCGCTCACCAATTTCGTTAGCTTTTATTTTGTTGTCTTGCTTAATTAAAGAAAATACAGTGTCATTTACAGTGTCAATTTTTGGTTTTACAGTGTCATTTACAGTGTCAGCAAGAATATGCATTTCACGGTTTTTGAGTGAAAAACTCCCTTTAAGCAATAAGTTTGAAAGAAAATGGATTAAGAACAATTCTGTCCTATAAATCCCCCTTGACAAATCTTCGTAGTTGGCTCTTACCAACGCATTTCGGAAATACCAAGAGTGGTTGGCAAACAAGTCGTTGTTAACGTTTTTGAAACCTAATTTTCGCAAATATTTGATTAAGAATATAGCGGTTGTTCGTGTGTTCCCTTCGCCAAAAATGTGGATTTGCCACAAGTTTGAAATAAAGTGAGCTATGTGTTCTATAATTTCCTGTTCGCTTAGTCCCCTGTAGCTAAATTTTCTTTCTTGCTCCAAGTCGTATTCTAAGGTTGCTCTCAAACTGTCAGCACTTGCATAAAGAACAGTTTCTCCATTCAACACCCATTCATTTTTTGTGATGTTGTAATCACGAATTTTTCCTGCGAATTTGTAAATACCTGTAAATAATCTACGATGAATGGTCAAGTATTCTGCCGGCGAAAATGTAAAGGTTTGTTCACTCAACATTTCTGCAATTCGCGCCGAAACTTTGTCGGCTTCTTCGGTTCTGTCTTCTTCTGTTTTGGTTGGGTGTTGTTGATAGTAACTATCAATGCGTTTTTTTACTTCGTCAATGGTAATGTCACCTTCAATATTTTGTTTGGCAGTTTCAATGAGATATTCAGACGGTTTTAAACCGTCCACTTGTTGCAAGCCGATGGCCGTTTTCCAAACTTTTGCTTTCTCTGCTTTGTTTGGCTCACCTTGAATTAAATATTCATCAAAGTCTTTCATTACTTTTTTCTACAAATGTCGTTTTTTTATCTCTGCTGTTCAATATCCAAAGTAGCTAAACTGTCAATGGAAATTTACTATTATTATTCGGCTTGTAAATAGTTGCCCTCGCGCTAAGAGGAGGGACGCTAGATTGCGTTCGGTATTGGATTTAGAAACACTTTCCTATCAATATACGATAAGGTTTATAGAAAGCACAAATGTTAAATAAACCACCGAAACCAACACTAACATAAACTTGTTGCTGAATCTACCTGGCTGCGCAGTTAGACAGGCCAAATCCCTCCGAGATAGCCCGTTTCCACGTGTAAAGATAGTTTTTTCTATTTTCCGTATAAAGCTTTTTTATTAACCTTTAAAATTAGTTTTATGCGTTGTAAAATCTCCTTAACTATGGAGGATCAGGCTATTATTTTGATTCCTAAATCTATTCTGCCCCGCTAACCACCGATAGCCAATAAAACGAAAAACCCAACCACAGGGCACACCTAATCCCTAAAAAACAATAAAACATACAATAACTCCATAAATTTTCACTTCTAAGACCGGGGTGGGGATGTAGCCCGCCGGGCTTCGCCGTCTTGTAGACTTGCCTAACTGCGTAGCCAGGTAGACTCAACATTGACTTCTCGCTGGGTCCCCGCTTTGCGGGACAGGCTCCCGATTTTCGGGACAAGTTGTGCCGACCGCTCAAAGTCCTACTTATTATGGGCGTTTTTTTTATTTTATCGAATAATTAGTCCCAGGGCCTGTTCCAAATTTTTCAATTAAGTTTTTGACAATCAATTCAGGTAAAATCCGTTTAACAGTGGGACTTGGAATTCCGAGTTTTTTGGCAATATCACCAGATTTGCAACCCGAATTGTTTTCTATGAAAGTCAATATGGATTTTTCTCTTGGCGACAATCTTGTTTCAACTCCTTTACTTTCAAGTTTTATCATTAATTGATTCTGGATATTTCCAAGGGCATCAAAGAAAAATCGAATCCAATCCGTTACATCTTCATTGGGTCTTTGTGCTTGACAACTTCTTAAAACTCTATAATACTCAGTTTTTCTACTTTCTATTTCATGTTCAAAACTTACATATTCGATCCACTTATAGCCATGTTTTAGTAGCAGCAAGGTTGAAAGCAATCTGCTCAAGCGACCATTTCCGTCCTGAAATGGGTGAATACTCACAAATTCATAGGTAAACAATGCACATTTTACTAAGGGATGGGTTTCATTGTCATTTACATACCAATCAATTAGATATCTCATTGCATCCTGCGTAGGGAATCCTGCTTCCGTGGTCTGAAATATTATCTGTCTGGTTCCATCGGGAAGTTTTGCTTCTACAGCGTTGCTATGTTGCTTATAATTACCTTTATGCCATTCGTCTTTCTGGCTATATTTCATCAAAATATTGTGCAGGTTTTTCAGATTACTTTCTGTAATTGATATTTCTTCATGTGATTCCGAAATTAAATCAAGTGTTTCAAAATAGCCCACGACTTCTTGTGAATCTCTATCTGTAATTTTTGTAATGTCAATTTCTTTTAGCAAGACTTCAACTTCTTCGTCAGACATTTTTGAGCCTTCAATACGTGTTGAAGCCCCAACACTCCGCACAGTGGCAACCGTTTTTAATTGCTTTAAACTTTGTCCTTCTTTCTTTTCAATCGTGGTCCATGAAGCATCAAATCGGTCAATTTGGCTTATCAATCGGATTAGTTCCCAATTAATGGTGAGTGAAAATGTATGTACTTTATTTTCCATGCTTCAAATATATCATTTTACTTTTGATATGATACGATATGATTCGTTTTTGTTCGATAAATATCCGAAAATAATGATTCGACATGAGCTTATATGATACGATATCGGTTCGGTCAAATGTCCTAACCAAATAATATATGCAAAGTAGGCGATTGGGGGCTTCAACCGATCGAATGGAGCTAAGCGAAGCTAAATCAAGATGAAGTCGAAGGTGGCTACAAACCTTGGATAAACATCGATAACGCCTATTTTGCAAATACAATGCTGATCTAAATCCCTACGGATTGACCTGTTTACACGAGCAAAAACAGTTTGTTCCGCTTTCTCTATAAAGCTTTTTTATGAGCCATTAAAAATTCTACTCCCAAAAAACAATAAAAAGCACAATAACTATATAGATTTTCACTTCTGAGACCGGGTTGGGAATGTAGCCAGCCAGGCTTCGCCGTCTGGTGGACCTGTCTAACTGCGTAGCCAGGTAAGCCTGTCTAACTGCGTAGCCAGGTAGACTCAACATGGACTTCTCGCTGGGTCCCCGCAAGTCGGGGCAGGCAGTGCCGACCGCTCAAAGTCCTACTTATCATCTTTTGGGTTTTGTTTTTAATTTAGTAGAACTAATATTTTTAATTTGAATAATTCCATCATAATACTCTATAGGAACAATTTTTGGCCTTTGAAATGCCCATGAAATAGTTTGAATTTTTTCAAACATCCACGAATTACTTTCTGTTTTAATTTGTTTGGAAAAATCACAAAATGCTATTTCATATCCAGCACAGTTCATAATTGAACCTAATGAGTTTCGTTTATTTTTCACAAGTTGAACAGGACCACTATCTCTTACACCAGTTTCGCCTTGAAAACCATATAATCCTAATACATACGATTTACTCATAATTGAATCTGGTAATAGCTCATTCATTGAAGTCATAAAAGGGTTTTTCTTGCTTATATGTTCATTATGAGCCCAAAAAATAATCTTTTCATCTGGGTAAAAATCAGTTATTAATCTTACGATATTTCTAGCCATTACAGAATCTCTTTTATTATGAGAGTTTCTTTTCTCTTTATACAGCCAATTTACTTTATTAATTAATGCTTCGTTAATTTCTTGTACTCGAGTATCATTAAAATTAAAAATGCTACTATCAATTAAAATTGTGTCCCAAGAATTGAATAAAAGACCTCTTTTCTTAGAATAACTTGTAGTGATGAGTGAATCCTGTAATAATACGGTTTCAGGTATGTTAGGAAAATGCTTTCTCAGTATCTGTTGGAATCTAATAGGTCTTTCAAGATCAATATCAACACCTGTAATCTGCAAATCATTATCTTTAAAAAAATCCATTAAAGATTTTGCACCTACAGGAGTGAATATGTCATCTCTATAAGGAAAACAATATGTAAATAGGCTATCTACACTGATTTTGTTCTTTATTTCATTTGATTCAAGACAAATAAGTTTATAACTTTCTAATGCGAGTACTTTGTAGCCCAATTTTCTATTTAAAAACTGAATTAATCTGTTTTTAATTTGATAATACTCTGCAACTTCATGACTACTTTCTCCAAGGAAAATATATTTTTTATCAGCGAGAAGCTCCGTTAAAAATTCAAGATCCGTAAAATTATCTAATGAGCTATCATTTATTTGATATACATAATTATAAATTTCATTTTTCCACACATCTTTAACTTTGCAACTTTGCATTTGAGATATCCCGGAATTACAAATTAAAAACAAGAATAAAGCTAATATAGTTTTTTTCATTTGATTATTATCATTGAATTAGTTCGTTCATCTTTGCTAGTAATTATTAATATCATTTAAAAAGTATTTTTTTTGTCTATCGGGAAACGTTTCGATATCTCTTATTTTAATACTATCATTTAAAGTTCCATAGTATTGAAAACCAGTATGTCTTTGCAACCAAGTGTCATATGTTTTAAAAATAGAATAGTTAATTTTTTTTTGAAAATATGCTTTTTCTACATATGGCAAAATCAATTCCCAAGCTTTTTCAAAATTACTTTCTGATGCTAAATTATGCCAAAGAATAAGTAAAATATTATAATAAATACCAACACCATTATCAAAATTATTAAGCAATATTCCACTATTGTTTTCACTTAGCTCTACTATAGTCTCTAGATTCGAAAAGTCAACTTTATTTATTAAATCGTATATAATCATTAATTCTACAGAGTCTTTTGCACTAGGTAAAAGTTTCCGAAATAATTGATCTGAATATAAACAAGAATGCACCTGATCCAGGTATCTTAATGATTCTGAATGGTTTTGGATCCATATGGGATAATGCAATTGAGAATTGATATATGTCCATTCTTCCAAATTGCAACGTTTAATTTCTCTTAGTAGCGAGCTTCTTTCAAGTTTATGCTCCAAGGTATCAAGATAATTGTAATTCCAACCATAGTTTTTCATTAAAAAAATTGCTCGATCTTTAAAGAACATAATATCACCTTTGGACAGAACATCATCTAAAATTAAAATTAATTCAGATGGGTCTATATCGTATTCGTATTTTTTAATAAGAGTTTTTGCCTTTGAATAATCACTTTCAATTATTGGTTTAATACTATCTTTAAAAACAAAATAACCAGTATTCTGGGCTATTAGTCCAATGTATAATATGATTATGAATAAAAAAGTGAAAATAAACTTCATAACTATGTTAATTATATTTTGAAGTAATTAACTCTAACTGTTAATAAATACAAATATATACTTCAATTATATTAATAATTGAAGCATGCGATAGTTTTTGTTACAAACCGCAAGCATCATCGTCAGGTAGTGTAATACTAGTATCTTCCAGTACATTTGTGTTTTCACAAGTACAGTCAGATTGTCCAATCTGGCTTGAGCAATCGGGATCCACTATATCTCTAATTCTTTCATTTCTATTTCGCTCTTGGATACAAATTTCATCGGCGGGTGAAAAAATATTTATAAAATCAGCGGACATAGGTATTCAATTGGATTTGGGGTGTTTTGATGGCTAAAATAGCAAAAGTCTGATGATTTTAATACAACCCCTTTTTTAGAAAGCGACAAAATTTAACTGTATAAAAACCCGTTTTGAGTGTTATTCTATTTCACGGTTTTTTAAATCTCTTGCGGAGTGATGAATTGTCAAAATGTCTATATAATCTTCTCTACTATTTTATAAATGATTCTGTAATTTCCCTCATTGAGTTCCCTAATATTTTCTTTGTTAATTTCGGGAACAATTTTCCCTGAACGGAGTTGAGTTTTTAATATTCTTGTTCGGTTTTTAAGTTTTAAAACCTGATGTTTTGCATAAGACTTAGAATCTTTTGAGATATATTCAGCAATTGCTTTTAAGTCGTCTCTTGCTTGAAATGTCCAATTTAGTCGAACCATTTTTCAATTTCATTATCCATTTCAACTTCTGAGATTACGTCACCGTTTTCTGATTGTTTGTTTCCATTTTCAATTTTTTCCATTAAAATCAGATTTTCAATTGATTCATCAATGGAAAATTCTTCTGGAAATCTTTCAATTTGTTCTCTAAGTCTGGTTTTTGTCAACATATTATCTCTATTTAATATCTATTTCAAAGATATGGATTTTATAATATTGATTTTATTTTTTCTCGATATGCAATGTATCTCCTCAACTTCTTTGGCGGGTGAAACAATATTGAATATTTCAGCAGACATAGGTATTTAATTGGATTTGGGGTGATTAGATGGCTAAAATAGTAAAATTATGTTGATTTTTTTTACATCCCCATTTTAGAACTGGGAAAAATAGTGCCATAAAAAACCCCGTAAGATTATAGCATCCAACGGGGGTTTAGAATTTCGTTATCGTGTTTTATTGTTTGTTCTTCTGTGTGTTGAAGCTGTAGCCCAGCTCATCGAGCACGTCGTCGCTAATGTCGAGTTTTGGATCGGCGAACATAATGCTGGCGCCGCTGGCTTTGTCGAAAATGAAGCTGTAGTTTTTGGTGGTGGCCAACTCTTCGAGCGCATTATAAAGCTTGTCCTGAATGGGTTTTATAAGCTCCTGGCGCTTTTTGAACAACTCGCCTTCCTGTCCAAACTTGTCTTGCTGAAACTGCTTCACTTCTTTTTCTTTATTGATAATTTCTTCTTCTCTTTTCTTTTTCATATCGGCGGGAAGCAAAACCACATCGGCCTGATATTTCTTGTAGAGATTGTCGATTTCGAGAAATTTAGCTTCAATTTCGATTTGCCATTTTTCTGAAAGCTCGTCCATTTGAATTTGAGCATCCTGATATTCAGGTATGTTTTTAAGAATATATTCTGAATCGATATAGGCAAACTTCTGCGCGCTTAACGATGTGGTAAGAAATAAAGCCAAGGTGAACAGAACTGCTTTGGCTAAAAAATTATTCCATGTTTTCATTTTTTCGGGATTTAAATTAATCATTGCTTTTGCTTACCAAAATTATACCAAATTTTTAATCGATGGATTGATTGATGGAGAAGTGAAACTGTCCGCCGTTGGCACTGGGCAAGCCAGGTACATCGTCGAAACCATAGCCCCAGTCGAGCCCCAACAATCCAAACATGGGCAGAAATACTCTAACCCCCACACCGGCTGATTTGTATACCTGAAATGGTTTAAAATCGGCAAAATTAAGCCAGCTGTTTCCGCCCTCCAGAAATCCCATAAAATAGATGGTTGCACTGGGATTGAGCGAAACGGGATATCGGAGCTCAAGGGTAAATTTATCGTAAATGGTTCCCCCCAGATTGGAGTCTTTATAATAATTTGGGGTAATGGTTTCGTTTCCGTAGCCACGCAAGCTTATGAGCTCACGGCCATCCATATTGTTATAACCCGATAATCCATCGCCACCCAAATAGAAGCGCTCGAAAGGCGTTACACCTATGTCGGAGTTATAAAAGCCCAAAAAGCCAAATTTAACCCGTGTACTCAAAACCAAATCGCCCACCACCGAAGAGTACCAGGCTGCTCTGATTTTCCATTTGTGGTATTCCACATATTTAAATTTCTCGTTTTCTGATAAAGTGCTGTAATCCTTACCGTTGATGGTGCTGTAAGGCGGGGTTAGTTCTAAGCTAACACCCACATCCGAACCATTACGCGGATAAATGGGCGCATCCATACTGTTTCGTGAAAGAGCAATATTGTAGGCAAAATTGTGGAAGGTTCCGTTTCCATCGCCCACGCTAAAAATACTGGCATAGTTTTTCAGCTTATAGCGTTGCAGCTTGATTCCCTGATAGAGTTGAAAAAAGTCGTCGGGCCAGGTTAATCGTTTACCCAACCCAATGGTAAAACCATCGATGGCAAAGGTTGCTCTGTCGGGGTCGGTTTTTTCCAGACCATTGGAATAGAGCGAGTGGTAGTAACTCACGCTGAATGCGTTGGGTTTTTTACCCCCAAGCCAGGGCTCGGTAAATGAGATGCTGTAGCTCATATAGCCCGATCCATAGGTTTGAAAACGCAGGCCAAGTTTTTGGCCATCGCCCGAAGGAATGGGTCGCCAGGCGTCTTTTTTAAAGAAATTGCGGAGAGAGAAATTATTGAAGCTCAAACCCAGCGTACCAATGATTCTGCCATAACCCCAACCTCCCGATAATTCAATCTGATCGGAGGAAGTTTCTTCTACGGTATAGCCAATATCAACAGTTCCGTCGAGCGGATTGGGTTTTACATCAACCCCCAGTTTTTCCTGATCGAAATATTGAAGCTGAGCCAATTCGCGTTGTGTACGGATAATAGCGCTCCGGTTAAAAAGCTGCCCGGGACGGGTTCTGAGTTCACGCACAATCACGTGGTCGTTGGTGCGGGTATTTCCTATTACGTAAACATTTTTCAGGGTAGCCTGGTCGCCTTCTCTTATCCTGATTTCCAAATCGATACTGTCGTTTTGTACATTAACTTCCACCGGATCGACCGAGAAAAACAAGTAACCATTGTCGAGATACAGCGAGCTCACATCGGGTCCGTTTTGGTTAAACTGCAAATTGGTTTCCAGAAGTTCTTTGTTGTAAGTGTCGCCTTTTCTGATTTGCAAAACCGCAGCCAAATCCTGATTGGAGTAAACGGTATTTCCAACCCAGGTAATGTTTCGGAAATAATATTTATCGCCTTCGTCCACGTTTATGTCAATGGCAATGCGGTTGTTGGTGCTGCGATACACAGAATCGTCAATTATTTTAGCATCGCGGTAGCCCAGTTTATTGTATTTGGCAATGAGGTTTGCTTTGTCGTCTTCGTAGTTTTTCTCAATATATTTCGACGATTTGAAAATTCTCAGTTTCACATGATCCTGGTAGTATTGAATGATGTCGGACTGTATTTTGGGGATTTGCAGCGTGGCAACGTCTTTCACTATGTTCCAGGCCAGTTTCTCCATGTCGTAAAGTGGTTTTATCACGCCCACTTCCTTGGTTTCCTTCATGGCCATTTTCAGTTTATCGTCGTTGATTTCGGTGTTGCCGTAAATATTGATATTGGAGATACGTACTTTGTTGAATTTCTTGATGTTTATATCTAAGATTACGCTGTTGGGCTTGTTGGGATCGGCTTTTTTAATGATGTCGATCTGAGCATTTAAGAATCCTTTTTCTCCGAAATACTTTTCAATTTTTTGTTTGGTTCTGATGAGCAGGTTCTCGGTGACCACATCGCCACTCACGAGTTTAATTTTTTCGCGGATATTGTCAACATCGGCTTTCTTAACCCCGTTGATGGAAAAGCCTGTGAGTCGGGCTCTTTCCTGCAGGTGCATTATCAAAAAGACCCGATCGTTTTCGTAACGGTCAACGGTGATGGCTATATTTTCGAAGAGTCCCTGTTTCCACAATTTTTTGATGGAGGTGGATATTTCATCGCCGGGAATGGAGATGGTATTTCCCACCTGGAGGCCCGAAATCATCACTAAGGCCTTCTCGTCGAGAAACTGAATTCCCTCGACCTTTATTCCCCCGATTTCGTATTTTTTCGGACGGGCATAATCGAGATCGTCCCATTTTTGACCGAGGTTTATTTGAGCCATGGAGGTTGATTGCCAAAGCAACATCAGCGTGAAAACGACCAATGCAGTTAATGGGTAATTGCGTTTAATATTTAAAACTCTTTGCATAAGATTATTTGCTTATCTGTTCACTTGTTTTTCCGAATCTTCTTTCCCTTTTCTGATAATCGACAATGGCCTGGTAAAAGTCTTCTTTGCCAAAATCGGGCCACAGCTTTTGGCAAAAGAACAGCTCTGAGTAGGCAATTTGCCAAAGCAGGAAATTGCTGATGCGCTGTTCGCCACTGGTGCGGATGAGAAGTTCAGGGTCGGGTATATGTTGGGTTGAAAGGTGTTGCGAAATGGTTTCTTCGTTAATGTCTTGTGGGAGCAAAATTCCTTCGGCTACCTGGCGGGCCAGTTCACGGGCCATTTGGGTAATTTCCCATCGGCTGCTATAGCTCAAAGCCAGAATAAGGTTTGTGCGGGTGTTGCCGCTCGTATTTTCTATGGCTTTTTGGAGTTCCCTGCGGGTATCTGGTTGCAAACTTTCGATGTCGCCAATGGCTAAAAGTTTGATATTGTTTTTGTTGAGAGTTGCTGTTTCCTTGTTCAGGCTTTTCACAAGCAACGACATCAGCGCGTCGACTTCGGCCTTGGGGCGGTTCCAGTTTTCGGTGCTGAAAGCGTAAAGGGTAAGGTATTCCACCCCAATTTCGGCAGCAGCTTCCACCGTATTCCTAACGGCAGTAACTCCATTTTCGTGACCAAATATCCTGATTCTTCCACGTTGTTTGGCCCAGCGCCCGTTTCCATCCATAATGATGGCCACGTGCCGGGGAAGCTTTTCGGTGTTTATCTGGTCTTTAAAATTCATGGCGCGAAGTTAACATAATCAATAATATGAATCTCTTCCAAAATCCCGGCAACCATCATCTTTTAACAGATTGATTTTGAACGTTAAATTGATTCCGTAGAAGGCATACCAGTCCTTATTGTACTGATTGCCGCGCTTTTCGCCGCTTTTATGCGAAAAGGTGGGATCGGAATAATATACATCGTCGGTTATGGGGAAAGAAATTATTTCGGATGGGTTTTCGGGATTTGGGGCATAATAAATGCCTTCGTCGGGGTTATAACCATATAAATCAAGGTAATAGGTGGAGCCAATGTCGTCGAGATAGTCGGTAAAGGTTTTTCGCATACCCCATTCCAGACCCATTCCAAAGCGCTTTCCCAGTGCAATTTTCAGGCCCAACCCAAAGGGGATGGAAAAGCCCATATTTCCATAGGGGGCAGGTCGGTCGGCATAGCCTTGTCCCTCGGTGCCCAAATCGCGCAGGTTAATACCATTTCCAATGGGGCGCGGATTGTACAAGAACATGGCGCCTCCGGCAAACATATAGGGAGTCCATTTATTTCTTTTGCTCCCCACAAAAAACGGGAAGAAATTCACTTCGGCCAAAAAACTGATTTCGGTAATGGTGGTTTCGAAGGTGAGCCCACGATTGCTTATCAGATAATAAATGGCATTGGGGTCGTTGATATTGATTTCATCGCCGATATAAGCTTTAACAGCATTGATTTTATCGAAATCGGCATCGTCGGCTTTTAGTTTTCCCTGAAATGCCTGAAGGCGAAAGCTCCAGCGGGTTTTGTAGTTATAGCGAAAGAAGCCTCCGAAAGCAGGTTGCGAGCCGTAGAAGTGCATATTGGGGTTTATATCGCCCAGATAATAGGCTCCGCCGCCAATCAAACCCACATCCATAGTCTGGGCTTTGGCCGGAGCGGCAAAGAAAAGGAGCATGACGGGCAAAGCCGCCAGCAAATACATTCTTGTTATTTCAGCAGTTTTTTTCAATATTTCCAATTAGTTACGTTTGTCAATTCCCCAAAGCAATTTAGCTCTTATGGTAGCAAAAAAATTCTCATCGGGCAATCGCACCAATTTTATATTAAAGTTCTCTTTTTCAATGGTTAAATCAATGCCCGACTTAAGCTCTATGGTTCGGCTGTCGAGGCTGAGCAAAAATCCACCGTCTCTCTCTTCCACCTGAAGTTGCACCACAGAATTGTCGGGAATAACGACGGGTCGAACCGATAAATTGTGAGGGGCAATGGGGGTGATGATAAAGTTCTGGGAGTCGGGATGCAGAATGGGGCCGCCGGTGCTCAGGCTGTAGGCTGTGCTTCCGGTGGGTGTAGCCACTATGAGCCCATCGCTCCAATAGGAATTCAGGTATTGGCCGTTCACATGAACATTGACAGTAATCATGCTGTTGGGCAGTTTCTTGTAGATGCTGATTTCGTTCAGGGCAAAGTTTAGGTCTTCGAACTCCAGATGGGGAGTGGAAAGTTTCAGCAGCGAACGGCTCTCGAGGGAGTAATTCTTCTCCACCAGGCTGTCGATGGCTTTGTGGATTTGCTCCTTATTGATGCTGGCTAAAAACCCAAGCCGGCCCAGATTGATGCCAATGACGGGAATTCCACTATCGCGGACTAAAGTAACGGTGCTCAACATATTTCCATCGCCACCCAAAGAGATTAAAAAGTCGAGATTCTGATGGATATCGTGATAGCCCGAAAAAGTTTTAAACTCGTATAAATGAACAGATTCCTTAACTAAGTTATAGATTTCGATATGAATGAACACTTCGGCTCCTACCAGCTTCAATTTGTCGAAGAGGGTTTGAATAAAGGGAAAAGTTTCGCTTTTCAGGTTTTTTCCGAAGATGCCAATTTTAATCATCTCTAAATCAGTATAGTTTATATGCGGTTATTTTCATAGCAGCGCAAAAATAAACATTATAGAGCCCCCTTGCTTAAATTAACAATATTTAATAGCTTAAAAAGTCTTAAAGCACTGTGTTTATAGTGGTTTCAGCACATTAAACCAAATAGTATTTACCTTGTTTAACCTTATGTATTAAATGAGAATTATAGCAGCAAATGCACAATGATAATAGCCTGTCTTTTCAGGTTTTATATGGATAGCAAGATGAAAAAATGAGTGTAGAAAACTTCTGAAAGCCAGAGCAAATTACATAAACAATGAGGCCAGATAAAATATAATCATGGCAATGAGAGCGCTCACAGGTATCGTTAAAATCCAGGCCCAGAGCAACTTAACTGTTACTCCCCACCTTACTGCGCTCAACCTTTTGGTAGAACCAACCCCCATGATAGATCCGGTGATGGTATGGGTGGTACTTACAGGGATTTTCAGGAATTCTGTTACAAAAAGCGTAATGGCTCCGGCAGTTTCCGCAGCAACACCTTCGAAGGGAGTAACTTTGGTGATTTTAGTTCCCATGGTTTTAACAATTTTCCATCCACCACTCATGGTTCCCAGTCCAATGGCAAGGTAGCAGCTGATAGGAACCCAGTTGGGGATTTCGAAATTTGCAAATTCTATGGTAGAACCGCTCGATTGATTGTGGTAGAGCCAGAGAGTAACCCAAATGATCCCCATAACTTTTTGAGCATCGTTTCCACCGTGCCCAATGCTAAAAGCTGCACTCGACACCAACTGAAGCCGCTTGAACCATTTGGTTGATTTTTGAGTGTTCATGCTGCTTAAAAACAGCGAGAAAGTTGCCATAATTAAAACCACCGAAGCCAAAAGAATCCATTTAAAATTTTTGGTATGGGTAATTACACTCAGTAAATAATTTCCATCACTGTTGATATCGGTTTCAAGTTTTGTGGCCAGCAGGATGAAAATGATAACGATTAATGCCCCCGAAATTATCTTTGGCACAGGATTTTTAGTGGCTGAATGTAAAAACCACATGGCAATGATATAGGCCATTATCAAGCCAATGATGGGGGCAAGTATGATAAAACTGGCGGTTTTAAGAATGATTATGGAATTGATGGCGCTAAAACCTGATGCAGCAACGGCAGCCCCGGCAAATCCACCAATAAGCGTATGCGATGAAGATGAAGGGATTCCATAATACCAGGTGAGCAGGTTCCAGGCAATGGCTGCAATAATTCCGGAGATAATTACCTGATAAGTGATGAATTGTTCAACAACTGTTTTTGCCACAGTATTGGCAACTCCATGCTCCTTAAAAATAAAATAGGCCACAAAATTGAAAAATGCAGCCCAAATAACAGCTTGAAGCGGAGTTAATACCTTGGTAGAAACAATGGTAGCTATGGAATTGGCAGCATCGTGAAAGCCGTTGATAAAATCGAATATCAAGGCCAGCACAATGATTATGATAACAATGGTCATGGTTTAGCGGAATTAGGCGTACTTAACAATTATGCTTGTTATCACATCAGCCACATCTTCGCATTTATCCGAAACGAGTTCCAGGCTTTGCAAAACATCTTTCTTTTTGATGATGGTTGCTGCATCTTTTTCGTGATCGAGCAAATCCATTAGGGCTGATTCAAAAACATCGTCTGCACGATTTTCGGCTCCGTTGATTTTAACACAAGCTTCATTGATTTTGCCAACATGTTTCAGGTCTCTGAGTCCATAAATTGCATCCTTGAGGTTATTGATGGCGTCTTTATTTATTTCTGCCATTTTAAAGATTTCTGAATCCAGTTTCTCCAGCCGGTAAATTATTATTTTTTTGGCGGTTACATCGATATAATCTGAAACATCATCGAGTGCTGATACCAAACCATGAACATCTTCTCTGTCGAATGGGGTAATAAAATTTCTGCTTAACTCGGTAAAAACCTGATGAGTAAGCTGATCGTTTTTGTGTTCGAAATCCTTTATGGTTTTGACAATCGAAGTACGTTTTGCAATATCCATTTCGGAAATTGCTTGCTCAAAAAGCTCGTTCATTTTAATAATATTTTCTACCATTTCTTCGAAAATATTGTAGAAAACTTTGTTTCTTGATGAAAAGGAATGAAAAAAACTCGAAATTGACATTTTATAAGTGTTTATATGAATTTATTAATAATCAAAATTCTGTAATTTTTAAAAGTTGCGAATTTATCTCCAATTTTTACTTGATAGATTAACTAATTGTTAAGTTATTCATCAGCATTAACAAAAAATTAATTTATGCGTTCTATGTTGTTGATAATATGAAACATACATTTTAAATGAGTTTGTCTGATCCTTTTAATGGAACAGGTTCGAGCTGTAATAAATCGAAAACCATAATTTCGTTTTCTCCTTTTTGCAGGAAAGTTGCCGGACAATAAAGGCTGTGCTGCGGACCGATTTCCCAATATCTGCCCAAATTGTGCCCGTTTACCCACACCATGCCTTTTTTATACCCGGTCATGTCGAGGTAAGTATCGGCCAATTCGTTCATTGTGAAACTCCCTTTGAAGAACATCCCCTGTTTTTGTTGGGCTGTGGAAGGAGTCAGGTTTTTAATATCAGCTGAATTCATGGGCAAAGGATACACTTCCCAGTTCATAAGCGTCATGCCATTCAGCGATACTCTTTCGGTTATTCCTTTACGGTCGATGAGTTCCTGGGCAAAATTGATTCTTCCCATTCCCTCCACCAAAATCTCCAAAACGGGATACTCCGATTTGGTTTCAGGCAGTTTAATGCTGTTCTCACCTTTTCTGCGGTCGATGGTTCCAACAAAAACACCATCCAGAAAAACGGTGGCAAAATCGTGCAGTTGAGTGATTTTCAGATTTCCCGATTTATGTCCGATGAGTTTGGTTTTGTAAAGTGCAAAACCGTAATTGAGTCCGAAATATTCAAAAGGCTTTGGCTGAACCATAGCAATGGCAGCGGGCAATTGATTCCAGACAGAAGTGAAAGCTTCCATTTTTATCTCTGGAATGCTTACCACCGGAATGGCCGCCGGCAAAGGGATTTCGGAGCCGGAATATTTGGAGAGCAGCTTGCGAATGGCAAAGTATTTTGGGGTTGGACGGCCTTGCTCATCTATGGGAGCATCGTAATCGTAGCTGGTAATGTCGGGTTCATAGCCCAGTCCACCAGAATTGGCACCAGCTGCGAAACCAAAATTTGTTCCTCCGTGAAGAACATAAAAGTTGAATGACAGCTTATTGTCTAACAGGAATCTAACTTCGCTGAGCAAATCCGCTGTATCCGGACGAGCCCAATCTTCGCCCCAGTGGGTGAGCCAGCCGGGATAGGTTTCGGAACTAAATACCGGCACTCCGGGATTCATTTTTCGGGCCAGAGCAAAACTTTCGGCGGAATATCCAGGATCTAATCCCACCGCAACACCGGGCAGTGTTCCTGCTTCGAGCATGTAGGTTGTGGCGCCATCGCTGGTGTAGAAAGGAACATCAATGCCGTTTTGCTCCCACATGCTTTTTATGGCTTTGAGATATTCGCGGTCGTTGCCGTAGCTTCCATACTCGTTTTCTATCTGAACCATAATAACGGGTCCGCCATGGGTGATAAGCCAGGGTTTTAGTTCCTTCGAAATACTTGTTATATATTGATTCACAGCACTCATATAACGCTCGTCAGTGCAGCGGAGTTTGATGTCGGGGATGCTAAGCAAATAGGGTGGAATTCCACCCAAATCCCACTCGCCACAGGAATAGGGTCCGGGGCGGAACAAGCAATACATGCCTTCGTCCTGAATGATTTCCAGAAATTCCTGAATATTTTTTCCTTCGGAGCTAAAATCGAAAATTCCCTTTTCGGTTTCGTGATAATTCCAGAAGACATAGGTGGCGATGGTGTTGCAACCCAGGGCTTTGGCCATTTGAATGCGATGTCGCCAATAGGCTTTGGGCATTCGTGCGTAGTGCATTTCGCCCGAGATAATCTGAAAGGGTTGGTCATCGAGCAGAAAACCTGTGGAATCGAGTTTAAAACTGTGGGCGGCTTTTTTTTCGACCGATTCATTTTGCTTTTCCACTTTGGGACTACATCCACTTAAAAAAACTAAAATGCTGAATGTAAAGATAATGAAACGAATATTCATTGTAATTATAATTTAGTTTTTTAAAAATTTCCCGCTAAAAGTGCCATTAACAGATATTGCCTGATAAAAATAAACGCCAGGCGATAAAGAGGAGACATCGACAAATTGCTCGTTAAAACTGGTTATTATCAACTTCCCGCTTAACTCATAAATGTTTAGCGTCCAGTCCTTTTCTGTGGCGCTGTTTATCAATAGGTAATCTTTTACAGGATTTGGGCTAACTGATAATTTTGAATCATCAATTTTTTCACTAACAGAAACGAGATCCCCTAAATAGTACAATCCTTCGTCGGTTCCTGCATAAAGAATATCATCATAGCTTAACAACGAATGCACAAATTTGTCGATGTTGAGATATTCCCATTCTGCACCTAATTGAGAGGTGCGGAGCAAACCATTCCCAAGGATGGCGGCATAATAGTAATTGTCGAAAATATAAATTGTTCCGGGGTCGATTCCTGAGAGATATGATCCGGAAACTCCATTGTCGGTGGATAGATAAATTCCAAAATCGGTGCCATAAATAAGTGAATCGGAGCCGATGTAGTTAACTGACCGAATAGTCCCGCCAAAATCCATAGTTTGAATCCAGGGTGATTGATTATCGGAATAAAAAGCTCCAAAAGGTGTGGCAGCAAAAAATCTACCATCGTCATTGGCATCCACATCTAAGTAAACACTAGGCGGGTTTGAAATGTAAACAGACCAGCTATCGCCTTTGTCCGACGATGCATATAGACCTCCCGGGCCTGTTGAGCCTGCTGTGCATCCAAAAATAAGTCCGTTTATTTCGGAAAGGTTATTAAAAGTAAGGTTTGCAATTTGTTTATTAACCCATTGATTATAGGGCTTATCGGAAATAAAAATATCGTTGTTCGCCGTGCCGGCAAGAATTCTGTTATCGATTTTCATGAGAGAATATATATCCTCGCCGTTCAAAGCAAAGGGACTCCAATGGGCACCTTTATCTATAGAGATATAAACTCCGCTATCGTCCACACCGGCCATCAAAGTATCAGAACCAACAGCAACAATACTTCTAACTATTTTATTTTCAATACCTTGTGCTGGCAACCAGATTTGTGCCTGAGAAACCAAAGTGACCATAATGAGCACTATGGAATAAATAATTCTTTTCATATTTAATAAATTTAAATTGACACAAATAGATTCAATTACGAAATTAGGAGTAAATAGTAAGATTTATCCCAATTTTCTAAATAACCCTTCAAATGTAACATAAAAGAAAACAAGAAAAGTGATGGATTAAAAGATTTTCCCGAGGCATAGGAATCTAAAAATGTTTTGGATTTATTCTAAAGGCAAAGGGTATAAATAGCATAAAATGGGCTAAATAATCGAGGAGAAAGTGCAAGGTTAAACACGAAATGTTAAGAAAAAATCCGCTGAATGGTTTTTGCGATGATGGATAAATCGGTTTTAAAATTTTGCTCGCGAATATATTTCAGGTTTAAAGCCAGCTTGGCGGGCATAATTTCTTCGATATAGGTTTTTTCGGGGTTGGCGGACTGGCTCAGCAAATCGCTTTCGTTAAAGTATAAAATACTGGCATAATCGGTGAGACCAGGCCTAACGCTGAGCACTTGTTTCTGGGTTTCGTTGTACATGTCTGTGTATCTTTTCACCTCGGGCCGCGGGCCCACTAAGCTCATATCGCCTTTTAGAATATTGATGAGTTGCGGCAGCTCGTCGACCTTATATTTTCTAATGAAATAGCCACTCCTGGTAATGCGTGGGTCGCGGCCTCCGATGGTGAGCAAGCCCTTGGCATCGCTGCCAGGCCGCATGCTTCGGAACTTGTAGAGCTTAAAAATTCTCTGGTTCTTTCCCACTCTTTCCTGCCTGAAAAACATTCCCCCCCGACTTTCTAAAACTACCCAAAGGCCAATAATAACAAACACAGGCGACAGAATAATCAGTGCCATAAGTGAAAGGATCAAATCAAAAATCCGCTTTATCATTCCTGTCCGTCGTTTTCAATGAGTTTATAAACCTTGTCGCCCCGTCGCACAATTTCTTTGGTAGAAAACGACACGGCCTGACCTTTTAGGGCTTGTTCTACCTTTTGCAAATCGACCCTAAGCTCGGTTATCACATCTTCATAAACTCCGGTGGTGGGGCCAATGATATTGATTTGGTCGCCTACATTCAAATCGTAGGTTTGCATTTGAAGCTCGGCCACGCCCAATTTGGTAAAATAGTTGGTAATGCTCCCCAGAAACAGCTTCTTGGTGGTGGCTTGATTGCCATAGCGCTCGGTCCACTCGCCCATTTTACGGCCCAGATAATAGCCATCCCAAAACCCGCGGTTGTACACCGAGTTGAGTTCCAAATCCCACTGTTCAATTTTTTCGTGGGTGTAGGTTCCGGCAAGCCAGGCATCGGCGGCTTCGCGGTAAACCCGCGTCACTTTTTTAACATATTCGGCGGAGCGGCCACGGCCTTCTATCTTTAAAACCCTAACCCCCGAATTGAGTATTCTATCGAGGAAACCCACTGTTTTCAAGTCTTTGGGCGACATGATGTACTCGTTGTCCACTTCCAGCTCTATGCCTCCATCTTTGTCTTTCACTGCATAAGGCCGGCGGCAGGTTTGCAGACAGGCGCCACGGTTGGCGGAGCTGTTCAGATTGTCGAGACTCAAATAGCATTTTCCCGAAACGGCCATGCAAAGTGCACCGTGAGCAAAAATTTCTATCTGAACCAGCTCGCCCGAAGGGCCTTTAATCTGCTCACGTTCAATGGTATCGGTAATGGCTTTCACCTGATCGAGATTCAGCTCGCGTGCTGTAACCATTACATCGGCAAACATGCTATAGAATTTTACGGCTTCAATATTGGTGATGTTGGTTTGGGTTGACATGTGAATCTCCATCTTTTTGGAGAAGGCGTAATGAATCACACTTTGGTCGGAGGCAATGATGGCGGTGATGCCGTTTTCCTTAGCCGCATCAATCACTTGTCGCATCTCGTCGAGCTCGGTATCGTAAACTACGGTATTGAGGGTGATATAGGTGCGGATATGATGTTCTTTGCAAATTTGGGCGATGGTGACCAAATCGTTGAGATCGAAATTTTTCGACGATTTGCTTCGCATATTGAGCTTGCCAATGCCGAAATAAACCGAATTGGCACCTCCCTGAATGGCTGCCATGAGCGATTCGAAAGAACCAACCGGCGACATAATCTCCACATTTTGAGATGTTTTGAGCATGAAATAGAGTTATAGAATTTCAGGGGGCAAAAATACTCTTTTTTGGGGAAGTTGTTTGGCTGAATAAATGCCCACCGAAGCTTATATTTTCTGCAACAGAAATTTCTTTTTCCGGTGCATGACAGCAAAGACCAATGTCACCAGAAAAGCCAGGGTCATGAGCAACATTTCGAGCCAGTATTTGCCGGGTTCAATCCAAATTTCATTAAACAAGTTCCAGCGACCGAGTACTTCCACAAAGTTCCAGAAAATGATAACCGTGGGAATGCTGTAGCGGATGGCGTAGCCCATTTGGGAGATAAGGAGCAGGTTTTTGAATAAAAACATGGACCAAATCAAACTCCCAAAGGCCACCAGATAGGTAACAAAATGGCGGTCGCCCAGGAAACGGTCGTCGTAGGCAAACAGAAGCACGAGATAGAAAGTCCACAGGAGCGCAATTAGTTCGAGAAAGGTGGTGATGGCCTTGTTTCGCTGGGCGGGCACAAACTGCTGCTCGTTTTTAATGTTCAGCCGTTTTTGAAACCAGTTGAAGAAAACACATCCGGTTTGGGAGCCCAGGAAATAGTAAATCATTAAAATAGCCCAAAAACCCACCGACGAAGGCATGATGAGATACTCGGGTTTGGTAATAATCTCGCTGTTTTCCATGAGCGGCTGAACGCCATGACGATTTGCAAAATATACGAAGGCAAACTCCACCCAGCCTGTCCAGATGAGCAATCCCGCAAACAACCCAAGAAAAGTGGCTTTGGTATCGCCCGAAACCACAACCCCCCAAACGAGAAGAAAAAGCCCTGCAAATCCCATGGCACCCGCAGCTATAAAAACATATTCATGACCAAAGGCCTTTTCCATGATGATCATTGCCGCATGGCCAAGGGGCATGGTAAAAAGTACCACTAAAAATGCTATGATTCCTATCCAGGGTTTTCTTAGTTCTATCTTCATGCTTTAAAGGTTTTAATGTCCCGAATGATTGTCATGTTTGTTTTCATCCGTTGTTTTCTTTTCCCGGACATGCCCGGAGCAAACAAACTGCCGAATTATAATCCTTCGGGATTTGCTTTGCGCTGCAAATATCCTTTCAGCCTTCAAAACCATCAATCCCCAAAAAATGGTATTTCAATGGATTCTGCTGATGGGATATATTTTCGCAATTTCTATACAGAGTGTAAATGATTTTTCATTTGGGGGAATTTCCTTTCAAATCGCATGAAATAGGTATTGGGGAACCGAAATAAATCGGTTAATTTTGCTTCGATTTTCAAAAGTTAATTTATAGTTATTTTTTTAACAATAGAATGGTGAATTTAATAAGTTTGCCGGAATCTATGAGAAGTATTGATATCAGAATCTTTAACAACAAAAAATTACCAACATGAACCGAATTTTCACCCTTTTGTTTTTATCATTTTTTGCAGTTGCCGTTACCGCCCAAACTGCGGTAGAAGTAGCCACCGGCAATGCCTATGCTAATGAAGTTTACTACAGCTTTTCAAACGGCTCTTTAGTTACCAGCCCCCGCACCAACTGGGATATGGCTTTTGCCATTGAACGCATGAATATCAATATTCTGGCCAATAACGGATCAGGCGTGGAGGTTTACACCTATCCCAATGGCAACACCACAGCCTGGGACGATATCGATACCACTGGAATGTATACCTGGACACCCATGTATAACTCTGTGGAAGATTTGAACAACGGTGCTTTTATCAGAAACATGAATCTGGACGATGCATTTGACCAGGGTTGGGGCGTTTATAATATGGCTACCCACATCATTGAAGGCGACAGTCTTTTTGTGATGAAAAATGTGGCTGGCGAGTATAAAAAACTGTGGGTTGTTAGCCGCGATCCCAATACTGGTATCAATAACTGGGTAATTAAATATGCCGATATTGACGGTGGAAATGAAGAAACTTTCACCTTCTCTGCCGATGATTATCCAGGCTTAAATTTTGCCCATTTTTCTATGGAGACCAATTCCATAGTCGACAAGGAACCCGCTTCGGCCAACTGGCAATTACTGTTTACCAAATATTTCGATTATACCATTCCTTACTATGTTACCGGAGTTCAAATTAATTCCAAATATGTAACTGTTCAACAGGTAGATGGAGTGAATCAAACCGAATATGAAAGCTATACCGAAAGCAATTTTACCACCAACCTTTCTGAGATTGGCAGCGACTGGAAAACCTTCGACATGAATACTTACCTGTACAACGTTGAGGATCAGCGGGTGTATTTTACCAAGGTATTGAACGAGGCTGGAAATGACTCGTTATACTGGAAACTCTATTTCACTGGTTTTAGTGGTTCATCCACAGGAATTTATTCGTTTATGCAAAAAGATATTACCGACCATTCTGCCATCGCCGAAATGACAGGCTTATCAGTTTTTGAAGTGTATCCAAATCCCGCTCAGGATGAGTTGAATCTTATAACCGATGCTACATCAGCCATGGAAGCTACCGTGGTTGATATTACAGGCAAATTGGTTACCCGCCAAACTGTTGAAGCTGGTTTCACTACAAGCACCATCTCTATAACTTCTTTAAAACAAGGAGTTTATACACTGATTTTGACATCCACAAAAGGAAGAGCAGCTCAAAAATTTGTTAAACAATAAGAAACCATAATATAAGCCCGGTAAATTTCTTCGGGGAAGTTTATCGGGCTTTCTTTTTTATATGAAGCTAAGAATTTTAACCCTTCTGTTTTTTCTGGTTGTTGGTTTCACAATGGCACAACAGCGTGAAATACAAATAAATACCATTGAAGCAGAAACCAACAAACCTCTGCCCTGGTGCCACGTATGCATCAGAGATATGGTAACTGATAAAACCGACTATTTTCTAACAGATGACCATGGCACAGCGCGTTTTACATTTTCGGGTCAGGCCATCATCAGTATTTCGTTTGTTGGGTTCGAAACCATCATCGATACGCTCAGAACTCAGAAAGAGCTGGTGGAATATAAAATGAAAACCCAAACCATGCAGTTTAACGAAGTGGTGGTGACAGGGCAAAATAGACCCGTGAGTGTGGATAAATCCATTTACAATATCCAGTTAATCGGCCAAAAAGAGATAGAGAGTTCAGCTTCAACAAGCCTCAATCAGCTATTGAATAATCAGGCAAATATTCAAATCAACAACGATCCATCCACAGGCTCGTCGCTCAAGCTGGCAGGGATAACTGGCGAAAACATTAAAATTCTGGTGGACGATGTCCCCGTAATCGGACGGCTCGATGGCAATATCGACCTGAGCCAGATTAATCTTTCGGAGGTGGACCACATCGAAATTGTGGAAGGTCCCATGTCGGTGATTTATGGCAGCAATGCTTTGGGGGGAGTTATCAACATCATTACCAAAGAGAATAAATACGCCACTTTTAAAGCCGGAGCCGATTTGTTTTACGAGTCGGTGGGCGTTTACAACGCCAATGGGAACCTGAGCTGGAAAAAGAAGAAAAATACCGTGAGCGCCAATTTTGGCCGGAATTTCTTCGAAGGCTTTTCTTTAAATCCAGACTCAAGGGAGCAGGAATGGAAACCCAAAGAACAGTATAATGCAGGTCTCAACTATATCTACTCATCTTCGAAAATGAAACTTAAGGCCAAAGTTGATGGGTTTAAAGAGAAATTACTCAATCGCAACGAGCCCTACTATATCTATGGAAACGATATCTGGTTTTATACCAACCGCCTGAATGCCAGCCTTCATGGCGACTATCAACTCTCAGAGCTGAACAGCATAAAAACCATGTTTAGCTATTCTTATTACGATAGAATCAAGCAAACCTATTTTAAAAATCTGAGTACTTTAGAATCCGTTCTGAGTCCGATTGTTGATGACCACGATACTTCGGTGTTTAATACCATCGTGGCGCGGGGAACTTATAACCGTCATACCAAAAGCGAAGTGCTCGAATATCAAATGGGATTCGACATTAATTGGGAAGATGCCCGGGGCAAACGAATTCTAAATCAATACGAAAGCATAGCCGATTACGCCGCTTTTCTGATTTTGAAATGGAATATCACCGACAAGCTCATGTTTCAGCCGGCCATTCGCGCAGCCATCAATACCAAATATAACGCGCCTTTGGTGCCATCGCTCAATCTGAAATATCAGTGGGAACGCAACAGCATCCGGTTCAGCTATGCCCGCGGTTTTCGCGCTCCATCGCTCAAAGAGCTGTATCTCTACTTTTATGATACCAACCACCAGATTGAAGGAAATGCCGATTTGAAAGCCGAAAGGTCGCATAATTTTAATCTCGCTTATTCCGGGCATGTGCTCATTCAGGAGCGCCCCTACGATTACAGGCTCACGCTGTATTATAATCAGATTTCCGACCGCATTTCGCTCATTCAGGTGACCACCGAAAACGATCTTCTTTATCGAAATGCCAATATCGACAAGTTCGAGTCGCTGGGTGGTGTGTATAATTTTACCCTAAGACCATTGCGCCAGGTAGAACTGGAATTATCCTACGCTGTTACTGGTACCAGAACCTTCTCATCGGGGCTCAACGATTTTTATTATAACCACGACGCATCGGCCAATTTGTTGCTCCATTTTATGGATAATACAGCCCATTTATCGCTGTTGTACAAGTATTTTGGTAAATATCCCAATCCCGTTTATTTGGAAGACAATGAAATTTCCATGGTTTATATGGACGATTATCACAATCTGGATTTGAATGTTACCAGGCAGCTTTTCAAAAACACCTTGGTTGTTGGGGCCGGAGTTAAAAACATTTTCGACAATGTTCAGCTTAACAGTGTTGCAGGCAGCGGAAGCGGTCATGGTTCATCTGGGGGTACTTCGTCGCTTGTTGGTTGGGGCCGTACCTTTTTCGTTAGCTTAAAGTATAATTTCACCAAGTATTAGCCATGAAGACAAGTCAACATATTTTCCGGTTTGCAGCATTTTTCGCTGTTTTGCTCCTGCTCTCGTCCTGCTTTAAGGAGGATGAAAAAATTGCTGCCCTACCCCTGGAAACCATCACCACCAATGTGGGAAATCTTTACGAGACTCAGGTTTTCTTCGATTTAAACACCCTGGAACCCAGGTCATCGAATGTCATTGACACCTGGGATCTGGCCTTCGATTGTTCCGATAGCAGCTGGACCGTGAAACTCAACTCCGCCCTGATGATGTTTGCCGCCAATACACAAACCACCGATTTTGAGTCCGTTACATCGGCTGATGGGTTGGATATGATTTTCGACGTGTCGAGCGGAAACAACGACAGCACCGCCTTAGGCCAATGGCTGGAAAACATTGGCGGAATATTGCAATCGAAAAAACAGGTTTATGTGATTGACCGCGGTCTCGACAGCCAGTTTCATCCCCAGGGATTTAAAAAGATAGTGTTGAATCTGGTTGGAAATAGCTACCAAATCACTTATGCCAATCTCGATGGCAGCGGGGAGCAAACCGTAACCATTGAGAAAAATCCGCAGTTCAATTTTGTGTTTCTCTCTTTCGACGACGGTATTGTTTCAGTGGAGCCCGAAAAGCAGGGCTGGAGCCTGAAGTTTAGCCGTTATTCCACCATTCTTTTTACCGATGTTGGCGATCCCTATCCCTACAATCTGGTGGGAGTTTTGGCCAATCCAAATGGTGTGAGTGCTGCTGAAACCAGCGATCCGTTTCAAAATATTATTCTGTCGGACACCTCGAAATACGAGTTTTCGACACAGGCCGACATCATTGGCTACGATTGGAAACTTTACGATTTCGATGGGGGAAACTACACCATTGTCCCCGATAGAAGCTATGTGATAAAAAACAACGACGGCTTTTATTACAAACTCCGGTTTGTAAGCTTCTACGATCAGTCTGGCAATAAGGGAGCCATCACCTACGAGGTTATTCGACTGTAAATCAGCAGAATTATGTCAGAAGGTCGCAACCATCACCATCATCACGAACACCTTGAGATTTCGGGAAAAAATCTGGGATGGGCGGTGGTTTTAAATCTTCTTATTACGCTGGCGCAGGTAATTGGGGGATTGATTTCGGGCAGCATGGCCTTGCTCAGCGATGCATTGCACAATTTCAGCGATGTGGTTTCGCTCCTTCTGAGCTTTTTTGCCCACCGTATGTCGCACAGAAAAACCACGCTAAAGCAAACCTTCGGATTTAAAAGGGCCGAAATTCTGGCTGCTTTTATCAATGCACTCACGCTTATTGCCATTGCGGCCTTTCTTTTGACCGAAGCCATAAAACGGTTTTTCGAAACCCGCGAAATTGCATCGGATCTGGTTATCTATTTTGCTCTTGGAGGCATTATTGTCAATGCCTTGAGCGTGGTAATGCTTCAGCGCGATGCCCACAAAAACCTGAATATGAAATCGGCTTATTTGCATTTGCTTACCGATTTGCTCACTTCGGTGGCGGTTTTGATTGGCGGTATTGTGATGAAATTTACCGGATTTTATCATATCGACAGTATTTTGTCGGTACTCATTGCTGGTTATTTGATTTGGAGCAGCATAGGCATTTTGAGTAGTTCCTATAAAATTCTCATGCAATTCTCTCCACCACAATTCGATATTGAGTCCATAGCTCAAGACATTAAGAAATTGGAAGCCGTTGAAAATGTGCATCATGTACATGTTTGGCAGTTGAACGAGAAGGATATTTTTTTCGAAGCCCACATCAGCATGACCCACGATGCCCGTTTGAACGAGTTTCAGACCATTCTGGCTGAAATAGAAGTGATTCTGAAACATCATCAGATTACCCATTTCACCATTCAGCCCGAGTTTCACCGTTGCACCAACGAGAATCTTCTCTCCGATTTTTAGTTTGAATGATGGCTTAATGCTAACCCATCCAAGGCTAAAGTTTTGCTGTAATCCTTGAATTTTCACGGCAAGGGATTCGCCAATTTCCCCAAATGGAAATAGCGGGTTTTCGCTATATTTTTTTACTTTTCCCCGACCATTTATTGATTTCGAGCCTTATTATCTCTGTGCGGTCGAAGGAGCTTTCGGCATATTTTAGTCCTGTTTCCATATCGTTGGGCGAGTATTTCTGCAGAAGTAAGGAAAGTGCTTTCATCCTGGTTTCGGGAGATAGATTTCTGGCGGCTTCACACTCCAGAATAATGCTTTCATATTCGGTGGTAAATTTATCTGAAATTACCTGGGTACGCCCAACCACACAAAACGAAACCCTTGGATTTTTATCCATACAGCGGAGTTTTTTTCCTTCGTGGGCACAATGCAGATAAATCGTTTTTTCGCCATCCCAGGCATAACTGATGGGAATTCCATATACGCCATGCTCCTCGCACGAAAGTGATAAAACCCCATATTCTCCTGATTGAAGCAAGGAGTGAGCCGATATTTCATCGAAGAGTCTGTCCTGCCTGCGAATTTCTGAATTTGTATAAATCATTGAATAGTAATTAATTAATTCATAAAAATAGTTTCCAGCATCGAAATGCCTGTGGCGGTTTTAAAATAGTTTTCGCGAATATGCCCAATGGAATCCATTGAAATCTCATCCTCATAAATATTGACCAGAAAATCGGCTTCCACAAGAATTTGAAAATCACGTCCATCAATTTTTTGATAGCTGTGATGATTACCAATGATAAAACAAATTCTATCGACAATTTCGGGGTTTAGGTTGGTTTCGGATAACAGATTTCTTGCAATGGCCGGCCCTTCCAATTCCTGATAATGGCCACTCGAAGATTGGTATTTTCTCTCAGCTTCTTTAATTCCAATATCGTGAAGAATGGCGCTTAAATCTGTGGTAACTATCTCTAAATCCGATAGTTTTTCTCTTCGCGCAATGGTGCTTGCAAATCCATAAACCTTCAATGCGTGATTGATTCGCCGGACATCGGTTCCAAAATAGCCAATCATTTTTTCGATGATATAATCTGTCATTAGGTTTTATTTTTATTCATGCAATCTGTGAAAATAATGCCTGCAATCTATTCATTTGTTTTGCATCACATCATTCCTGTTTGCCAAAAATAGTCAATTTGGGCTACTCAGAAACCCAAAGCTCTGGCGAAATACTTTTTTTAACGGCTCATTCTAATTCAATGTTCCGCAGCAAATAAGGATAACTACTAATCACATGATTTTCACCCGCTGATTTTCCATGTTTCACGAGCCATTTCGCAAAAAAATAGCCTTTAAAGGGAGCTTCCCCCTAAAGGCTATAGATTGTTATTTATGGTTTTCTAATTGTTAATCAGCAGTTTTTGGGTATATAGCTTGCCATTGACCTGCATTTCGAACACATAAACTCCGAATTCCAGACCCGAAACATCAATCCGGGCATGGTCTGCGGGGATGGTTTGGCTTAAAACTTTCTGTCCCTGAAGGGTATACAAATTCACTTCGCCGGCTTCGCCATTGGTTATGGTAATAAAATCGGTGGCAGGATTGGGATAAATGGCCACCCACTTCGAAACTTCATTCACCGAAACTGTTACTAAGCTGATTTTATTTCCGTTATAGATTTCTTTATTGTCTAAGTTTTGAACATAAACCACCAATTCACTGTTATCTACAACCCACTCCGGGTCCAGTTCAAGCATAACCACCACATTTTCTGTTTGGTCGGCGAGAGATATGGCATGTCCATCGGCACCGCCAAACATGGCTCGTTCCACAAAATTCAGCTCGTTGAGACCTTGCCAGTTCTGGGGAATATGCGATTCGGCCAGCGAAGCAATTAGGGCAATATTATCGCCGGGAATGGGAGAGCCTGAGTTGATAGCAACCGATACCAGTAAGGCGTTTCCATCGAAAATCATATCTTCAAAATCAATGGAAACTGCTGCGGGGATGCTCAAACGTTGTTCAACGATGGGCAGATAGGTATCGTACATGCTCTCGGAACCACTTCCACCGATATAGGTTTCCACGCCGTCGAACATCACAGTTGGATAGCCGCCAATTCCATAAAAATCAATACGTTGTCTGCCCTCGGGGGTTTCGTAGTTGTCGTTTCCGTGATAGGCAACCACTGCTACAGGCCAGGTGTTTTCAACCAGCTCGTCGAGTCCCATGGCAGCTCCAGGACAATATCCGCACCAGGTTCCGGTGGCTTCTTCACAAACCACCAAAGTGCGCTGGGCATTGAGCAGATATACATCGAAGGCATGGTAAATGGTGTTGTTATTGGGGTTTTCGTCGTTGGCAGTACTCACATTAAAGGTCACCATATAATTTCCTTCCTGGGCAGTCCAGTTGTCGAAAGTAAGTTCCATGATTCCACCACCTGCAATTTGATCGTTAATTACCGACTCGTAAACCACTTCCGACCCGTTGTTGATGGTGAAGGTGGCTGTGAAATCGGCGGCAAGGTATCCCCAATTCTCAATAAATCCAATAGGTGTAACAATATTACCGGGTTCTATGAGCTCGGGAATATCCATTTCTGTAGTTACCAAATCCACTTCATCGGCTTCGTAAAGGCGAACTTCGTCCATGGCCATAAACTCGAAGTTCTCCGAAAATCCTTCGAAAACAAAGGAGAACTGAAAATTCTCTGAGCCCACATCTTCGTTGTCGATGACAATGAGTTTGGTTTCGCCCAAAATGGACTCGGTAACGGTTTTTACCCACACGTCGTGCCAGTTGTTTCCGCCGTCGCTGCTGGTTTGCACTTTAAAATTATAGGTGCCTGATAGCCAATATTGTGCATGTTTGAATTTTAGGGTTAAAGCTGCAAGTCCTTCAGTATTTATTTGGGGGGAAACAGCTTTGGCTTCGCCGGTAAAGGTGGCAAACTGGTCGGAATAGTAAATCATTTCGTGGGGGAGGCCGCCAGCATAATCTGTCAACCAATTAAACCAATAATCGGGTGATTCACCTTCGATATGCCAACCGAGGGCCGGAACATCAACCCAAAAGTCTTCTGCCAGTAAAAACCCGTCGAAATAGTAGGCTCCGGCATTGGATTCCACGGCGGTACCATCGCCCGAAGTGTTGACGCCCACCACTTCGTAGGAATAGGTTCCGGGGGTTTGAACTTCCTGCGAAAATTCCTGCAGACTGCCATCGATGGTATATTCTGCTCCATCGGCGCGAATGATTCGGTATAAATCGACCACCCCATCGAAATAGGCACCATGGGCACCTGTGGAAGGAGCTGTCCAGGTGAGCGTGGTTTGGGTGTTGTTGGTAACGGTGAGCACCACATTTTCTGCCGGGCCGGGAGTGTCGAGTCCGACCCAGACCGGTGGTTCATTGAAAATAGGCACACTGGCTCCGGCACTGTTATAAGCTGTTATGGTGAACACATAAAAACCAGGCTCAGGAACATCGAAAACGTGCTCTTCGTTAGCTCCAATGGTTGGATTGAAAAAGGTTTCAAGGTATTCGCCATTGCGCAAAACCACCACAGAGTCCAAATCGGTCAAGGCGTCGCCATCGGCTTCAATGGATGGATTTTCCCACGACACAGTGACCTCATTTACTCCATTGGGTTGGGGCTCTAAGGACAGATTGGTAATATACGAAGGCCAGTTGGCAGCAGCACCATCGTCCGTAACCGAAACATTATCGATACTGAAATAGGTATAAGGTATTGGGCTCGAAGCCGAAACGTTGAAAGCAATATGATAGCTTCCGGTAAGGCTCGAAAGAATGGTTAGGGTTCCTTCGTCGGTCCAGTCGGGATTGTTGATGTCCACAATATTCAGCAGCTGGAAAGTGGCGGGGTCGTTGGGGTCGGTCATAACGCCCACTTCCAATTTTTGCCCGTCGACTGACGAAAGTCTTTTATGGAAAAAGGTGAGCTGAGAGGCATCAGATAAGTCCATAAGTGGCGAAATGAGCATCATCCAGGTGGCGGCATCCTGCTTAAAAAAGTCGATGCTTTCGCCGGTGGCCGAGATAAAATTCCACGATTGGGGGCTATAGGTGAACCAGCCTTCGTCTTCAATGGATGACCAGCCATTGAAATCCTCTTCAAAAATCACCGCCCTGGTGCTTTTGTCTGTTTGTGCTTTCAGATACCAGGGTCCTAATAAAACCACTAGAATTAGCAATAAGTTTAATTTTCTCATAGGTTTAAATTTTACTTTTATTTTCATTTAATTCTGGTTTGTTGATGAGCTTTTTCAGCACTTTGTTTTGAGCATTTTTCTTTCTCAAAAACTCTTTTATTTCGTTAAAATCGTCAGGCTTCTCCTCCGGAATTTCCCTGGGCCGATATTTTTCCTGTGGGTTCATGGGCTATTAAATTATCGGTTACAAACTTAAGTATAGATGGCTGCAATGTCAAAAAATGACTCCTCTACAAAAACTACAAATAGCCTGAAATCACCTCTACAATACCTGTACAAAGGTTATTTTTGGGGAAGAAAGCACGGATTTCGCGCTCAGGCATAGATTATCCCGGGTTGGAAGCAAAATTTTTCATCGCGGAATATCGACTCAGCAAAAATCTTTATCTTTGCCTTTCCTAAACCATTGGATGTTAAATAATACATTGGATATTGTGTTCTAAATAGCCCCGGAATCATTCTTCTGCGGGTTATATATTTGTGCTCTGGCCTTTTCGGGTCAGGGTTTTGTTCATTTAATTTTATTAATAACCGATGGAATCTTTGGGTTTCATGAACCCCGGAAAATGAATCCATCCAAAATATAACATCATGAGTACCGAAAACAAATCCATTCACGAATTCGATTTCAACTTAATTTGCGAATACTATAGCAGCGTTGAACGTCAAGGGCCCGGAAGCCCCGAGGTCACCATAAAAGCCCTGAGCTTTATTGATTCCTTAACCCCCGGTTCACAAATTGCCGATATTGGCTGTGGCACGGGTGGACAAACCATGATTCTGGCTCAGAATGCTCCGGGTCATATCACCGGAATTGACCTTTTTCCCACCTTTATCGACCTGTTTAACGCCCAGGCTGCCCGTTTGAAACTGAATCACAGGGTGAAAGGACTGGAGGGCTCCATGGACAATCTTCCTTTTGAAAACGAATCGCTCGACCTGATCTGGTCAGAGGGAGCCATTTACAATATTGGATATGAAAATGGGTTGAAGGAGTGGAAAAAGTTTCTGAAGAAAGGCGGTTTTATTGCCGTAACCGAGATTTCCTGGTTCACCGAAAACAGGCCCGACGAGATTAACAAGTTCTGGCTCGATGCCTATGCCGAAATAGATACCATTCCCAATAAATTGGCGCAAATGCAAAAAGCAAGCTACAAACCCGTGGCTCATTTTGCCTTGCCCGAAACCTGCTGGACCGATCATTTCTACCAACCCCAAATAGCCGTTCAGGTTGATTTTCTGAAAAAATATGCGGGAAATAAGACAGCTGAAGAACTGGTTGAAAATCAGCGTGAAGAAGCCAGACTCTATGCCAAATACAAAGAACATTATGGTTATGTGTTCTATATAGGGCAAAAATTATAGTTTTTTTAAATGGAAGGGGATTGCTGCTGAAATCATTTGGCGCAATCCCTTTTTCTTTTTTTTGGCATTAAATCTGGCTGAGGTAGGTAATGAGGTTGGTTTGCGAATTGGCTAAATTCAATTTTTTTCGAAGCCTGTAACGCGCCGTTTCCAGGGTAGTTACGCTTTGTCCTGTTAGCTCCGAAATTTCTTTGGTGGTTAAGTTTAGCCGCAGAAAAGCGCAAAGCCGCTGTTCGCTGGGCGAGAGATTGGGGAATCGTTTGAGCAATTTGTCGTAGAAATCGCCGTGTACCTGACTGAACCTAAGCTCAAATTCGGCGGTAATTTCGCCGTCGGTGCTTTTTTGCAACTCAAGAACAATGCGCTTAATGGCTTCACGGGTTTCTTCTTTAACTGCCTCTTCGGCTACCTGAACCAGTTTATCGGTTAGACCGGCAATCATCTCGTTTTTCTTCATCAGCGACATCACGTGGATGGTGAATTCTTTATTCTTAAACTCCAGTTTTTCCTCCAAAGCTTTTTTCTCGAGAACCACATTTTTAGATTTTATGCGCTGCCGGGCCCATAAAAGCAGAAAAACCACCAAAGCAAACCCCAGACTTATCATAAAAATGATGAGAATAAAATTGTGCTTTTGCTGCTGAATTTTTAGCTCCTGCTCTTTCTTGTCGAATTGGTATTGAAGCTCGAGTTTGGAGAGCAGCGTTTTGTTTTTTTCGCTTTCGAGGCTGTCGCGGGCCTGAATGACCAAAAGAGTGTATTTATAGGCCGATATGGTATCGCCCAGCGATAAATAGGTGTCGCGGAATAGCTCGTAGGCATCCTGAACCACTTTTTTCATTTCGTGGGTCTGAGCCTGTTCCAGCACCATTTTGGCCTGATGGAGCGATTTTTCGAAGGCTCCAATATCTAAATAGAATGAACCCATATTCAGGCTGCACTTGGTTTGCCACATCACATTGTTAAGCTCCGAGAAAATATGGTGGGCATTTTGAAAATAGCGGATGGCCGAGTCGGGTTGGTGGAGTTTCTGGAAGGTTAACCCCAGATTCATGGTATTGATTCCCACCCACTGCCTGTTTCCGAGCTCATCGTTGATGATGATGGCTTCTTTAATGTATCTTTTGGCTTTTTCATATTCCTCCTGACTTCCATAAACAGCAGCAATATTGTTAAGTCCGCGGGCAATTCCCTGCTTGTCGTTCACTTCTTTGGCAATATTGAGCGACTGAAAATAGTATTCCAGCGCTTTCTCGTAATTCTCCTGATCGAAGTATACGTAGCCAATGCTGTTGAGCGATTTGGCAATGCCGGATTTATCGTTTATTGTTTCGAAGATTTTCAGGCTGGTAAAAAAGTTTTCGCTGGCTTTTTTATAGTTTCCCAGGTCCACATCAATCTGGCCCATAAGCCGGTGGCACAAAGCCAGTTCGGGAAGGAAATTTTCTTTTTCGGCCCAAATTTTGGCCTGGGTTGCCAAATCGACTGCTTCGTTGAAGTGTGACATGCTCCAATAAATTTCGGCCATCAAAATCATGGCGTCGAGTTCCGATTTTCGGTGGTTGATCTGTTGTGATATTTGCTGAGCCTCGTGGGCATAGTCCAGGGCAGCGTTTGGATTGTTGTTCTGAAGCTCTTTGGCCAATTCGAGAAGGGTAGACAATCGCTTGGTATCTTTAGCAGCGCTGTAGTTCAGGCTTAGCTCCAGGCTGTCTAAGCGTCGGGAGTTTTGCCCCCAACTCAGAAAAGCGGGAAATACCAGCAAAAGCAATAAGGCGTACCGAATCATTATTCTCACATTAAAACCGGTTTAAAGACCCACGGAAACACAAAGTAAACGAAATTAGCAATGTGATTGAAATCCGGCGGTAATTTGTCTTCTTATTCTGCCACCAGAATGGAATTGACCCGATGAAATGAGGAGCAATTCACGGGGTCACTTAAGTTGTCCCCGTAAATATCTATGCCTGTTTGCGGTAGCCAGAACAGGCTGAAAGCCTAACTAATTTAAACAAGGTGCAACGCACCTTGTTAAGAACAGAACACCAATCAAGCGGCCTGAAAGGCCAGCTCATCATCGTTTCAAAAGATATTTTGATTTCCATGCCCTGCCCAGCAGGATTTAGCTTCGTTGAGTCTACCTGGCGGTAGACAGGCCTGTCTGCCGACAGGTAGACTCCTCCTTTGTCCTCGGTTGCAATCCTGCGTTTCTACATTTTCCCTTACTTTTCCCTTGATGGAAAAGTTACAAACCTGTATTTTCTTATTCATTTCTTTGGGTGGCCAAAGAAACGAAACAAAGAAAGGCCAA
>CAXYYJ010000009.1:0-102457 GCA_964293475.1 uncultured Draconibacterium sp.
TCCAGCTGAAGTCATAAGGCAAAGTACCTCCAGTCACAGTAACGTCAATGGCTCCAGTACTTTCGCCATGACAAGCCACATGCGTAATCAGATCCAGATTAATTGTAGCGGCAGTAGCAGGTTCATTGATGGTTACAGACTGGGCCAGTGTTTGGCAATTGTTATTGTCTTTAACCACAATTTGATAGGTTCCTGCAGGAAGGTTGGTGAAAATATTCGAAGGCTGGAAGTTGGCACCATTATCTTTGGAATAGGTGTAGGGTGTGGTTCCGCCCGTGGCATTAACTGTGATGGTTCCAGAAGATTCTCCCAAACAGTTAACATCGGTTTTATTAGTAGTAAAACTAATCGCATTAGGTTGTGTTATTGTATGAGGGCCGGAAGAAGCGCTACAACCGTTGGCATCGAGGACAGTCAGACTGTAATTACCCGGGCCAATATTGGTCAGGTCTTCAGTATTGGGGTTCACAAAATTACTCCAGGTGCTGCTCCAGAGGTAAGTGTAAGGAGCAGTTCCGCCAATTACACTCATGTTCATAGTTCCATTGTTGGCACCGTAACAGGTTACATTGGTGGCCCCCATAAAAGTTACCGAAAGACTGTTAGCGGGTTCATTTATCAGATAAGCAGGACTTGTGGTCTCACAGCCATTGTCATCCGTTACCACAAGGGTATAGCTGCCAGCAGGCAGGATGTCAATATCTTCCGAAGAAGCAGTAAATCCCCCAGGTCCAGTCCAGCTGAAGTCATAAGGCAAAGTACCTCCAGTCACAGTAACGTCAATGGCTCCTGTACTATCGCCATGACAATTTACATGGGTAATAAAATCTAATTGAATGGTTGCTGTAGTAGCAGGTTGATTGATAGTTACAGATTGGGCCAGTGTTTGACAATCATTATTGTCATTAACCACAATTTGATAAGTTCCAGCAGGAAGGTTGGTGAAAATATTCGAAGGCTGGAAACTCAGGCCATTATCTTTTGAATAAGTGAAAGGATTGGTTCCTCCAGTGGCATTAACAGTGATAGTTCCAGAAGATTCTCCCACACAGTTAACATCGGTTTTGATGGTAGTAAAACTAATGGCATCGGGTTGTGTGATTGTATGTGGTCCGCTAGAAGCACTACAGCCGTTGGCATCGACTACTGTCAAAGTGTAATCGCCTGGGCCAATGTCTGTTAAATCTTCAATACCGGGGTTCACAAAATTACTCCAGGTACTGCTCCAGAGATACGAGTATTGGGTAGTTCCGCCACTTACACTCATGGCCATGGTTCCATCGTCTTTTTCAAAACAGGTAACATTGGTGGAACCATTCCAATCAATTGAAAGGGTTGATGTTGGTTGTGCAACAAAAAATGGACCTGCTGTTACATGACAACTATTTTGGTCTAATACTGATACAGTATAATTGCCAGATTTTAAATCGGAAATATCTTCATCATTACTTGTAAAACCCGCTGGCCCCGTCCAACTATAGGTGTACGGAGGAATTCCTAAAGTAACCGTGATATCAATGGAGCCCGCATTATTGCCAAAGCAATCAACATCTGTAATCTGATCGAGTGTGACTAAAATTCCTGTTGATGGTTGATTTATAGTAACAGGCTGCATAGAAGAAAGACAGTTATTATGGTCTTTAACAATGACCTCATAAACGCCAGCATTCAGATTGGTGAAAATATTTAAAGGCTGAAAGTTAGTTCCATTATCTATAGAATATAAATAGGGAGAAACACCTCCATTGGCAATTATTTCAATTTCTCCATCCGAATCTCCAAAACAAACAATATCAGTTACAGAAACATTAAAACTGATACTTTGAGGCTGTAATATGGTATAATCATCTGTAAGTAATAAAATGCATCCATTAGCATCGAATATGGTGAGGTTGTAGACCCCAGGCCCAAGGTTTGTTAAATCTTCGGTATTGGGGTTCACAAAATTGCTCCAGGTGCTGCTCCATATATAATTATAGGGAGCTGTTCCTCCAATTACTGTCATGCTAATGGTTCCATTATTGGCTCCAAAACAAGTTACATCGGTTTTCCCCATAAAAAATGCCTGGATTTCACTAATAGGTTGATTTACAACGAATGTAGCGATTGAAGTTTGGCAATTATTGGCATCTGTTACAACCAATCCATAACTTCCGGCCTCTAAATGGTCGATATCTTCGGTGGAGGCAGTAAATCCCCCGGGGCCTGTCCAGCTATAGCTGTAAGGTAAGGTACCGCCAGTAACAGTTACATTTATGGCGCCTGTATTTTCGTCATGACAACTCACATCGGTAATAAAATCAAGAGATATATTAGCCTCGTTATTAGGTTGAGTGATGGTAACAGTTTGAGCCGGAGTTAGACAACCGTTATGGTCTTTAACTACTATTTGATAGGTTCCCGCCGATAGGTTGGTGAAAATATTCGATGATTGGAAGCTAATTCCATTATCCTTGGAATAGGTGTATGTTGTGGTGCCTCCTGTTGCAGTCACTTCGATGCTTCCTGTGGAAAAACCAAAGCAAAGCACATCGGTTTCCTGAATACTAATAATTTCAACCATGCTTGCAGGCTCAACAATAAACAATTGTTTGTCTGCTGGAGAACAGCCTAAATTATCAACCACATGTATATGGTATTCACCCGCTTCCAGATTTGTAAATTGATTGTTGCCATCTATGGCATCACCAGTGTGATTGTCTGGGAAACTGATTGAAAATGCATAGGGTAATTGACCACCATTAGCACCAGCTTCAATTATTCCGCTAGGATCGCCTGAGCACAAAACATTATCAACTACAAATGAATGATTGATAATCTGTGAGGGTGATGTCAAAATTATATACAAGGGCGGATTAATATCGCAACCCTTTGAATCGGAAATATTTAGCGTATAATTACCAGCGCTGAGTCCTACGAAATTTCCGTGATTTTGACTTGTCCCACCATTAAGGGTGTAAGAAACTGGGGGTGTACCTCCAATAAAATTAACATGTATTTCACCATCAGAATAACCAAAACAAGAGGGATTTATATAATTCGAGCTATTCAGCACCAATTCAGCAGGCTGAAAGATTTCGACTTCGCCTCCATCAACCACGCAGCCATTTAAATCCTTTACAAAAACATGGAATAATCCTGCTGGTAAATTGGTAAAATGCGAATATGTCTTGTAACCGGAAGATATATCCCCGGTGATAGAGTATCTTAAAGCATTTGTGCCACCTGATGCCACGATATCTATTTCGCCGGTTAAATCGCCAAAACAATTCTCAACATCAACCGTAGTTATATCCGAAATAACTATTTGTGCAGGTTCAAGAATTTCGACAGGATTTAAATTATACTGGATTTCACAATATCTGCTATCTCTAACACGAACATCGTATAAGCCTGCTGATAGATTGAAAAATTCTCTGGAAGTCTGCCAGTTTACTCCATTATCAATAGAATACTCATAGGGAGGTGTTCCAAAATTTGCTGTAATCTTTATATATCCTTCATCATTACCAAAGCAAGAGGTAATGTCAATAGTTTCAACCCTGGTAATGACAAGCTCCTCCGGATTTATTAATTCAACTGGATTTCCATCATACGAAAACATACATCCGTTAAAATCTTCTGCTGTTAAAGAATAGTATCCAGCACCCAAACCGAAAAAATCGCCGGTGAGATTTGACATTTCGCCGGGAGTATTTTCATTTAATCTATAAATGATGGGCCCTGTGCCGCCTGTAACCCTGAAGTGGATTTCCCCATCAATCTCGTCATGACAGCTGATGTCTGAAACATCTAACAAGCTCAATGTCATGCCGGTGGTTGGTTCTAAGATTTGATAATCGCCCCCTGTTTGCTCGCAATTATTCGCATCTTTAACTACTACAGAATAAATGCCTGCAAAAAGATCGTTTAAATCTTCATCTGTAGAAAACGGCGAACCGTTCTTAAACCAGTTGTAGTTATAGGGTTGAATTCCATTGGTTACAGTTATATCAATCGAGCCATCATTTCCGCCAATACAAGTAGTATGTGTCAATAGAGCATCAATATCAATAGGATCGGGTTCTGTTACCGTAAAAATCTGACTAATTTGACAATCATTGGCATCGGTTACTAATAGAAAGTAATCTCCTGCTTCCAGATGATTAATGAAATTGGTATTGTTGGGGAGTGTACCGTTGAATCCTGTCCACTGATAATTGTAAGGTTCCGATCCACCGGAAATAATAACACTCACGGCTCCTGTATTATCCCCATGACAAAGAACAGCTGTAATTTGATAGGAAAGTACCTGCAAGGCTGCATCTGGTTGCTCTATTTCAACGGTTTTGGTTTGTGAAAGACAATTGTTGGCATCCTTAACTTGCAAAATATAGGTGGATGGTGGCAAGTTGGAAAATATGCTATTATCCACAAAAGTAATACCTCCATCGATGCTGTACTTGTAATTTGGTTCGCCACCTGTGGCATTTATTTCTATTCTGCCGTTATTATTACCAAAACAATCCACATTTTCCATCTGGTAAGTAAAAGTTAAGAGCGCTGGTTCATTAATAGAATAGGGGCCTCCAACCTTTTGGCAATTATGTGCATCGGTTACGGTAAGTTTGTAGCGACCAGCTTCTAAATTTGCCAAATCCATGGTGCCAGGGTTTGCAAATCCGGGATCATCCAGGTTAACCCATTCGAAGGTAAACCCACCTGCTCCACCGCTCACTGTCACGTCTATAGCTCCATTTTGGTTACCATTGCAATCAATATTAGTGAGTGAGACGAGCACTATGTTTATGGCAGAAACAGGTTGAATGGTAACTGGTTCAACCGCAGAAAAGCATGTGTTGGAGACCTTTACCTGTAAATTGTAATTACCGGCACCGAGGTTCTGGAATAAATTGGATAGCTGCCACGAAGCTCCACCATTGATGCTGTATTGATAAGTGCCATTACCGCCGGTAGCATTAATTAGGATTTCAGCATTATTGACTCCAAAACAATCAATTTCGTTAATGGTATAACTAAATACTATCGGTTCAGGTTGATCTATTTGAATGGATGCTGTGGAAGCTGTGCAATCATTGGCATCTTTAACAATCACACTGTACACATTGGGGTCTAAACCATAGAAATCGCCTGTATATTGCCAGGAGATGCCGCCATCAATACTAAAAGAATAGGGATGAGCTCCTCCGGTTGCACTTACATGAATCTGACCGTTTCCTGCCTCATAACAGGTAACATCGCTCGAGCTCGTAACTTGGATAGTTAATGCTGATGGCTGTAAGATTTCATAATTTGGGCTTGTTGCAACACAACCGTTCTGATCGGTGAGCGATAGCCTGTAAATTCCGGCTCCCAGATCGTATAAGTCTTCCCAATCGGAGAAGAAATTGCCATTTTTTGTCCAAACTTTGGTATAGTTGGGTGTTCCTCCCGCAATGGTAACACCTATTTCGCCATTTTGGTCTCCATTACAGCCCAATTGTTGAATAAAATCGAGAGTAATATTTATTTGACTTGGGGCTGTGATATCAACAGACTGAGCCGCTGTTTCACAGTTGTGATTGTCTTTTACTACAACACTATAATTCCCGTTAGGGAGGTTAGAAAATTGATAGGCTCCAAATTGTGGGGGCGATGACCAATTAACTCCGCCATCAATGGAAAATACATAATTTGGCGTGCCGCCACCAGGAGTGATACGAATAGTTCCATTGGTATATCCATAGCATAAATTATTGACCTGTGTTATTTGACTTGCTAAAGCTGAAGCAGGTTCATGAATTTCTCTGGTTTTATTGGGCCCCGAACAACCATTTCCGTCTGTAACTGAAATAGTATATGTTGCAGCATTTAGATTTTGAAAACGATTGTTGATATCAACCACATCGCCCGAATGCTCGATTGGAGTGAGTATTGAAAAAGTATAATTACCAACGCCACCTGTGGCAGAGGCTTGTATCGTACCATCGTTGCCGCCGAAACATGACACATCGTTTAACGGGAAAGAATTGTTGGTAATTGCAGCTGGACTTGTTAATACAATATTCCCACTATTTGTGGAGCAATCATTATCATCCTTAATCCGGATATTATAAGTGCCTGCAGGCAATCCTGAAAAATATCCAGTCGGCTGCCAATTTGTTCCATCCTTAGAATATTGAATATTTCCGGTTCCGCCTTCATAGGAAATATCAATAATTCCACTGCTTACTCCATTACAAAGCGGATGTGTAATATTCAGATATTGTTGTGTTAGCTCATCAGGTTGGTCAATATCATAGTATCCCCCATCAATTATGCAATTCCTGGAATCTTTAACCTGAATATGATAAGATCCAGCGGCTAAACCCATAAAATGATTGTTGTTTGACCACTGATTTTCTATAATAGAGTATCGCAAGGCGCCGGTACCGCCTGAGGCGAGAATGGTTATTTCTCCCTGGGTATTTCCAAAACAAGTCGTAATATCAACTACGCTCACATCGCTAATTTGAATTTCCGTTGGCTCTGTAATTATGATAGGATTATTAGCATATGGCATGCTGCAACCTTTATTATCCTTTATCCAAACATTATAATTACCAGCTGCGAGCCCAGTAAATGACGAATTTGATGAATAGTTAAAATCGCCTGATATAGAATACATTAAAGGTGCTGTTCCTCCACTTGCACTGATATGAATCTCTCCGGTTAAATCACCATGACAATCTTCAATATTTACTTTAGAAACATTGGTGATATTTAAAGCAGCAGGATTGATAATGACCACAGGAATGCCACTGTAAATCACATTACAACCATTATTATCTTCAACTGAAACTATATAAGCACCGCCCGTCAGATTTTCAAATAGCCCAGAATTATTAGATAGCTCATTCGATTGTCCCTGGTTTAAAAAATAGGTATAGCCTGGTGTTCCTCCGGTTGCAGTAATATGAATATACCCATCCATATCACCATGACAAGTTACTTGAGCAGAAGATGTTACACTAGTGATAGATAATGCTAAGAGTGGCTCTGAGATATTATAAATTTGCGAAACAATGCTACAACTATTGGCATCGGTAACTTCCAATTCATAGGATCCCGCGGGAATAAAAAACAAATTCTCCGTAAATCTATATGAACTTCCGTTTCTTCGCCACTCATACTGAAATGGCGGAGTGCCACCGGTCACCGTTACTTCGATACTTCCGGTGGATTGTCCCTTGCAAAGAACATTTTGAATATCATCTAAATGAATACTTAGGCCATTGGCGGGTTCATCAACCACAAAAGTTGCATTAATGCTGCAAAGATTCAAATCTTCAACTATCAGATAATAGGTGCCTGATTGAAGTCCTGTAATAAGATACTGGTTTGGGTAAGGAGTTCCGTCTTCATAGGTCCAATAATAATTATAATGCGGCGGACCATTCAACAAACGGGTACCTCCCTGAATATTAACACCAATGGATCCATCGCTTCCGCCCGCACAACTTACATCTTCTACAACACTACTTTGCATAGTTAATGCCGCAGCTGGCTGGTTTAATACTACATTTTCAATGGCACTCAAACAATCGTTGGCGTCCTTTATCTGTATGGAATAATTGCCAGCCAAGAGGTTATGGTAAGTGGTACTTGAAATAAATGATCCTGAATTGAGCTTTGTTAAATAGGATGGTGTTCCTCCCTGAATATTGACAATCTCTATTTCCCCGGTTGAATCCCCATGACAATTCACGTGGGTTAAAATACTATCAAATGTTATCTCGTTGGGTTCAATGATTTCAAACGATACCGAATCAGCGCAATATAAATTATCTGTTACTTCAACGGTATAAATTCCTGGTTCCTGATCGGCTATATTTTGATCCGTTGATATCAGAACACCATTTGTTGTCCATCGGTAGCTATAAGGCGAAGTTCCGCCAGCAACAGATATATTTATGGCTCCATCGGTTTCTCCATAACAACTGATATGCTGAATGGCACCATTAAGTTGAATGGAAAGGGGTGCCGCTGGCTGAGAAACAGCTATTCCAGTAAGTGTAATATTACATGCGTTTAGGTCATAAATTGTTACATTATATAATCCCGCTGACAATCCGTTTATTGGGTTGGTTGTTCCTCCATTGGACCAGGAATAGGTATATGGAGACGTTCCTCCTGTTACATTTAACTGAATCTGTCCTGTGTTGTCTCCAAAACAACTCACGTTGGTTACTGATGCATTGGCAGCTAAAGTTGCTGCAGGTTGCGTTATCAAGATGTCTCCAGTTTCCTGACAACCATTCGCATCTTTCACACCAACACTATAGGTTCCTGGCGACAAGCTGCCAAAAAAACCAGATGATTGCCAGGTTGCTCCTCCATTTTTACTATAGTTATATGCTGGTGTTCCACCACTTGCCGAGATTGATATGGTTCCATTTCCAGCACCAAAACAAGTAACATCAGTCTGGGCCAAGGTGTATTCGAGCTCAGAAGGCTGCTCTATTAAAACTGATACTGCAACAGGAACACTCTCGCAAGAATTATCGTCGGTAACAACTACTGAATATGTTCCTGGCGACAGGTTTGAAATAGTGGATGTAGTTTCATAAAACCCAGGAACACCCATTTTACTCCAAACATAGTAGTAGGGTGGCGTCCCACCAGATACTGAAACACTTATACTTCCATTTTCCGCTCCATGACAGGTTATTTGAACTATCGAAGCATAGGCACTCAATAAATCCTGTAAAGGTTCTGTTACTGTAAAATTGAAAGTTTTGGTACAGGAATTATCATCAGTTACCTGCAGGTTATAACTGCCCGCTTGCAGATTGGTAATATCTTCTAAAATAATTATATCGCCATTGGGATACGTCCAGCTATAATCCAGCGTTCCTGTTCCCCCTGTTACGGTTACCTGTATGGCTCCAGAGCTATCTCCGTGACAGCCCACAGGCTGAGTATTAGAAGCTGCAAGTATAATATCCGCAGGTTCGGTTATGGTAACAGGTTGTGTTTCCTGACAATCATTCGCATCTTTTACAACTACGCTATAGGTTCCTGGCGACAAGCTGCCAAAAAAACCAGACGATTGCCATGTTACTCCTCCATCTTTGCTGTAGCTATATGCTGGTGTTCCACCACTTGCCGAGATTGATATGGTTCCATTTCCAGCTCCAAAACAAGTAATATTCGTCGGGGCAAAGGTGTATTCGAGCTTAGAAGGTTCTGTTATTGTAATGGTAACAGGGTCAGAAGCATCCACACAACCATTTAAATCACTGACAGTTATCTCATAGGTTCCGGCTGGCAGCCCATACCAGGTTTTACTGGCTGGATCGTAATGGGTAGCGCTGTCTATGGCTGGGACGATATCCCAATCAAACACATTAATTCCTCCGATTGCTGAACATTGAATTTCTCCATCGGCAATACCATTGCAGGAAGCATTTGACAAAGGGGAAGATAGATTTTCTACAGAATCTGGTTCGCTTACAATAATGCCATAAATTGGTTTTATGCATCCATGACCATCCTTTACAACAAAATTATAGCTCCCGTTGCTAAGTCCTGAAAAAACACTGTCAGAAACAAAGGATTCCACACCATCAATTAAATCAAATTGGTACGGAGATGTTCCTGCAGTGGGATGTAGAATAATTATACCATTGGATGAATTATAGCAAATAGGATTATACACTTCAGGTTCTAAAAAGTATACATAATCATCTGGTTCATTCACAAAAACTATCGCGTCTAGCTCACAACCATGAGCATCCCTGACTTTGACGAGGTATTCCATTGACTCAAGATTATCAAATGTATCACTGCTTTGCCAAGGTCTAAAGAGTGTTGGAGGAACACGATTCTTCCATAATTGATATTCGTATGGCGCAGTTCCCCCTTCTGCTCTAATGACTATTTTACCATTCCCACCACCATGGCAGGATACATCTTGTGGGGATAAACTTAATATTCCTAAGGGCTGTATTGGTTGGTTAATTTCTAAATATTTACGTTTCCCAGCACATCCTTCCTTATCAATAACATCAACCCAATAATAATCTGGGGGAAGATTCTTATATTTATTCTCAACTGGGTCAAATATACCATTATCCGGAGTTAAACTATAAATATAACCACCATTTCCTCCCTCTGCATCGCATTGTATTTGACCATCATCTGCTCCATTGCAGGTTACATGTTTTAATGTGTCAGACAAATTTTTAACTGAATCTGGTTCAGTTAGGATTATCGTGTCGATTAATGTACAAAGGTTTGCATCTCTAACTGTTATTAGATAAGAATTCGAATATAGGTTTTCAAATATTGTAGAAGTACCATATAAACCATTGTCTTTTCTATATTCATAGGGTGGCACACCACCAGAAACAGATGTTACTGTAATACTTCCATCATTTCCATCTTTACAAGTAACATCGTTAGATGTAATATCAGATATTAAAGGGAGTTCTGGTTGGCTAAGTCTTACTAATCTGGTTGGACTTAAACAACCTCCTGATTCCACCCTTGTGTAATAGCCAGGAAAAACAGCTGGTAGGTTTTCAATGTGGTTGCTTGGTACTTCAACACCGTTTAAATAATATTTATATGATCCTGTACCTCCAACACCTGTAATTGTAATACTTCCACTACTATCACCCTGGCATGCTATATTGGTTGAATCAATAAGATGATCCGGAAGTGTGCATTTACTCTCCTCCACCTTTTTTTCCTTCTCCAGGTCCTGGGCAAATACCTGCGCACTGTGGAAATAAATAAATAAACTAATTAAAATATATAAAAACGACTTAGTGGTTAGAGTATAGATTTGCAAGAAAAGCTTTAATCCGTGGGATAATTGTTTCATAGGAATTGGATTAATGAATTGATTTTGTTAATGTGCGTGGTTTTTTAATAATATTCTCGCGCTAATTTAACAATTTTTTTACGTTTGTGTTGTAAAAAAGTTGCCTTCAAATCAAAATAATCCCATCTAAAACGTCATATGATTAATTAATCCATAAGTAACTGATATTTAATTATATAACAAATACAATGCAAATAGGTTTTATTATATCACTTTAGTAAAAAAAAATAGAAAATAATATAATAAAATGGGTCTTGATTGTTGGAAATCAGGATAATAATAAATAAAACTTTAGTGCGAAGCAGATCTTAATAAAAACGCAAAACAAATTTGCTAAAAGTAATCTTTCTCACTCCCCAACCACAATAACCCATTTGCCACCGGCGCGGGCGTTCACTTCGTTGTTGTACATGGCTTCGCAATAAACGGTGGGTAGATAAAACTCGCCGGCATAGGAAGCATTGAGCAACACTACAAATGTTTTCGATTGACCTACAGGCAGATCGAAATAGGTGAGAACACGGTCGTCGCGGATATCTTGCCAGGTGAATTTCGATTTGTTGGGATCGTCAAAGCCTTCGTCCATGCGCATGTTTCTGATTTCCCAACCCGATGGGAATATCTGTGTGAGGGCAAGGTCGTGATAATCTAATCCAATACCTTGATTTTGCAAGGTAACAACGGCCATAAAGTCGCTGCCCTGTTTTATTTTGGCGGGGTCGATTTCCATTCCGCTCAGGTTCTCGTACTTCACCTTCATTCCCAGCTTGTTTTGTGCGCTGGAAGCATCGCCGGTGGCGGGAATTCCCGAAAGCTGAACCCTTACGAACAAGGTCTTTCCCCCGTTGTTTTTTATTTCAAGGGTTTGGGCTTTGTTTGAACTCAAATCCACAGGAATTTGATGGATGGCGGATTCTGATTGTATAGATTTTAACGGGTTTTGCCCATATCTGTAATCAAAGGCTGTTTTCTGACTGGCATCTCCCGAATTTCCCACGAATTCCGCTATGGCCATCAGGGCAAAGGATGTAGTCTGGGTGCTAAGCCATTGTTCAGATGCCAGCGTTTTGCCCAGCTCCTGCATCAAAGCTCTGGCTTCGGTCTTTTTATCGAGCTGAACGAGAATCTGCAGTGTTATGGCTTGATTTCTTTCCTTACTTCCGTAAGTTATATATTGCCAGCTATTGTCAGCGGAATGATTTCCAACGGTTTCGGCGAGCTTTTGTGCTATTTGGTTTTTGCCGGCTTTTAAATAGGCCCATGCCAGCATCCACTGAGCATCTGTTCCGAGGGGCAACTCCGATTTGAGTCGGTTCATGGCTCCCAAATCGGGATCGCCTGCCAGAGCCAGAGTGAAAAGTCTGTAGGCTTGCAAAAGCTGATTGGCATCTCTGCTGTAGCCTTCTCTATCGCTGGTGTAATCGTTGGCCCGCTGTTTCTGAAACTTGAGCCAGTTGGGTAATAAGCCTGGTTTCAATTCATAGCCTTTGGCTTTAGCCATGAGCATAAAATGACCTGCATAACTGGTTCCCCAATCGCTGGCAATATCTTTTTCACCCGGCCAGTAACTAAATCCGCCCGAGTAAATCTGGAAGGAACGCAGTCTGTCCAAAACCGATTTCACATTGTTTTCGGCTTTCTTTTTTTCTTCGCCAGAGAGTTCCATAAGGTTATCTAAAAACAACTGCGGAAAAGCTCCCGAAACAGTTTGTTCTATGCACCCGTGTGGATAGTTGAGCAGATAATTCAGACGGCTTTCCAGATTCAATGGAGGAAGGGAGGATACGTCGGCAACAGCCTGATTTGTTCCGGCCATTCCCACTGGGTTCACCAAACTGCTCCAGGACTGTCCGGGCTCAATGGTGGCTTCAATTACCTGATTGACACGGGGATTGGATGGTCTGATTTCGATATCGATGGCATTGCTGGCGCTTTCGTTGCCTGCTTTGGCATTCACTTTCACCTGGGCTTGTCCCACTTCTTCGGCCACCACACAATCGAAATACACCACTTGTTCTCCAGCTCTCGAAAATTGAACGGTTTGAGAGGATGAACCAATGATTTTTAATAGTTTGGTGGTTTCAAGAGCAATATTCACCGATTTGATTTTATCGTCCATGGCAAACACAGTAACCGGCAATTTTACCTTTTCACCGGGGCCCAGAACCCTGGGAAGGGTAGCCAAAACCATAAGTGGTTTTTTAACAGGAGTGGTTGTTGCAGCAAATCCATAAGCCGATTCATTTTTGGCCACAATCATGGTTCTCACCGATCCCACATAGTTGGGCATGGCAATTTTATGCTCGTTGGTTCCATTGGCTTTGAGCTCGAAGGGTCCCAGAAATTTCACCACAGGTTTAAAGCGGTTGGCTTTGGCTCCACCGTCAACTATCTGATTTTCATCACCACCAAGTGCCAGCAATCCGGCCATTTTTCCTGTAAATGCTCCCATCACATATTGATACATGTCCCAGGTTCTCACACTCAGCGCTTCTTTGGCGTTGAAATGCGTCCATGGATCGGGGGTTTTAAATCGTGTTAAATCCAATAAGCCATCGTCGACAACTGCCAAGGTATAGAACATGGGCTGCCCGTTTTCTTCCTTCACCTTTACCGTAAAATTGGTTTCGGGCTGTAGGGTTTGTGGCATGGAAATCAGTGGTTTGAGCTCCGATTTCGGGTTGCTGACAAATATGGGTTGAACCCCAAAAAGCCTGATGGGCAAATCGTTTTTCATTTGATTGTGTGCCTGAATCAATGTCAGATTCACAAAAGCGTTGGGGGCCATTTGTTCGGTGGCGGTAATTTCTATTTTTTGGTCGTTTCCGTCTAAAGGAACCCAAAAACTTTGAATGATTCGGTTGCCCGATTCTACACTCACCAGAACGCGTCCGGCTTTGGCTTCTGGAATATTGACCTTGATTTTTTCGCCAATGATGTATTCTTTCTTATCGGTCGAAAAGCTTAGCATTTCGGCTCCGCCTGGCTTGTCGGCCGATTCGTTCCAGTTTCCATAGGTCATGTAGAAATCTTTTCCGCAGCTGTGACCTGATACCGGATCGATAATTCGGATGTATTTCCTGCCCCATTGCTCCTGGCCTAAATTAAGGTCGAAGAGGGCCTTGCCGTTTTTGGTATTCACGGTGGAAGTGTAGATAAGATTTTCGTTACGATTGGTTATATATTGAGCCAAATCGTCGGAGTTATTATGCTCCCACCACCAGCGCCATTGAATATTGTAAATCTCAACCACGAGTCCGCGGCGATCCACTGGATTTCCCAGCTCGTCAACGGTTACAATGGGAATCATCTGGCTTTGGTCGGAGAGGAGGGCACCATTCCAGCCTTCGCCTGTGGGAATTTTCACCCCCACATAGGAGGTGTAGGGGCTAAATGGAAAGCTTGCCCGATCCACCGAAAAGTCTCCCCCTTTTTCAAAAGCCCTGATTTTAAACTGTGCGTTGAGCATTCCGGGGGCATTTTCCACAGCGGTCATGGTTGGCACAAAAGTGGCTTTGCCGTCGACATCGGTTTTCCCTTCGAAAACCATCTTTTCCTCAGCGGTAAAAACCCTGCTTGCATCCTGAAACTCATAATCACTATATGCTGGAAAGGCTTGCGTGGCGGGTGAAAGGCGCATTTCTACATCGGCTTTTAGTCCGGCAGCCACAGCTCCATGCAACCATTTTACCGATAAGTCTGCTTTAAGCGATTTTTTGGGCGATAAAACTTTCCCCTGAAAATCGAGGGCAATTTTCAGTCGGTTGGGTTTCACTGTTTCCACTTTGAGCGCTTTGGAGAAATGAGCACCGCCAACTTTTACTTCTGCCTGCCAGATTCCTGTGGGAGCATCAGCAGATGTGGAGGTTTTAAAGAGATAAATTCCGCCGGTTGATTGGGTGGAAACGAGCCGCTGATAGAGCTGTTGCTGGGGTGAATAAAGCTCAAAAACAACAGGATGATTGGCTGGAAAAAGCTTTTCGCGGTCGTCGAGCATAAACGAAATGAACAAGGAATCGCCCGGACGCCAAACGCCCCTGTCGCCATAGATAAATCCTTTGAGCCCTTGCTCGGCTTTTTGTCCGCCAATGTCGAACATGCTCATATTCAAAGCTGAAGCTTCGTCCAATCGCAAATAGCCTCGTTCTTGCCCTTTTTTGGCAACCAGTAAAAATGGTTTTTTATCGGTGCTAATATGCGCAAAACCGTCGGAATTGGTGGTTGTAGTTCCCAGAAGTTGCTGCTGAAAATTATAGATTTCGAGCTCTACAGATTGTAGGGGAAGGGTACTTTTTATATCGGTTACTGCTACCCAGAGATGGTTATCGTGTCCGCCTTTGACTATGATTCCAAGGTCCGAAGCCAGAATATTGCGGCCCACAGACCTTTGGTTTTCCATGTAATAGGAGGGCTTGCAGGGGTCTTCGCGTTCGTCCCAATTATAGGAATCATCGTAAACGGTGTTCCCAAAATCGTAATAATACCAATAGGAGCCGCTGTCGTCCCAAAACTCGTCGTCGTAGCTTTTAGAATTGGTTTGCACGATGTCTGTTTCGCTGTCGCCGCATGGATAGAGCGACTGGTTTTTCTGGAAGCTCAGTACCACACGGTAAAGGGCTCCGGGGTCGGCTTCGACAAACTTTGCCAGATCGATGGAGAAATTATTCCAGCGACCGAAATCTATGGGCTCATCCGATTTTAGTGCCAAATCGCCCTTGTAAACCACCCGGCCAACTCTTTTCAGTTCCTCTTGTCCATCGAGCTGATTGTTCTGAAAGAACTGCAATACATTGTCTTCGAATATTTTAATGATTTTCACATTGACGGCTTTCAGATTCACCGCTTTAAATGGAAAGATAATTCCTTTTGATGATGGAATAATATTGCCTTTGCCCAATAATTCCACTGCAGGCTTCAGGCTTGAGAATTCAACAGATTCCTGATAGTTTTTGGCCAGCCGCTTGCCTTTTTGATTTGTTATGGCGCTGGAAATCATTACTTTTACTGAGCCGGTATAAGGTTCGGAAGGGTAAACACTAATATAATTTTTTTCGACCGAAATGCGAGCATCAATGGCCGGATTTAGCTGCACTAAGCCCTGTATATCTTGCTGATTATCCAGCGGATCGGAAAAAAATATCTGCAACGACGACTCGGTTTGTTCAAAGTTTTGAACCAAATCCATCATCACAAAATCATGGAGTGCGGGAATAGAGAATTTAGATTCCCCATCGCGTTTTATCCCCTGTTCTTCCCCGTCCCAGTTCAAAATTATTTCGGTAGGTTTTTCCTTGCGCTCCACGCTATCGACTAAAAAATAGTGCGATTTTCCATCGGCATCATGGTTCCATCGGAGGGAGAGTTTTTGTCCGTTTTGAAATCCTTCCACGGCATTTTCCACCAGTTTGCTATCGGCAAAATCGTAGGTTCTCAGGGTTCCGTTCACGGCAACCCACCGCCAATCGTCCTCGTTGATGGTCTCCATATTTCTAAATTTCAAATCCATCGATTGTTGAATCACCTGAAACTGAAAGCGGAAAGTTTCCAGATTTTCGGCAACGGAAACCAGCTTACCCAGCTTAAAGCTGGCTTCGTAGCTTTCGCCAGATTTCAATGGCGATTCGGGACGAAACTCCACGGTGCGCCCATCAATCCAAAAAGCTTGTCCGGCAATTTTAGGACTGAAACTAAAAATTTCCATGTCCAATGCCTTGCCAGCTTCTGCCGAGCTATGGCTTTGGGCCAGCTGAACTTTTATGGTGGCTCTATTGCTGACGACATCTCCTGTAAAAGCACTGATATGGTTGATGTAGGCCGGATCGGGCAGGGTTCTTTTGGTTTCGGTTTTGCATTGGGTCAACAGAAGTAAAAGGCCGAATATAAAAGCCCATTTAATGGATTGCAAAGCGGGGGAAAATTTCATAGGACTGATGATTTTTTTTCGATGGGTAAATATAGACAAATGCACCCAACCCATGAATTTGGGCTATAAATTTTAGAAAAAAAGTTGGGGGAGTTAAATATTCAGAAGCACGGGACCAAATTGTCAATCAGATTCGACTGATTTTTTTTGGAAATCGTCGAAGCTTTTAGCGAAAGCGACTTTCCCCGTTTCAATGAGTTCTTCGGCTTTATAAAAGTCATAGGTTCCGCAGATATCGCGCGATATATTCACCAAAATATCGGGCTGATGCTGCAGCAGATTGAGCCGCGTGATATGGTCGGTCATGAGATTGATGGTTTTGCTCATCAGGTTGAAATAGCCCAGTTTCTCTTCCTTGGATTCCTCTTTAGTTGATGGCAAAATCCGCGATAACTGCTGATAAAACTCCTTGACTTTCTTTTGATATTTCGATTCGTTTTCTTTCTCTTGTTTTGTGGAAATTTTGAGTGTTGCCAATGGAATATCGGCATTCACATTCACTGCAATAAGCAAATCATCATCCATTCTTTTGGCGCGGTTGATGGGCAGATTGTTCATCACTCCTCCATCGACCAAAAGTCCGGTTGAAGTTTTAACGGGTGTAAAAACAGTGGGTATGGCAATGCTGGCCCGAATGGCTTCGAAAATGCTTCCGCTGACAAAAACCACTTCTTCTTTGGTGAGCAGATTGGCCGAAATGGCGGCATAGTAAATAGGTAGGTCTTCAATGTTTTGGTCGGGGATAAATTCCTGCATCTTTTGCAGCACCTTATCGCCTTTTATGAGCCCCTGTGAGCTCCAGGTGAAGTCGACGAGACTAAATACTTTCCTTTTATCGAGGCCCAGGAGCCAGTTTTTATAGGCATCCATCTTACCAAGAGCGTAAACGCCTCCCACAAGAGCCCCCATAGAAGTACCCACAATGCTGTGAATTTCATAGCCCTGGCGTTCCAATTCTTCAATCACGCCAATATGAGCGAGACCCCTGGCACCGCCACCCGAAAGTACTAACGACACTTTTTTATTCATCATTTCTTTTCTAAGAAAATCAGCTGCAAAGATATTTAAATTTAATGCTAAAGGAAAAGGTGGAAATGAGTCAAGTAGAATTTGTATGCCATTCATAAAATATGAGTTCTTTCAACTCTCCCCAAAAAAGAAATGATAATTAACTCGACTGGCTGATAAACCATAATAAGCTGATATATATCAAGTTAAATTTTGATTAATCTATTAATTTCTAGCTCTATTGTTTAAAATATAAATCAGATATAATACTTAAACAATTAACATAGGAATGGATGAAATATTGAGTTTGGCTTCTCTCTTTCCTGATGCACTTAGAGCTCATTTTTTATTAAACATCAAATTATCAAAGCTATAATTTAAAATTAATAGCAAATCAGATGAGAAAAACCATAGCCAAATGACTTCAATTTTCCACTTCGAATCAATTTAATTATTTCATATATTTGCATCCCTAAAATTAAATGGGATCAACATTTTTAATAAGTTGTTTTTCAACTACTGTTTAGATTTTTTTCCCAATATAAATCAATTAAAAAACAATAATTCATGAATATCTCAAGAGAAAATACAGGGGATTTAACAGCCATACTTAAAGTAGAAATTTCAGAAAGCGATTATGCCGAAAAAGTGTCATCATCATTAGCCAACCTTAGAAGAAAAGCCAATGTGCCCGGTTTCAGAGTTGGTAAAGTGCCCGCAGGCATGCTTAACAAGATGTATGGTAAATCAGTTTTGGCCGAAGAAATAAACAAACTTCTTACCGACTCGCTCCACGGGTATATAGCTGAGAACAATCTCAATATCATTGGTCAGCCACTTCCCTGCGATTCGAAGGAAGACGATGTGGATTTTGAAAACAAAAAAGACTTCACCTTCTATTTCGACCTGGGTTTCTTCCCCGAAATTGGCCTGGAACTCAACAAAGATATTCATGTTCCTTACTATCATATCGAAGTTTCCAACGATCTGATTGACGAGTATGAAACCGATATTCGCGAGCGTTTTGGCGCCCACAGTCATCCTGAAACCGTTGAAGAAAACAGTATTTTAAAAGCATCGTTCAAACAGCTTGATGCAGCAGGTGCAGTGCTCGAAGGTGGTATTTCACAGGAAAGCGGAAACTTCAGCATCAGCGATATTCAGTCGGAAGATGTAAAAAATGCCATTATTGGCAAATCGAAAGGTGAAACTGTGGTTTTTAGCCCCGTTAAATCGTTCAGCAATATCAATAAAGTAGCTGCTATGCTTTCGGTTGCCAAAGTGATGGTTGAAGATTTGGATGCCGACTTCGAAATGACCATTAAAGATATTACATCGGTGGTACCAGCAGAAATTAACGAAGACTTATTTAAGAAAGCCTATCCAACTTCTGAGCTCAAATCTCACGAAGACCTCCGCAACCGAATTAAACAGGATGCCGCAGTTCAATTCGACGTTGAAAGCGACAAACTTTTCTTGTCGACCGCCATCGACACCCTCATTTCCGATGCCAATATTTCTTTACCCGACTCTTTCCTAAAGCGCTGGATTGTGGAGAATAGCAAACACGAAATTACAAAAGAGCAAATTGAAGAAGAATACGACCGTTATTCTGAAACCTTCAAATGGCAGATTTTCCAATCAAAAATCACCAAAGAACACCATCTCGAAGTGACCCAGGATGATGTTAAAAATCAGATAAAATCTATTATTACCGGGCAGTATTTTGGTGGCATGGAAATGAACGAAGGCCTTGAAAGTACTGTAAATTCTATCATTAGCAACGTAATGAAAAACGAAGAAGAAGTTAACAGAATTTATGACCAGCTTTTCGATAATAAAATTTTGCAGTTACTAAAAGAATCCTTATCTTTAGATGTAGAAACATTACCGTTGAACGACTTTGTAGCCAAGGCCAGTTCATCAAGAGTTAACTAACATCAATACAAAACTATGAACCCAAACGAATTTAAAAAATATGCTACCCAGCACATGGGTATCAGCAGTCTGACCATGCATCGTTACACATCCATGTTTCAGAGTTATATTTCACCAACCATCATCGAAGAACGCCAGCTAAATGTGGCTCAAATGGATGTATTCAGCCGTCTAATGATGGACAGAATTATATTTCTGGGCGTTCCAATCGACGATTATGTGTCGAATATCATTCAGGCTCAGCTTCTCTTTTTGGAAAGTGCCGATGCTGAAAAAGATATTCAAATCTATTTAAATACTCCCGGCGGATCTGTTTATGCAGGTTTGGGAATTTACGATACCATGCAATACATTCAACCCCAGATAGCTACCATTTGTACTGGAATGGCGGCAAGTATGGGCGCTGTTTTGCTTTGTGCTGGTGAAAAAGGCAAACGAACAGCCTTAAAACATAGCCGCGTACTCATTCATCAACCCATGGGTGGTGCTCAGGGCCAGGCCAGTGATATTGAAATCACTGCCAAAGAAATCATGAAACTCAAGAAAGAACTCTACCAAATCATCAGTTTACATAGTGGCCAGGAAATGGAGAAAATAGAAAAAGACGGCGACCGCGATTATTGGATGACCTCCTTTGAAGCCAAAGAATATGGTATGATTGATGAAGTTTTGGTAAAATAACAAAAACCATGTCAAAAAAAGTTAGCGCCAAAGAGATTTGTTCCTTTTGTGGCCGTCCCAGCGACGAGGCCGGGCTACTCATAGCTGGGTTCTCGGGTCATATTTGCGATAGCTGTGTGGAACAGGCTTACCAGATTGTACGCGAAGAAGTAAAATCGGGTAAAGACGGATTATCTCACAGCGATGTACCCAAACCTAAGGAAATAAAAGCCTTTCTCGACGAATATGTGATTGGTCAGGATGAAGCAAAAAAAATTCTTTCGGTGGCGGTTTACAATCACTACAAACGAATTGGCCAACCAAGCAGCAAAAAGTTTAAAGATGTGGAGATTGAAAAATCGAACATTATCCTGGTTGGAGAAACCGGCACAGGAAAAACTTTGCTCGCCCGAACCATTGCAAAAATTCTTAAAGTTCCTTTTGCCATTGTCGATGCCACCGTTTTAACCGAAGCCGGTTATGTGGGCGAAGATGTGGAAAGCATTCTCTCCAAACTCCTTCAGGCTGCCGATTACGATGTGAAAGCTACTGAACGTGGCATTATCTTCATCGACGAGCTGGACAAGATAGCCCGCAAGAGCGACAATCCTTCCATAACCCGCGATGTGTCGGGCGAAGGAGTTCAACAAGCGCTGCTCAAACTTCTCGAAGGAACCGATGTTAACGTTCCCCCGCAGGGAGGCCGCAAGCATCCGGAGCAAAAAATGGTGAAAATAAATACCCGCGATATTCTCTTTATTGCCGGCGGTGCATTTAACGGCATTGAACGTCATATAGGAAGCAGGTTAAAAACCAATATGCTGGGTTATGGAGCCAAAAAGGAAAAAGACCATATCGACCAAACCAATCTGCTTCAGTATATTGCGCCCGCCGATTTAAAGAAATTTGGTCTTATCCCCGAAATTATTGGCCGTTTGCCCATTCTCACTTACTTAAACCCACTCGACAGAGATGCTTTACGAAGAATTCTCACCGAGCCTAAAAATGCCATCACCAAACAATTCATGAAACTGTTCGACATGGATGGCGTGGAGTTGCAATTTGCCGATGAATCCATCGATTATATTGTTGACAAGGCTATTGAGTTTAAAATTGGCGCCCGTGGACTTCGTTCCATCATTGAAGCCATTATGACCGAAGCCATGTTCGAAGGGCCCTCGTCAATCGATAAAACAATGATAACCATTGATAAACAATATGCCATCGATATGCTGGCAACACATGTTATCAGCAAACACAAAGTGGCTTAGGGAATAGATTAATCTGGCACAAAACAAAGCTGTTGGTGATAAAACCTGCAGCTTTTTTTTTGGCTTAAAATTTGTTTAATATTGCACCAATCTCAAGTTATGCATCGTAAAATATTCATATCTGTATTTCTCATCCTTGGTGCACTCATAACCAATGGACAGGTGAGCACCGAAGGCGTGCGGCCAGCTTATATAGAAAATGGCGATACCATTTTTGTGGAATTTCTAAGAGAAGTAGAAATTACCGCCCCGTTGATTTTCGACAGCAAGAAAAACGCCAAACGCTATAGCCGATTGGTAGTTTATGTGAAGAAAGTATATCCCTACGCCAAAATAGCGGGAATAAAAATGAAGGAATACGAGGCCATTTTAGCCAAAACTCCCGGAAAAAGAGAACGAAAGCTCATTATGCAACGTGCTGAACAAGAGCTCAAAGAAGAGTTTGAAGAAGATTTGAAGAAATTCACCTATATGCAGGGTGAGATATTACTAAAACTTATCGATCGGGAAACCCAAACAGCAAGCTATGACATAGTTAAAGAAATGCGGGGCGGTTTTCGTGCCCTGTTTTATCAAAGTTTTGCCCGTCTGTTTGGTTTTGATTTAAAAGACCGCTACGACCCCGAAGGAAGGGATAAGGAACTGGAATTTATTGTAAGACAGATAGAAACAGGAAAAATTTAATTTACCCCTTCAATATATTCGATAGCTCTGCAAAATTAAAGGGCTTGCGCAACATTCCATTCATTCCTGATTTGAAACATTTGGCTTTAATTCCTTCAAAGTCTTCGGCAGTGAGGGCAATAATTTTCGATTCTTTCTTTTTGGGGTTGTTTTTTTCTATTTTTCTCAATTCACCAGCAACTTCAAAGCCATCCATTCCGGGCATTTTAATATCGAGCAAAACCAGATCGAAATCCTTAACGCGATATTTTGCCAGTGCCGAAGAACCTTCCCGAGCTACATCAACATCATGACCCATTCGTTCCAGACTGGCTTTTGCCACCTTTTCGTTGATGAGATTATCCTCCACCAAAAGAATTTTAATTCCGTGTACTTCAGTCTCTTTCTTAGGATCATCCATTTTAAAGCGGGCGGGAATAACCGCGCCTATTTCGTTGGCAAGATGCGACAGAACAAGGGGTTTGTTAAGATATCCTGAATAGCCAGCTTCGCGCAAAGCTTCTTTTTTATACAAATTGGCCGAGGTAGAGATTAGGATTATTTCGGCTTTCGACAGTGAATCGATGCTTTTTAGTCTTCTGATTTCCATTTTATCGGTCACTTCCTGAAATTGCCGCTGGATGAGTATGAGGTCGAAATGTTCAGCGTTTCGCAGAGTGTCGAGATGTTGAATGAGCTCAACCGTTGTAGGAAATGCGAGCACTTCAATGCTGAGAGTTTGTAAATATTCCACAAGGATTTTACGACCAATATCGTGTTTCTCAACCACCACAGCCCTCAATCCGGTGAATGAAATAGCGGGTGAAGTGTAATTGAAATCCATTCGGCGGGTGCTTTTTGTAAAGTTGGCCGAAAACCAGAATTGACTTCCTTTGTTCTCTTCGCTCCTGAAGCCCATTTCGCCTCCCATGAGCTCACACATGCGTTTCGATACAGCCAGACTGAGACCTGGCCCACCATAATCCAGAAATTTTTTCCGGTCGATTTTTGTAACTGTATTGTATAGAGCTTCCTGTTTTACCGGGCTCATTCCGATTCCGGTATCCTCCACCCTGAATTTCAACTTAATATTATCCAGTTTGCTTGATTCGGTCTCCACATAAAGAGCCACATCGCCTTTTATGGTGTACTTTACTGCATTTCTAACAAGGTTAAGGAGAATCTCTTTGAGTCGGACAGGATCGCCCAGCAATAAATCGGGGATTCCCGGTTCAATGTACACAATGAGTTCCAGATTTTTTTCCTTTATTTCCGGCTGAACATATTCGGCAATTCCATGAACAATATCCTGAATGCTAAATGGTACCTCGTCGAGCTCTATATTATCGCTGGCAAGGCGGGCTCTGTCGAGGAGCGAGTTAACGGCGGTGAGCAAATTGCTGGTGCTGGTGCTCAAATCCACCAGATATTCGTCCTGCTCCTTGTTGAGTTTTGTTTGCTTCAACAAATCCACCAGCCCCATAATACCATTCATGGGGGTTCTGATTTCATGAGAAATTGATGACCAGAACTCCATTTTTGTTGCATTCACACTGGCCAAAACCGTCGATTTTTCCTTGTTTGACAATTTGAGCTGCCTTTGCAGCAGGAGCAGATAAACCACCAGAATGGCCACAACAACTATTAAAAAAATGGTCAATATTTCAACATTCGACATAATACATTCAGCTTTAATAAGATGGTATGAAGATACAAAGAAAACTCTGGGCGAATATTAAGCCCTGTTCAACTTTTCAACACAATTTTATGAATAAAACAATAAGAATCACGGGCTTCAACCCCACCAATTAAATGGTGAAATACGTTGGGCAAAAGGTGAAAAATCGTGGTTTTTCGGATTGGTGCAGCATTATAGAACCCTGATAAAGATTAGGAAAACAGATTAAAATTCGGACTTGCCTTTTTTAATAATTTTTAAGACAAATTTCAATGCAATCGTTTGAAATTCAATGGGTGGAATTCTTCAAAATAGCCTTGAATTTTCATGAAATCTATATTTTTTTTCGTAACTTTGGCCTCTGATTTTTTAAACGAATTCATATTAAAATCATATAATAATGAGTAAAGAAAACAAAGTAAAAAATGTTTATCTCTTTGGAGATAGAAAAGCCGATGGCAATGCAACCATGAAGAATCTTCTTGGGGGAAAAGGCGCCAATCTGGCCGAAATGAACTTAATTGGCGTTCCGGTTCCTCCGGGCTTCACCATCACCACTGAGGTTTGTACTGCCTACAACGAAAAGGGCCGTGATTATGCTGTGGGCATGATTAAAAAAGAAGTGGAAGATGCCGTTGCAGCAGTTGAAAAAATGATGGGAACCAAATTTGGCGACAAAGAAAATCCTTGTTTGTTGTCAGTACGTTCCGGTGCCCGTGCTTCTATGCCAGGCATGATGGATACTGTTCTTAACTTAGGTTTGAACGACGAAGCTGTTGAAGGTATTGCCAAAAAAACCAACAACGAGCGCTTTGCCTGGGATTCTTACCGCCGCTTTGTCCAAATGTTTGGAGATGTTGTTTTGGGAATGAAACCTGAATCAAAAACCGATATCGATCCTTTCGAAGAAATTATTGAACATGTTAAGGAAGAAAAAGGTGTTAAAACCGATAACGAACTTACCGTTGATGATTTAAAAGATCTGGTAAAAAGATTTAAAGCCGCTGTTAAAACCAAAACAGGTCACGATTTCCCAAGTGATCCATGGGAACAACTTTGGGGTTCTGTTATGGCCGTATTCGACAGCTGGATGAATCCAAGAGCCATCTACTACAGAAAACTTAACGACATTCCAGCTGCCTGGGGAACTGCAGTAAACGTTCAGGCTATGGTATTCGGAAATATGGGTTCCAACTCAGCTACTGGTGTTGCCTTTACCCGTGATGCCGGAACAGGTGAAAACCTTTTCAATGGAGAATATCTGATTGATGCTCAAGGTGAAGACGTAGTTGCTGGTATTCGTACTCCTCAACAAATCACCCTGGAAGGCTCAAGAAGATGGGCTGTTTTGGCTGGTGTTACCGAGGAAGAAAGAGCCTCTAAATTCCCATCATTGGAAGAAGCTATGCCTAAGGTTTATGCCGAACTCAATGCAACCCAAAACAAACTCGAGCTTCACTACAGAGATATGCAGGATCTTGAATTCACAGTTCAGGATGGAAAACTCTGGATGCTTCAAACCCGTAACGGAAAACGTACCGGTGCTGCCATGGTTAAAATTGCTGTGGACATGCTCAGAGAAGGTATGATTACCGAAAAAGAAGCCCTTTTAAGAGTTGAACCCAATAAACTTGACGAATTGCTTCACAATGTATTCGACAAAGGTGCTTTGGCCAGCGGAAAAGTTATTTCTAAAGGCTTACCTGCTTCTCCAGGTGCTGCCACAGGTCAGATTGTTTTCTTTGCCGATGAGTGCGAAAAATATAAAAACTCCATCCTGGTTCGTATCGAAACTTCTCCCGAAGACCTCGAAGGTATGAATATTGCCAACGGTATTTTAACCGCTCGTGGTGGTATGACCTCTCACGCTGCTGTTGTGGCTCGTGGTATGGGTAAATGTTGTGTTTCTGGTGCTGGTAATCTTCTAATTGATTACAAAACCAGAACCATGGTTGTGGATGGGAAGAAATTTAGCGAAGGCGATTGGATTTCGTTAAATGGTTCTACTGGTGATATTTATGAAGATAAAATTGCAACCATCAAACCTGAGTTAAGCGGCGATTTTGGCGAATTGATGAAATTGGCCGACAAACACGCTGTGATGTTGGTTCGCACCAATGCCGACACTCCACACGATTCTAAAGTAGCCCGCGAATTTGGTGCTCAGGGAATTGGTCTGTGTCGCACAGAGCACATGTTCTTCGAAGAAGAAAAAATCAAAGCCATGCGCGAAATGATTCTGGCCGATGATGAAGCCGGACGTCGTATTGCTCTTGCTAAACTTCTGCCACTTCAAAGAAAAGACTTCGAAGGTATATTCCAGGCCATGCACGACCTGCCTGTTACCGTTCGCTTGTTAGACCCACCATTGCACGAATTTGTTCCCCACGAAGAAGCCAATCAGAAAGAAATGGCCAAAGAAATGGGTGTATCAGTTGCTAAAATAAAAGCCAAAGTAGAATCTTTGCATGAGTTTAACCCCATGTTGGGTCACCGCGGTTGCCGTCTTGGTAATACTTATCCTGAAATTACCGAAATGCAGGCCCGTGCTATCATCGAAGCTTGTTTAAATCTGAAAAGCATCGGCGTAACTGCCAAGCCCGAAATCATGATTCCTTTAACCGGAACCAAAAAAGAGCTTAAAATGCAGGAAGACATCGTTAGAGCTACTGTAACCAAGGTATTTGAAGAAAGAAACGACAGAATCGATTATTTGGTTGGTACTATGATTGAGATTCCACGTGCGGCCTTAACCGCCGACGAGATTGCTGAGGCAGCTGAGTTCTTCTCATTCGGAACCAACGACTTAACTCAAATGACTTTTGGTTATTCGAGAGATGATGCTGGAAAATTCTTACCCATCTACCTGAAAAACGGAATTTTAGATCACGATCCATTCCAGGTTTTAGATCAGGTTGGTGTTGGTAGTCTCATGAAAATTGCTGTTGAAAAAGGTAGAAGAACCCGTCCAAATATTAAAATTGGTATTTGCGGCGAACATGGTGGCGAGCCAAGTTCTGTGGAATTCTGTAATACCTTAGGCTTTAACTACGTTTCATGTTCTCCATTCCGCGTTCCTATTGCTCGTTTGGCAGCGGCTCAGGCCAACATTAAACAAAGCAAATGGGATGCCGATGCAGCCAAAGAAACTTTGAAAAAAAGTGCTAAAAAAGTTTCAGAAGCCGTTGAAGTTGAATTCGAAAACGTGGAAAAAGAAGCTAAAAAAGCTGCTAAAAAAGCCCGTAAAGAAGCTGAGAAAGAAGTGAAAAAACTTAAAGACGAAGCCAAAGTCGTTCTTGGTAAGTTTGAAAAAGAACTGAAAAAACTCAGAAAAAAATAGTCCCCAATTTGTAAAACCGAAAAAGGCTGCTCCATTTATTGGGGCAGCCTTTTTTAATATCCTGGGGTTAAAATTCCCGGCGCAAAAAACTATTTGATTACACCCAGCGCTTTTCCAACTTTGGTGAAAGCAGCTACGGCTTTGTCTAAATGTTCAGTTTCGTGGGCTGCTGACAACTGAACCCTGATGCGGGCTTGTCCTTTGGGCACAACGGGGAAATAGAATCCAATAACATAAACACCTTCGGTCAACAGATTGGCAGCGAAGTCTTGGGATAGTTTTGCATCGTAAAGCATTACAGCGCAAATGGCCGATTTGGTTGGCTTAATATCAAAACCAGCGGCAAGCATTTTGGTCATAAAATAGGCGGTGTTTTTATGTAGCTTCTCTTGCAACTCGTTGGTCTCGTTCATCATATCGAACATTTTTATTCCCGCATTCACCACAACAGGTGGCAAAGAATTGGAGAACAAATAGGGACGTGACCGTTGACGAAGCAAATCGATAATCTCTTTTTTACCTGTGGTAAATCCGCCAATGGCACCACCAAAAGCTTTACCCAAAGTACCGGTAATAATTTCAACCTGTCCACGAACATTAAAAAGTTCGGTAACTCCTCGGCCTGTTTCGCCCACCACGCCTGCGCTGTGGCACTCGTCGACCATGACCATGGCATTGTATTTATTGGCGAGTTCCACTATTTTATCCATTGGAGCCACATTGCCATCCATTGAAAATACACCATCGGTAACAATTAGACGGAAACGATGCTTTTGCGCAGCAATGAGTTGTGTTTCCAGGTCGGCCATATCGGCATTGTTGTAACGGTATCTTTCAGCTTTCGACAATCTAACGCCATCAATAATGGAGGCATGGTTCAGTGAATCAGAAATAATGGCATCGTCGGCACCCATCAATGGTTCAAAAACACCGCCGTTGGCATCGAAAGCTGCGGCATAAAGTATGGTGTCTTCGGTGCCAAAATAATCAGCTATTTTTTGTTCCAGCTCTTTGTGAATATCCTGAGTTCCGCAAATAAACCGCACCGACGACATTCCGTATCCACGCTCATCGAGAGCATCTTTAGCGGCCTGAACCAATTTGGGGTTATTGCTTAAACCCAAATAGTTGTTGGCGCAAAAATTCATAACTTCCTGTCCGTTAGCTACATTAATGATAGCTCCCTGAGGACTTGTAATAATTCTTTCGTGTTTAAACAAACCGGCTTCTTTAATGTCGGCCAGTTCTTTTTGTAAAAATTCCTGAAAACCTATATACATATTTTTAAATTTTTAATTTCTCAATTTTGATGGGCGAATTTACAAAAATATCTGTGATAGCTTGATATTCAATATTGTGTAAAATACTGAATTTGAAGTAATACCGAAAGCATATATATAATAGTCCAATAAGAATTGGACTAAACAGCTATTGCATCGGCATTATACAATTCATTTATTGGACTGTTTATTGTTTGTATTTGGTATAAAAGGCTGATAATTCTACTTAAATACCAATGTTTTATATTGGTTATTACATGTTAGCTCCTTTTGCATATTGACCTCATTATCAATCAATTTTGCTGCAATATTTCTCGTGCATTGTGTCAGAAACGCTTTTAGGCAAGTGTGGCATTGCGTTGGCCATCCGATGAATCAAGACAAACTGTGGGGCTTGGGAAGGTGTGTGGATTGAGAGTACGGGTATTTTTTTCATCACAATCTGTCTGTTTTTGATTCCATAAAATTATTTACCTCAGCCCATTGTCTTAATGATTCAATTCTGGTTTTCATTTTGTCGCTAAACTCATCTACACCATAATTATTAAAAAAGTTTTTTTGATACTCTAACCATATTGTAAAACCTAAGCTGTTTTTAATTGACATTTTTGCTAAGTTGATTATTTGCTCTTCAACTTGTTCTTCTGTCATATCGGGAAATGCACTTATTTCTTGAATTCTCTCTTGCGTTGTCGGGTCTTCATTGGCTATAAGTTCAATATCTTCTAAATACTTGTCGGGCAATATAGAAGCGATTTTATCAATGTTATATTCTTCCAATCCCCCAAAACTAGGAATGTCTATTCCGAATTTTTTACTATAGTCAAACCGAATAACCGAAATTGGATATTTCAAAAGGTGCAGTGTGCTGACCAAAGAAATTATATCAGCATAAGATTCCAACCATTTTGATATTAATTTCGATTCAAAAGTTTGAGAATCGCTTTTTAGCAAACCCATACTATTAGAATGTTTTGCTCCTTTAGTATGGACGTAATTATGAAGATAGCCGAGATTTTTATGGACTGTTTCTATATCGTGTTTTTCGTTAAATTTTCTAATGTTATCATTTTGCAATAATATTTTCCAAATGGGTTTTGCAAAAGGAGTATCAGCTTCTTTTTTGTCTTTCGCTTGTAACCACTCTTTTACTGCATTATGCCCATCATCATTTATGTTGAAATAAACAGATAACATTCCTAATTCTAAACCGCTTCTTAGAGAAACAAAAGCCTGTTTGTAAAGTCCAAAACATATTTGTGTAAATGATACTTGAAGTTCTTCCCAAGAATCAATAAATGGGAAATAATGCCCTGACCAAAAGTTTTCAAAATTGTGAGGAATAATCAAACCCACGGTATGATAAATCCATCCTAATTCTTCAATCCGTTTTTTAATTACAGGGTTAGTTTCAAAGTACTTTTCGGTTTCTTTGTAAACTTCAATACTTTTATCTGGCTCATATATGTATGGGCTAAATTTCATTTATTCAATTCTTCGTTTTTTGACCAAAGATATTCTCTCCATTCGGTTACTATATTTTTTACTTGAAACAAATCCCAATCTTCATTTAGCAATGTAAGACCTTGAAATATTGGAGATTTGTCTAGATAGGTCACATCATTATATTTCAATTTAAAATAGTCTAAAATATCCTTTGTACCTTTATGTGGTGTGCCTTCGTCTTTATGTTTAGTATAATTAGCAAGTCCAATTATTAATTCAATTTTTGACCTATTACCTTCTACACTATTTAGCTCAAGTTTGTAATATGATTCCTTTTCTTTCAAACTATCAGCAAAATCGTTGATGCTTCCATTTATGTAATTTTGAAAAGCTATAAAGGCAAGACCATATATTGGCTCACTTTCTTCCATAAACCAATCTCCGTCATACCAATAAATTTCTTCAATTTGCGTTTTTAGAACATTGATTGTTTCGTTTAAACCTTTGATTGTTATATCTAAACTAATGGCTCTATGGTCAAATCGTAAATAATGTATGTTGGTGATTTTTTCCATAATAGCTATTCAATCTCAATTTTATCAATCTCTTTCATCAATCTATCCGTTTCGGTAAGGGCAACAATTATTTTCTGATAGTGCAAAATATCTTCAAATTCAAGTTTCCGTTCTTTTCGGTCTTTAAGCCATTTTTGGGCTGGTTGGTAACCGCCTATGTAAAAGTTCCAAGCTGTTTCGGGAACATTATCAAAATACTGTGTGTCGTTGATGTAAACTTTTCCGTTTTGATAATTTGGTTTGATTATCACATTATCGCCATCAATTGGGTATTGTGTAATATATTTCTCAACCGTTGGGCTTTCCAATAAATGACTTTGCCGTATTTCTCCGCCCAGTTTTACCAGCTGCCAAAAGGTGTATTTGTCTTTTGGGTAAGGCACTCTCGGAAAATCAATTTTTAAAAATTCTTTGTATTTATCTCGGTATGTTGGCGAATGTAAAACGGCATAGATGTAATCTAAAATATCAATCGGGGCAAAGGTTTTTTCATTTGTTTCTTTTTCATTAATAAACGTTAATCCCAAATTTTCAGCTATTTGGTTTACAATTTCTGCGTTTAGGTTTGGTGTTCTTTCTGCTGTTTGTACAATGGTTTGTTCACCGTTGTTTACTGGGTAGATATATAAGGGCAAAATACTTGTTATCTCACTTGTCTTATTAGATACAAATGAGCTTTCAATTGCATTTTTTGTTATGAAAATATGCTGATAAGTATCTCCTGCTTTAAATTGTTTGCAAAGAGTTAAACCTAAATTATTACTAGCGAATAAGTGCTGCATTATTTTTGGTTGTGGGCTTGAGTATAAGCCCCTAGACCTTCCACTATACAATGTAAATCTGCTATCAAATGGACGATAATCGAATAATTTTATGTTTAAATCATTATTATTTTCAATAGCATCTTTTTTCGCAGTTGGATAAGTCCAGTCCCTAGAGTCTTTTTTTCTTTTATATTTTGAACGCCAAATAGTTTCTTCTAAATTTAACAAGTCATTAATTTTAAACTGATGTTCTAATTTAGAAAAAGAAACATTTAAACCATCATTAGCTGTAACAAAGCCAACTGTATTAGATGTAAAAAGTTCACTTACTTTAAAGCCATTATTAAATTCAACAATTCCAATATCACTTTTGGGGATGAAAAATAAGTAAGGTTTAACTGGTTTTATCTCAGAGTAATTTACGGTATTTAAAGAATTATCCATCAGAAAATCATACTTAAATTCCCGTTTACCATATAAGTCAAAGTGAAATACCCTACCTAGTTGATTTGCTTTTTTCTTCCCTGTTTTTACGAATATATTAATAGAAACACCTTGTTCAATATCAAAAACATTGACGTCTGCTGAGCCGTCTGGCGCAGTTTCTTTCTTTTTGGCGTTGCCGTGTAAATCTATGGTATAAATTTTATCGTAAGTTTTTAACAAATGCCAACGCATACCACGAAAAGTGGGATTATCTAAAAAGCCGTGGGGATTGATGAATGCTAAAACTCCGCTTCCGTTTTTCTCAATGAAATGTTGTCCGTAACGCAAGAATTTTACATAGTCGTCATTCAGCCAATGTTTGCGTTCATTAAAATGAACTCCGTCAACATATTTGTAATCTTCAATGAGTTTACTAATCCACTCGCCATTATTTGCAGATATTCCGCTGTATGGTGGATTTCCCATCACTATCATTACCGGCACATCTCTTTTAATATGGTTGGCTTCATTGGCTTCGTTGCTTAACCAATTGGCAAATAATGTCCCTGTGTCGGGATGGCTTTCTTCGAGGCTATTGGTTAGATAAATCTTTAAACGTTGGTCTCTGGTGGGTGTAAACCCGGTTTCTTTTAGCAATAAATCTATTTGTAAATGTGCCATGGCATAACTTGCCATCAACAATTCAAAACCAATGAGACGGGGAAGTAAATGGTTTTCTACATAGCTGCTCCAAATGCCTTGTTGTCCTTCAAATTTTTTGTAAATTTCTTTAATCACTTCGGCAATATAAGTTGCTGTTCCTGTTGCAGGGTCGAGCATCTGAACGCGATGAACTTCCTGTTCTACCATTTTGCCCTGAAGGTTGACTTTTATTTTAATTTTTCTCGAATCGGCAATACCTTGTGGTAAATCGAATTCTGTTTTTAATATCTCATCAATTGCTCGCACCTGAAAACTAACTACAGGATGTGGTGTGTACCATACACCACGTGACTTTCGGAGTTTCGAATCGTATTCACTCAGGAATGTTTCGTAAAAATGGATAATTGGTTCTTCCGTTTTGGTGCTTTTGCCGTAATTTCTCAGAATTTCGACCACATTGCAAGCCAAAAATATATTTACTAGGTCGTCAACAATCCATTTTATACGGTCGTCAACATCGAGTCCGGCAATATATCCAAATAGTTTTTTAAGAAATGGATTCGATTTTGGAATCAGTTCGTATGCTTCTTGTCGACTAAATGTAGGCAAAGTGGGGTCGTGATACCGGGCAGCAAACATTCCGTAAGCAATGGTTTGTGCGTAGACATCGGCAAATCCTTTGGGTGTAATATCGTGAATGAGAATTTGTTTGAAAGCATTCATTTGGTCTTTTAGCGTACTGTCTTCGTTGTGAGTTTCGTCACTTGTTAATGCCAGTTCAATCACTTCGGACAGCAGACGGGCTTTCCCAGCCATCATTTCGGCAAGTTTTTTACTGCTTTTTATTGTTTGCCCAATGTGGGTACAAAAGTCTTTAATCAGATTTTCAAATCGTTCGAAATTCTCTGTTATGGGTTTAATCCCTTTTTCAGTTACTTCTCCAATCGCAATTTTTGTTACAAATTCACCGTCACGATATATATGAAAATCGAGATAATCTGTAAAAATCAGGTTGTTTAATGATGCCTTATATCTATCGAATTGTTCTTTATTCCCTGTTTTCTTTGCTCCATCAAGGTCTTTATCGCCAATATCTTTTGCTTCGATAAAACCAACTGGAATCCCGCTATCAGAACGGGACAAGTTATCTTTTTTTGTCAAGATATAGTCAGGTGCTCCACAGCTTTGTCGTTTCGGCTCATTGGTTGCTCTAATAACAGGTACCATACTTTCAATAAGTTGTTCCAAAATCCCCCGAAAAGTATGTTCAGTTGCATTTCCAGCTTTGAACTTTTGATTTATGTTGGCAATGTATTGGTCTAAATTCATATCGTTAAATCCGTTTGATATAGCTACAAAGGTATAATTTTCCAGTGGTATGTCGGCATAAAAACGGCTCTTTTACAAACTTCGGGCGAACGTTTTCTTCTGTGGTTTGAAATTTTTTTTGTTTTATGCAGGGGCTGTTGACTAAATCGTCTTTCTTTTTTATCTTTTAACAAGCTGTTTGCAGCGATTGCTCTAGAATATTGTATATTTACAAAAGCATTCAGTTTCAGATAAAACCACTATTATTAATCAGTAAAATTTGACATTATGAAAAATATTTTCGTGGGAATAGTTATTGTTTTTATGCTGACAGCCGGTTGCAAAACATACACTCTAAAAACTGTTTATCCAACCTTGAGCGATGGGAAATACGATACTGAGTTTCCATACAAAACCTGCTCCAAGCAACTGGGTGAGATTGCAAAATCTGTAAAGAAGCTTCATTGTATTGCCGAGTATAAAACCTACGTTTTCACACCAGAGATGGGGGTCACAGCGCCTCTTATAACCAAAGATTTATTAAAGCAGGATGGAGTTATAAAAAAGTTTGACTCGGAGAGTGTTATTGGCACATCCACAATCATTTATTTCGACCAGAATAAAATAGCGGTATTGGCTTCGGCCCATGTGGTGAGTTATCCTGATACAGTTTTTGGCTATTTCGAAGGGCTTGAAAAAGATGGAAGAGAAGTCATTCATTCGGTTTCAATAAAAAGCAGGCAATTGAACTATATCAGGGATCTTCCCCTAAAAGAAAACCTGGAAATCCTGGCCATTGACGAAAAGGAAGATATTGTTGTGTTGGGCCAGGAAATTGACCAGCAACGTCGCAGCGAAATACATGTTTTCGACTATCCACTGGGAGATTCTGACGAGCTTGAATGGGGAAGCTTTGTTTACATTATGGGATACCCTTCGGGATATCAAATGATTACAAAAGGAATTGTAAGTCTGCCGGGCGGCAACTATAAAAAAGACTTTCTCATCGATGGTTTGTTCAACAAGGGAATCAGTGGAGGAATAGTGCTGGCAGTTCGCGATGGTGTTCCCAATTTCGAAATAGTGGGGATGGCAAAATCAGTTGCAGCCAATTACGAAAATGTGTTGGTTCCCGAAGAGGAAAGCCACGAGAAGAAATATAATGCCGGAGAGCCTTACGAAGGAAATGTTTATGTGAAAATGCGAAAGGATATAAGCTACGGCATCACTTATTCCGTGTCGAGCAACAGCATTAGAGAATTTTTGGAAAAAAACAGGATAGAATTTGCCGAGAAGGGTTATATATTCTCAGAATTTCTAAAGAAGCCATCCTTACCAGCACCCACCGAAGAATAACTATTCGGCAGTGATGAGTTTAAAGCCGATTCCATGCACGTTAAGAATTTCAAGCGTTGGGTCGGCTTTGAGATATTTACGTAGTTTGGTTACATAAACATCCATGCTTCGGGCGTTGAAATAACTATCGTCGAACCAGATTTTCTTCAGGGCATCGCTTCTGTCAAGAGTTTCGTTTTTGTGCATGCACAGCAGTTCGAGCAATGCAGCTTCTTTGCTGGTAAGCTTTTGGTCTTGATTGTCGATGGTTAATATATGTCTCACCACATCAAATTTGTACTTGCCAATTTGAAAAAAATCGGGGGTTTTTGCTGATTTTTTATTTTGTGCTCTTCGCAAAATGGCTTCGATACGTGCTAACAGCTCGTCCATGTGAAATGGCTTGGTGAGATAATCGTCGCCACCCACATTAAAGCCTTCCATCACATCTTCCTGAAGCGATTTAGCCGTGAGGAAAAGAATGGGGACAATGGTGTCTGTTTTTCTTATTTCGCGCGCCAGGGTAAAACCGTCCATCACCGGCATCATCACATCCAGAATAAGGAAGTCGAAACTGAGTTTGTTGAATTGTTCCAGGGCCTCTTTGCCATTGACACACAAGGTGCAATTAAAGTTTTTGGCATCGAGATAAGCCTTTAATACGGTGCCTAAGTTTTTATCATCTTCGGCCAGGAGAATGTTTAATTTGTCTGACATATCACTTTTTTTTAACTGAGCGGTAAATAAACGCTAAAGGTACTACCTTTTTTTAATTCGCTATCCAAGGTAATTTTACCATGATGCTTTTCGACCACTGTTTTAACATAACTTAACCCCAAACCGAAACCTTTCACATTGTGAACATTGCCGGTGGGTACTCTATATAATTTATCGAATACTTTTTTCTGGTTCGATTTGCTGATTCCTATTCCATTGTCTTTAATACTAAAAACAACTCCGTTGGCCACATTGATGGTTTTAATGGATATCATGGGTGCCCATGGAGTGTATTTAATGGCATTGTCGAGAAGATTGAACACAATATTGGTGATATGCACCCTATCTGCCAGAATCACCGGGAATTCAGCGGTTAATTCCATATCGATTTTGCCCCCTTTTTTCTCAATTTGCAGATTAACTTTTTGAATGGCATCGGTAATAACCAAATTAATATTGATTTCTTCCTTTTTCAAAACTACTTCACCTTTTTGCAATCGGGCACTTTGCAGAATACGTTCCGCCATGCCCCCCAGCCTATCGTTTTCTTCGCTAATGATATTGAGATAAACGTCGTAAACCGCCGAATTTTTCACCACATCTTTATCGGTTAACGCCTGACATGCCAGGGAGATAGTTGATATGGGGGTTTTAAATTCATGGGTCATATTGTTGATAAAGTCATTCTTTATTTCGGAGAGCTTTTTCTGTCGAAAAACGGTGGTGATAACATAAGTAAACGAGAATATGATGGTTAGAATGAGCACCAATGACAAAACTAACAAAACCCAGATCCGCGTAATTAAATACTCCCGCTCATTGGGAAAATACACCATGAGCAGGTTTTGGGGGCTAAAAACTTCACCTGGAAAGAGGAGATATCTAAAAGATGATGCCAGCAGTTCGCGCGGATATTGACCCGATTTTTGAAGGATGAGTTTGTTACGGGCCGGACTAAAAACTCCAAATTCATATTGCGTTGTGATGCCCAGGTTACGTAATTCAATTTTGAGCAAACTATCAACCAGATTTCGGCTTACGCGGTTTTCAACCAGGCTTCGGTCGCGGGGGATGGTATTAAAAAGTTTCTCCATCAAACTTCCCGATTTAAAACCTTTGCCCGGGATGCTCTGGGGACTAAGAATCTGATGGTTGCCAAAGGAGCCAAACTCCTCCATTTGAAGCATGTTGATGGTGTCGCGCTTAATCCAGTTGCCACGTTCCATTTTCATGCCTCTTTTTCTCATTTGCGCCATGCTTGCGCGGTCAATGCGGTCAAGTTGAAAGATGACCTTTTCCACGGCATTATCCACATCACGAACAAAAAGAGCCTCTCGCACCATGATGGCATTCTTAATCCAGTAAACCTGAATGAGCACCAAAGCAATCAATGTTACTGACATGATGCTGATGATGAAATATATGACCTTCTTGTTCAATTCTGCAGTGTTTTTGGCAAAAATATAATGATAAATACTTACTACCAGACCCTTAACTTTCTTTAACGCTTGTTAAACCCGCTTAACATCTCTAACACTTTAAGCACTATATATTTGCATCAGTGTTTAACACATTGATTTTCTCATAACAAGCGGGTTGTGAAACCGGCCATTATAATGATTTGATTTTGATTTTTGGTTTATGCAGGCTTCCCCCCAAGAGAGCCTGCATTTTTCTTTTTAGATGGACAGATGATGGTTGACTTAACCCGACAGCTTCCTGACAAATTTAGCTAATCACCAACCGATAACACTTTGTCACGGAGCTCTTCGGCATCGATGCTGAAATCAACATTTCCAAACAAATCGATAACAGTGGGTGCCAAAGGTTTGATATAGGTATACAAAAAACTCGATTGGGCAGTTTCTGTGCTGATAACCACTTTCTTCTTATCTGATTTCTCAATGAAGAAAACTATAAACGAAAGGAAGATGGTAGCTTTTACCAGACCGAAGACTATTCCTCCAAGTTGATTTACAATGCCAAGTGCAGTGAGTTTTACCATATTTTCCAAAAGCTTTCCCAACAAACTCACCGCAATAACAGTTAGAAGAAAAGTGACCAAAAAGCTCACCAGTTTTAAGTGTTTGGTGGTCATTCCCAAAGACTCTTTGAGAAATTCAGCGGTAACATCAGAAAAGTAAATGCTCAGAAAAATGCCAAGCAGCAAGGCCACCACCGATGAAACTTCAATAATTAAGCCCTTTTGAAATCCTTTATAGGCAAACCATGCCAGAGGAATCATGAAAAAAATATCTAATACGCCCATATGTATTATTTTGAATATTTCAACCGTTTGGTGAGCTCTGTGGAGAATACAAACTCATTTAGAATCTCATTTTCGCTGTATAAAATCTCGTCGCGGTTTCCCTGCCAGCAGATTCTTCCATCGTTCACAAAAATGATGTTGTCACCCATCTTTAGCACCGAGTTCATATCGTGACTGTTAACAATGGTTACAATGTCATATTCTTCGGTAATTTCGGCTATCAACTCGTCGATAACGCCGGCTGTATTGGGGTCGAGGCCGCTGTTGGGCTCGTCACAAAAAAGGTATTGGGGATTGTTGGAGATGGCGCGGGCAATGGCCACACGTTTAATCATTCCACCACTCAACTCACCGGGCATCAGCTTATTGGCATTCACAAGTTTTACGCGATTTAATACCGTGTTTACCCGTTCTCGCTTTTCTTCCAGCGTCATTTCGGTGAACATATTGAGCGGAAACATCACATTTTCCTCCACCGAATAGCTGTCGAACAAGGCACCCCCCTGAAAAAGCATGCCCATTTCTTTTCGAATCTCTTTTCTGTTTTTCAGGTTCATATCCGAAAAATTTCTGCCATCGAAATCAATATGTCCCTGATCCACCTCATGCAAACCCACCAAACATTTTAGCAAAACGGTTTTACCGGCTCCGCTTTTTCCTATGATGAGATTGTTTTTCCCTTTTTCAAATTTGGCCGACACATTTTCCAAAACCATCTTGTCGCCAAAATATTTCGATATTCCTACGGCTTCAATCATATGAGAATGGTTTGAGTGAGTATCAAATTGAAAACAATGATAAGGATGCTGGCGTAAACCACAGCTTTGGTCGATGCACGACCTACCTGAATGGAACCACCCTTGATAATATAACCCTGAAAACCGGCAATACTCACAATGATAATGGCGAAAACCACCGTTTTGATGAGTGCATAAAATACAGTGAAAGCATCGAACCAGCTGCGAAGACCAAGAATGTACTCGGCAGGCGTGAACAGATTGGTAAAAGTTGCAATTAAATATCCCCCAAAAATACTCACTACCATGGAGAAAACAATGAGTGCGGGATTGATAAGAATGGCCGCAACCAATTTGGGAAATATGAGAAAATTAGCAGAATTAATACCCATAATTTCCAGAGCATCAATTTGTTCTGTCACACGCATGGTTCCAATTTGTGAAGCAATACTCGAACCCACCTTCCCGGCCAGAATTAAGCTAATCATGGTAGGGCTAAACTCAAGAATGGCCATTTCGCGGGTGGAATAACCCACCATTTTCATGGGAATCAAGGGGCTGTCGATGTTGTAGGCCACGAGAATAGAAACTACAGCGCCCATAAAAATTGAAATGATAACCACTATTCCAAATGAATCGACGCCAATGGCATAGAATTCGGTGAGCAATTGCTGATAAAAGACACGTCTTTTTTGTGGCTTTGAAAGCACCTGCCACATAAAAATTAAATATCGGCCTGTTTGTTGAAAAAACTTCATTTGTTATTTTTTTGTTCCTCTGGTTTGATATTCTTCCTCAATTACCTGTATAATTGCCTGGTGACATTGGTTTTAATTCAGAAAAATTGTTGCCAACTCTTTGCTAAACCACACTTTATCAATTAACAGATGTAAGTATAAGGCATGGCTAAATTACTGATAATGTTTAAATGACCAACAGCATTTTTCAGCGGGATAAACAAGAAGATTGAATTGGGATTTTCTAACTGATATTATTCTTCCGCAAACTGATGGTAGCTGTAATTGTCCCATTTTTCAATAACTTCCGCCATGTCTGCTGGTAAGTCCGACTCAAAATAGAGGCGTTGCCCGGTGGTTGGATGTGAGAAGCCCAGAATACGGGCGTGAAGAGCTTGCCGGGGCAATAGGGTGAAACAGTTGTTCACGAATTGTTTGTATTTGTTGAATGTGGTACCCTTTAGAATTTCGTTGCCCCCATATCGTGCATCATTAAACAGCGGATGCCTTAAAAAAGTCATATGGGCGCGGATTTGATGGGTTCTGCCAGTTTCGAGTCTGCATTCAACCAGGGTTACATAGCCCAGCCGCTTGATAACACTGTAGTGGGTAATGGCATGTTTCCCCTGGTCGTTGGCCGGGAAAGCCATCATTTGCATGCGGTTCGACGGATTGCGGGCGATGGATGCATTTATTGTTCCATGGTCGTCTTTGAGGTCTCCCCAAACCAAAGCTACATATTTGCGATCGAGGGAATGGTCGTAAAACTGTTTGGCTAATCGGGCCTGGGCCAACTCGTTCTTGGTAACCACCATGAGTCCGCTGGTATCTTTATCGATTCGGTGAACCAAAAAGGGCTCGCAGGTTTCATTGTTTTGCTCAAAGTGATATTTTAGAGCATGAAGCAGGGTTCCGGTAAAATTTCCGTGACCAGGATGAACCACCATTCCGGGAGACTTATTCACAATTACCAAATCATCGTCTTCATATACAATGTTCAGGGGAATATTCTCGGCATAAATGGTAGTGTCGCGGGGTGGATAGGTTAAAACGATGGTTATTACATCGCCGGGCTTTACCTTGTAGTTCGACTTCACAACTTTCTCGTTCACAAGAACATTGCCTGCTTTGGTAGCTTGTTGTATTTTGTTTCGGGTGGCATTTTCTATCCGCGCCATCAGGAATTTATCTATCCTTAGGGCAGATTGGCCGCGGTCGGCCACAATACGATAATGCTCGTAAAGCTCTTTTTCTTCGTTCTCTTCCTGTTCCAGGGGTTCGTCGAAGTATTTTTCGTCTATCATAAAAATTAGGGAGTCATTGTTTTAACGTGTCTGCTTGATAAGCTTTTGGGTGACCGATTCCCCAGTGGAAGGGTCGGTAATTCGTACAAAATAAACTCCATTGTTCAGGGTTCCCAATTGAACGATAGATTCTGCTCTGTTGCTATAAACTTGCTGTCCGCCAATATGATATATCTCCAGCCACATATCGTCCAGGTTTTTATCGGGCCAATTCAAATACAAATACTCTCCAAAGAGTGGGTTTGGATAAATTTTCAGATTCTCTTTTTCTTTGATTTCTTCTGCGCCTACGAAATTGGCAGAACCAAAAACAGGGCGAATCATTAAGGCACCATTGTAGAGAGAGTTATTCCACTGATTGCCAACATAATAATAGAGATAATCCTTGCTATTGCCGGCAAAATCGAAGCCCATATTGAGATTATCGGCGGTAATTTGCTGAAATCCAACATAAAACTCGTTGGCTAAAACAATGGCGGTATCCAAATCGAAGGTGACAAAATTATAAAGACCTTCGGTGAATGAAACCTTAAACGATTTTTTATAGACTACTTCTTCTGGTTCAATGTTTTTCCATACCATGAGGTAAAAATACTGCTCATTGGCCGAAGTAAGCGTTGGATTGAAATACATTTGAACTTTCCGCAAAGTATCTTTGGTGTTCAGTTTAAACTGCAGTGCAGCCTTTCCTCCTATTTCGCTCAAGCCATAGCCTGCTTCTGGTGTTCCATCGTCGTAGGCATAATAGTTGCCAAATTCCTGAATTCGAACCACCGTGTCGCCAATTCCTGTTAAACCAATATCGTTAACGGTATGTGTTATGGAATAGGATTTAAAAGTTTCGTTGTAGATGGAGAAAAAACTAATAACCTCCGGATTTAAAAACCTGTCATAGTTAGAATATCCAGATTCGGAAAAAGGGAAAATTGTTGCAGTTCCACCGTTGTAGATGCTGTCCTGATTGGTCTGGCCAGATATTTTGTAGGAATAGGTTGATGTGTATTCTTCCTTATCCAGATTGCTGATATAAACACTATCGATCGATTCCTTCATGCTGTTGGTAGGGTCGTTGCGATATTGCCGGTAGGGCATGCTTTCGTATCTTTTTATCATGCTTGGGGGTTCGCTGATAAAAGCAATTTTCCGGTAGCTGCTGTCGGTGATGGTTCGGTTATAATCGAGCCAAACCAAATCGATATTCCAGTGGTCGCAATTGCCTTGCCAGTCGGGCTGACTCACACCTGCCAGACTTGCCATATTGTGAAAGCGAAACTGAAAGCCCGAATGATAGTATTTTGCACTGTCGCTGATGGGGATAAAGACTTGTTGACTGTAGGTTTCCTGTTTCACAAAAAAGCTGTCTAAGGTGGTGCCGTCGCTGCTCCAAACCGGAAACCAAAGATTTAGCACGGGGGAGAAAAACTCCAGCGTTAGTTTGTCGGTTTCTTCCGGCGCATTTCCTATTCCCTGAGGTTGATAGTAAAAGCTAAAATACACGCTGTCTTTAACCATGATGGGTCTAAGAACCGGGTCTTGCAGGCTATCGAGACGAATGGGTTGTGAGAGCAAAGTATCGGCAGGAAAAGAATATGGGCCTGCATTCGTATGAATTTTTCCGGTGCCATCCATGGCATCGAAAGTAGCCACACCCAAATCGGGGGGGAAATACTGGAATTTCTTGTTTACATAAACATTTATCCCCAGCCATCTTTTTGAATCGGGATAAAGGCTGTATTGATTAAAATCGTCGAAAAACGGCAAAAACATGGGTTCTGCCATTTGGCTTTTAAAACTCTGGTTCTCGTTTGACTCATAGAAATCATTCAATACAGGGTCTATTTGCAAAGGAAGCAGTTGTTCCTGAGCAGAAACCCTAAACCAGAATCCGGCCAGGAAAATTATAATTATCGTTAAGTTATATTTCATGTCTAAAATTCAAATTCTTCTTCTTCCTCCAACGCGCTGGAATCTATTTGTATGCTGTCAACAGCACGAAAATAAAATGGAAGTGAGTCATAATTAAAACCTCTATTAATAGTAATTTTTAATGAAATGTAGGACCCTGGCAGCAACATGGGCGGATTTTCCGGATTTGATGCAGGAACCTGGTCGTAAACAATATAGGTAGCATTTTCTTCACGAATAAGTGTGTCTAAACTGCCAATATTGAAGGAGCTTTTCTGAATGGATTCTTTGGCATCGGCAACATTTTTTCCCAATAAATAAGGCACCGGAACGCCGTTGTTATTTAAGCCATTTCCTGCTACTATAGTAATGAGCGATCCACTTGGTAATTCTTCCCCCTGGGCTATGCTTCTGTTTCTATATTTTTGACCTATGATGGCATTTAGAGCCATATCGTCTTCAAAAACAATCCTTTCCACTTCAAGATGCGAAAACTTCAGCACATCGATGGCTCTTCGAACACTCAAATCCAAAAGATTGGGCATGGTGACCATTTCGGGCATTTTGGCAACTATGGAGAGATAGATTTTTCGTCCGGTTTTGACTTTTGCTCCTGCTGTTGGATGCTGAAAAGCCACTGTTCCGGGTTTAAGTTTGGAGTCGTATAAACTGTCGGCAACTATGTATTGCAAATAATCGTTATCGGAATACTCCACCAAAGAGTCTGTATTTTTACCAAACAGAGAAGGCACAATAATGACTTCTCCGTTCCGGGTGTAGGCATCAAGCCCTTGAATAATAAGGAAAATCAAAACTATTCCAAGTATAAAAGCCAAAGCCAGATGCCTTAAAAAAACTTTACTCGTAAAGAAGGATATAATATTCATAAAGACTTACTTCAACAAATAAATAAACTAACTAAAGGATGCATTATTGCAGTGGGCAAAGATAATATTTCTCAACTTATTTCTCTGCAATAATTAACAGCACCGCATGGCAATAAAAAAGTCTGCCAAAATGTTGGCAGACTTCATCTCCATTCAATAGCGAGTTATCATTAAGGTTCTAAATAAAAGTTGATGAGCTAATTAAGTGGTGATTGTTTGTTAAACTAAGGGGGTTGGATATATATTTTTAATAATGCCTAAAAATTTGCAGTGAAACTTCCATCGGTTATGCTTTTGCTTGCCCCTGAAGTGTTGACACCTGTGAAAGAAAAGGTTCCTTTTATTTTGGTCGAAGTAAGTTCTGTAATAGTTATGGTTCCACTGCCCACCAATCCGTTGGCCATATAGGTATCGTTTTGGCCTAATCCTGCTGTATATCGCAGTTGGTGCGCCATACCTGCAGTCATGCTATAGGAACCTGTCTGCGAAACGCCATACAATAAAATTGAAGCTTGCTTTGCATTGGCATCGCTGCCGGTGATATTAATAACGCCATTGCTATTTACTGCCTGCACAGCCAATGATGCATTCCAGGATACTCCATCAGCTTTCAAAGCTATTGAACCGCTTGATAATAATGGATTGTCGGGAGTTGTGTCTTCGGTTTTGCTACAGCTTGATAAGCCCAAAAACAATAATGCAACGAATGCCATCGTAAATAATCTCATGTTTTTCATTTTTGTATGATTAAGTTAGAAATTAATTTTTGTGTGTCAAAAATAGGAATATAGTGCCCGGTGAATCAATACGACAGATGGCGTATTCTGCATTGGGGCTGATTTTATTGGTGGCTACGATAGAAAAAAACCCTTCGAAACGCTCTGGTTCAAAAGGATTTAGGGATTTGTTTTTCCGGACTATCTAATTCAACCAGTTGTTCTTGTCGGCTTTTTGAACCGCTTCAATTTTATTGCGAACCTGGAGTTTACGGTAAATATTTTCGATATGCTTTCTTACGGTTCCGGGCGAAATAATCAGATTGTCGGCAATTTCCTGATAATTGAGTCCTTTGCTGAGTTGCTCCAACACATCGGTTTCGCGGCTGCTGAGCGGGTTTTCTTCCAGCAAATCGGTAAATTGCGGGGGATTTCGAAGCAGTTTCAGTGCTTTGCCTGCAATGGTTGGGGTCATGGGGGCACCGCCTTCCATCATATCGCGCAGGCCTTTCGACAGCTCTTCGGGTCCGGTTTCTTTTAACAGATATCCATCCGCGCCCGCCTGAATGGCTTTAAAGATATTCTCGTCATCGTCGAAAATGGTCAGCATCACCACTTTTATGTGCGGATATTTCGATTTCACTTTGTTGGTGGTAGTAATGCCATCCATCAGCGGCATTTGAATATCCATCAGAATAATATCGACCTGGTGATAGTTTTCCAGTTTTTTGAGCAGCACTTCGCCATTCTCTCCGCTAAACTTCACTTCGAAATCGTCGAACAGACTTAATTTGTCTTGTATACTCCTGAGCAAAAAGCTATTGTCTTCTGCAATAGCTATTTTAATTTTCTTTATCATAGTGGCAAAGCTAAAGTGATGCTGTTTGAAATGAAATACGATGAATGCCCTATATTACACTTCGCTGACACGAGATTTTTATGGTGGTTCCCTTTCCGGGATGGCTTGTAAAATCGTATCCGGCGCCAATTTCCTGTGCGCGGGTTTCCATATGATTCAGTCCATTGGTTCTTTCGAGCTCGGCCACCACAACTCCTTTTCCATTGTCGGCAATCTGAATAACAATGTTTTCACTCTCATCGAAAATGGAAATGCTGATTTCTTTGGCTTCGGAATGTTTTATGGCATTATTCACCGCTTCCTGAATGATTCTGAAAAGTTTGATACCAGTTTCGCTGTCAAGCGCCAACTGTTGTTTTGCGGAAACAAGCAGTGTAAAATGAATATGTTGCACAAGACTTTTTGCCTTGGAAATAAAACTCGAAAGCTTCAGCTCTAAATCGTTGAGATTGATGCTTTCCTTGTTCAAAGCCCAAATGGTATCTCTGAATTCGTCGATTGTTGAAGCCGAGAACTCCTTGATTTCCTGCAATTTGGCAGTTACCTGCTCCTTCGATCCATTCTGAGCTGTGTAGCGGGCCATATCGATGGACGAGATGATAAAGGTGAGTTGAGAGCCAATATTGTCGTGCAAATCGCGGCTGATTCTGAGCCTTTCGCCCTGAATCTGACTTTTAATTTTTATCTCCGCCAGCTCGTCTTTCAAACGGGCTTCTTCCTGAAGTCGTTTCTGCTTAAATTTGAACTTTCTGTAATTTTCAACAGCCCCCAGAATGATGAAAACCATCACCCCCAGGATAATAATCAACTGATAGTTCTTTTGCTTTAGATTGAGCTGATTCTGAGCAATCTCTTTCTCTTTTTTCTCGCTCTCGTACTTGGTTTTCAGCTCTTCAACTATCTTGTTGTTCTCTATTTGAAACAACTCATCGGTGATGGAATCCGATTTAATTTTGTATTCCATGGCCTTTTCGAAATTCCGTGCCAAAGAGTAATAGCGACTCCACGCCTCGTAATTTTGATTCATTCTCTGCATTGAGTGACAGCTGTCGGCAAAAAGTTGCGCTTTGGCAAGATGAATTTCGATTCTGGTTTTTATTTCGGGGGTTAGCTTTCCATCGTCTATGTAAAACTGAGCCATATTGTTATGAACCAGCGATAAACCATCAATATTATCTAGCTCTTCGTACATACCAATGGCCTGTTCGGAATAAGCGACTGCCTTGTCGAACTGTTTTTTTTGGGAGTAAAGACTGGCTAAGTTGGAATAAATGAGTGCGCGGGAACGCAAATCGCTGGTTTGTTCTGTGAGTTTTTCGGCTTCCAGATGATGTTCAATAGATTGGTCCAGCTGGCCAAGTTGGGTTTCGACGCCTGCAATATTTACCAATGCGGTGTAAGTGTAGCGGGTATTCTTGTTTTTTACGGCATAGTCATAGGCTTTTTGGTGATAAATGAGAGCGTTCTCGTAATTCTTCATTTCCTTAAAAATACCCCCCAGATTGTCATAAACAATAAAGTATTTATCCTCCAGATTGTTGGCTTCCAAAATTTTAATGGCTTCCAGAACATAAACCGAAGCTTCTTCAAACTTTCCCAGCTCCGAATAGCAAACGCCAATTTTGCTCAGGCTCGATATCAATTGGTTGGGATCGTTCTGATTTTTCCGGATGGCATAAGCTTTCAAATTGTAGTCTAAACCCGTTTGATAATCGCCCTTGAGCGTGTAAAGAATGCTCAAGTCGTTGTAGGCATTGGCAATAAGCACGGAATCGCCCATTTCAAGAGCCAGATTAAGTCCCTCGAGTCCGTAGGCTTTGGATTTATCAACATCGCTGTAGCTCAGATAGTAGCACAAATCGGACAGCACCTTGATTTTCTCCTGGCCATTAAGGTTATTGACAATAGACTCTAAACTATCGGTATTGGCTTTTTGACTAAAAACCTGTCCCGTCAGAAGTAAAGCCATTATAATGGTGATAGTTCTGATGGATTTCCAGCCAAAAGTCATATTCAACCTATTGTTTATCCGCACTTTATTATTTTTTATCATGCCAATGAATTATTTTTCATACAGAAATAACAGTTCCAGAGTTGGTTGCAAATTAAATTTTAGCAATAATCATTCGGTCGCGAGAGATAGGTTGGCCTGATTTGATGTGGGGCGAAGTTATCTAAAAAAAGGAGCAGAAAAAATTTAGTTTTTTCTGCTCCCTGAATTTCCTGATATTATTAAACAATGATACGTGGCTCGTATAACTGAACCTTTTTCATCAGAATATCAACATATTGCGCTCTTTTATAGGCATAGGGGTCTTTGCTGTTTACTTTCGAAAGTTTTCCTTTGAACTCGTCGATGGATTTATAGCCTTTCTCGTCCATCCATTTTTCCACATCGTCGAGAATAACTTTCAAATAATCGAGTCCGTTCTGATACAAAGTGCTCACAATCTGTACAGCATCGGCACCGGCAAGTATCATTTTAACAACATCTTCGCCGTCGAGAATTCCGGTATTGGCCACCAGATTGGCTTTTACTTTGGTATGAAGCAAACCCATATAGCGTAGCGGCAGGCGATAATCTCCTTTTCCGCTATCGTTGAAATGAAAAGTCATGGATTCGCTATCGATATCGATGTCGGGCTGAAAAAGTTTGTTGAAGAGCACCAGGGCATCGGCACCAGCGCCATCCATTAAGTGGGCAAAGCGGAGTGTATTGGTGTAGAAAGGACTTAATTTAACAGCCACTGGAATTTTGATGGCTTCTTTCACTGCCTGGGTAATCTGAAGTTGCTCTTCCAACACTTCGTGACCGGGTACGCCGAATTCGCGGGGAGTTGCATAGAAATTCAATTCAAGCCCGTCAACACCGGTTTTCTCAATTTCTTTCGCGTACTCAACCCAGGTTTCTTTATTCACACAGTTGAGACTGGCAAAGAGTGGGATGCTGAGGGCTTCTTTAGCCTTTTTGAGTTCCACAAGAAAAGCTCCCGGGCCTGCATCGCGCATTTCGGGGTAGATATTGATCATTTCGGCATTGCGGTCGTTGAAAGCCGTCATAGCTTCCTCTTCAAAGAAATTGTCTAATTGAATTTGCTCTTCGAACAGCGATTTATAAACGATTGCTCCTGCCCCAGCTTCTTCCAGATGTTTCATATGTTTAATACTGGCCGACAGATTGCTGGCACCTACGACTATGGGACTCTTGATTTCGATGCCCATGTATGTTGTTTTTAGTTTGCTCATATAGTTTTTTTTGGGGGGTGATTAATGAAGTAAAAATAGGGAATTAAACTCAGAGTAAAAAGATTAAAATCTTAACAAAATCCAAATTTTTTTGCAAGGAGAAATTCATAGAATTGTCCGATGAAGCCTGATGAATTTTTCGAAAAAAGCAGTTTTGCTATTGTTTCTTTAGTTTTGGGCAACAGGTTCTATCGAATCGGTTTTCGCGATTTTTTCTTTTGGGATTTTTGTAGTTGCTTTTTCAATTCTTTGCCTTTGGCAGTTAGTCGGTATCTTTGATCCTGATGTGTTGGCGTTTCAGGGATGGTCATTTCTATGCAATCATTTTCTAACGAAGGATTTATGTAATTTAATACAAAATTTTCTCTGTGTTTTAATCCCAAGGCATCTTGAATTTCTAAACGTTTCATTGCCCCTTTTACGACCAATAAAACACGTCTTACGATTTCTGGTATTTCATTATCTGCTTGTCCGGTAGCTTGTCCGGTAGCTTGTCCGGTAGCTTGTCCGGTAGCTTGTCCGGTAGCTTTTTCAATAATCATATTATCAGATTGATTACCAGATATTTGTATAGTGTCAATATTGTTTTTTCTCCAAATAATTGTTTTAAAATCTTCTTCCTGAATAAATTCAGGTTCTCTTAAACCCGCCTCTTTACACAATCGAATTATATCTCCCGTTCCTGTGCCCATTCTTTCAATAAATCCTGCTAAATACAATGGTTCAGCCAGCAACGGGTTTGCTGGTATTGATGCGTGGGGTTGACGAAGTTTGGCAGTTGTTAAACCATAGGGAAGGCTTCCCGGATTCCATACTTCAAGCCGATCCTTAAAAAGCATGACCTGAACGCTTCCATTGCTTGTATAATCACGGTGTACGATGGCATTTACAATGGCCTCTGAAACGGCAGCTCGTGGTAGTTCGTATTCTATAGGTGCTTGATTGCTAAATTCACGGGTTCCAACAGAAACATTTATTTTTGATAATACAAAATCAACGGCCTGATTTACTAATTGGAAAATGTCGCCTTTGTAAACCTGATAAAAAGGTATTGGTTTTTCTATATTAAATCCATGAAAATGAGCACATTTAACTTCGGATGTAATAAAAAAGCGTTGTGGTAGTTTGCCAAATAACAGAAGCGCAGCATTGCTTAAATGATTGCCAGAAATTAAATTTAAATGTGTAAGAACAGTCTCAGGTTTAGATTCAATCGCCAACGGAAACCCTCTTCGGGCTTTTGAAGTTCGCACAAAATCTGTTATTTTTTCCTCATCAAGGTCGTCCATTTTCGCTTTTAAGTTTAGCGTGGCATCGAATGGACTTGTTCGAATGTATTCTTTCTCTTCAAGATAACGAATTAAAGAAGCATAAATAGATGATTTTAAATCGGATAAGGATGAAAACTGTTTTCTTACCAAAACTTGTTCTGCTTTTCTGATAAGAGCATTTTCTTTGGGGTGGCGTTCATCAGGATGGTGATTGCTTATGAAAATCAAACGAGTTTTATGGTGTAAAGTAGCGTAGTCAAACTCCTGCTCAGTAGGTGAAACTCCATTTTTATCTTCGTAGCCATAGTTTTTGCCAAACAATCCTATATAAATATTGCAATACTCAACTTCTTGTATGTAAACTGTAGAAACAGAATGATTCACAGCCGGAAGTTTTTCAAAAATAAATGGCTCAAAAAATCTACCTAAGAGCGCATCAGTTGTCAGATAATCATATAAAATCAGACGTTCATTCTCAAACTCTGCCTGAACACTACTTATAAAAACCCGTATTTTATTCATCTGCTATGACTTTCTGTTAACTTAAAAGGATTCAAGAAAAGCAATTCAATGCTTATCTATCAATACTGGCTATTTCTTCTCCAAAAATAATTATTTTATTAAACGATAGAAGTTGTGTGATGCCCTATGTTTCCAACAAATTTTGCCAACTGTTTTTTTGAATTGCAAAACAAATCATTTCATGAAATTACAAAGCAGAATGTCATGCAAAAACAAGCACCCAAATTGCAATCTTTTATGCAAACGATTGAAATAAAAAATCTAATCTATAACCTTTCTAAATTGTTGAAATTTAGCCCGAATTGGGCTTTTTGGGGAAAAAAGCCACTATTTTTATTAATTTTGCGCTTCGTTTTGCAAGCGTATTGTGAAACCAAAAACCGATATTTATAATACTTTTATACAATGGAAAAAAAGAAAAAATTTATCACTTGTGATGGAAATTATGCCGCTTCGCACGTAGCTTATATGTTTAGCGAAGTTGCTGCTATTTATCCTATTACGCCTTCTTCGAATATGGCTGAATATGTTGATGAGTGGGCAGCCGGTGGAAGAAAAAATATTTTCGGTGAAACTGTTACCGTAACCGAAATGCAATCGGAAGGTGGCGCTTCGGGTGCCGTTCACGGTTCCTTGCAATCGGGTGCTCTTACCAGCACATTCACCGCTTCCCAGGGATTGTTACTTATGATTCCAAACATGTACAAAATTGCCGGCGAATTGCTCCCCGGTGTATTCCATGTGAGTGCAAGAAGCTTAGCCGCTCAGGCTTTGTCAATTTTTGGCGACCACAGCGATGTGATGTCGGCCCGTCAAACTGGTTTTGCTTTCTTAGCAACCGGTGGCGTTCAGGAAGTGATGGATTTAGCTGGTGTGGCTCACCTCACCGCCATCAAATCGAGAATTCCTTTCGTTCATTTCTTCGATGGCTTCCGCACCTCTCACGAAATTCAAAAAGTTGAAGCTCTTTGCGAAGACGATTTGGCTCCGCTTCTCGACAGAAAAGCCCTTCAGGCTTTCAGAGACAGCGCTTTGAGCCCCGAAAACCCCGTAACCCGTGGTACCGCTCAAAACCCCGATATTTATTTCCAGGCCCGCGAAGCTGCCAACCCATTCTACGATGCTCTGCCCGATATGGTAGAAAGCTATATGAATGAAATCACCAAACTCACCGGCCGCGAATATCACCCATTTACTTACTACGGTGCCCCCGACGCTACCGACGTAATTATTGCCATGGGTTCTGTAACCGAAACTATTAAAGAAGTTATCGACTATAAATTGGCCAAAGGCGAAAAAATAGGTTTGGTTTCTGTTCATCTTTACCGTCCTTTCTCTGCCAAATATTTCTTCAGGGTTATGCCCGAGTCTGTTAAGAGAATTGCTGTTCTCGACAGAACCAAAGAACCCGGAGCCAATGGCGAACCTCTCTATTTAGACGTGAGAGATTTGTACTACGGTAAAGAAAACGCTCCGGTTGTTGTGGGCGGTCGCTACGGATTGAGCTCCAAGGATACTACTCCTGCTCAAATTATAGCCGTTTACGATAACCTGAAAATGCCAGAACCTAAAAACAGATTCACCCTGGGTATTGTGGACGATGTTACTTTCCTTTCTTTGCCTGTTGGCCCTGAAATTTCTGTGGTTCCTGCCGGTACTTTCGAAGGTAAATTCTATGGTCTTGGTGCCGATGGTACTGTGGGTGCCAACAAAAACTCCATCAAAATCATTGGCGATTATACCGATAAATATGCTCAGGCCTATTTCGCCTACGACTCTAAAAAATCTGGTGGTTTCACAGCTTCTCACCTTCGTTTTGGTGATAAACCTATTCGTTCAACCTATTTGGTGGGAACTCCCGACTTTGTCGCTTGTCACGTGCCTTCTTATCTTACAAAATATGATATGCTGGCCGGAATTAAACCAAACGGTGTATTCCTCCTCAACAGTATCTGGGACGAAAAAGAAACCCTGAACCAACTTCCCGTCCATATGAAGAAAACGCTGGCCGAGAAAAATATCAGCATGTATATGATTAATGCTACCCAAATTGCCATGGAAATTGGTTTGGGTAACCGCACAAACACCATCATGCAAGCCGCTTTCTTTAAAGTTGCCAATGTGATTCCTTTCGAATTGGCAGTTAAAAAAATGAAGGAATTCATCATCAAATCATACGGAAGAAAAGGTGAAGAGATTATCACTATGAACAATGCAGCCGTTGATCGTGGTGGTGATGTTGTAAAAGTTGAAATCCCCAAAGAATGGGCTAAGCTCAACGTTGAAGCCGAACAAGAAAAAGCAGCAAAAGCAGTTCCTGAGTTTATTAGAAGCATTCTCGAACCTGTAAATGCTCTTAAAGGCGACGATTTGCCTGTTTCTGTGTTCCGTGGTCGCGAAGATGGTACTTTCCCCGCTGGTTCATCAGCCTATGAAAAGCGTGGTATTGCTGTGGAATTGCCCGAGTGGATTGCCGAAAACTGTATTCAGTGTAACCAATGTTCTTATGTTTGTCCTCACGCTGCCATCCGTCCTTTCATCATGAATGAAAACGAGGTAGCCAATGCACCCGAAGGCACCGTTACTTTAGCTGCCCAAGGCAAAGAACTCAAAGGATATCAGTTCCGCATTCAGCTTTCTGCTTTAGATTGTACAGGTTGTGGTAACTGCGCCGAAGTTTGTCCTTCGAAAGAGAAATCGTTGGTAATGAAACCAGCCGAAACCCAAATGGCCGAAGCCGACCGCTGGACTTATTTTGCAGAAAATGTAACTTACAAAACCAACTTAATCGATCCTTCTAAATCGGTTAAAAATTCACAGTTTGCTCAACCCTTATTCGAGTTCTCCGGAGCTTGTGCCGGTTGCGGTGAAACTCCCTATATTAAAACCATTACCCAGCTTTATGGCGACAGAATGATGGTTGCCAACGCTACCGGTTGTTCGAGTATTTATGGTGGTTCGGCCCCTTCAACTCCTTATTGCAAAAATGCTCAGGGCGAAGGACCAGCGTGGGCCAACTCATTATTCGAAGACAATGCAGAATATGGTTATGGTATGGCCGTTGCAGTGAACAAACTGCGCGAACGTATTGCCCGCAAACTCACCGAAGCTCTTGCTGCTGGCGTGACCGAAGACCGTAAAGAAGCATTTACTTACTGGTTGGAAACCAAAGAAAACGCTGATTTATCCAAAGATGCTTCTACCAAACTCAAAGCAATTCTCGAAAATGCTACTGATGATTTGGCCAAAGAGTTAATGGCGCTGAGTCAATATTTCACCAAACGTTCGGTTTGGATTTTTGGTGGCGACGGTTGGGCTTACGATATTGGTTATGGTGGTTTAGACCACGTATTGGCATCGGGCGAAGATGTGAATGTTTTGGTTCTCGATACCGAAGTATATTCCAACACCGGCGGTCAGTCGTCGAAATCTACCCCAACAGCTGCTGTTGCTAAATTTGCTGCTTCCGGAAAGAAAATCCGCAAAAAAGATTTGGGTATGATGGCCATGAGCTATGGTTATGTATATGTGGCTCAGGTAGCTATGGGTGCCAGTCAGAACCAGTATTTCAAAGCCATGAAAGAAGCTGAAGCTTACCCAGGTCCTTCGTTGATTATTGCTTATGCTCCTTGTATTGCCCACGGCATTAAAGGTGGTATGAATGGTACTCAGGATGAAGAGAAAATGGCAGTGGAAGCAGGTTACTGGAGCATGTATCGCTTCGACCCCAGATTGGAAGAAGAAGGAAAAAATCCATTCCAGTTAGATTCGAAAGAACCCGATTGGAACAAATTCCAGAGCTTCCTGAAGAACGAGGTAAGGTATACTTCCTTATTGAAAGCCTTCCCAGAACAAGCCGATATCCTGTTCAAATTATCTGAAGAAAATGCTAAAAGACGCCACGAAAGCTATAAACGTATGGCTGCCATGGACTTTACCACAAAGTAATTTGAACCATTAATTATAGAAAACCCGGAGTAAATTTTTACTTCGGGTTTTTTAAAATATTAAACTTATTTCTTCTATCAATACTCAGCATCCGACATATTCTTTTGGCATTCGAATCGAATGATTTTGTGGTTATACTCGAATTCGAATATCAACTCTTTAATAGTTAGTTTTTTAATAATAGCTTTAACATCTTCTTTTACAAAGGCTTCCAAAACCTTATTATAATCAGCTGTTGAGTCGTAATTATAACCATTACTCTGCTTAAATTCAAGGATATCCCGATCATCAAAATCATAGTCTCCGTAAACCAATTCCTTGCTATATCGACTATTGTCATTGATACCGTAAAAGGAATAATAGGTATTATAATCCCTGTTAGAAATAGCAAGTATGGAATAGCCAGATTCGTTGCCAAGTGAGCTGGTCAGGTTTTCGCCATCTTTGGTGCATTTTGATATGGTATACACGCCTAAAAGCCTTTCATCCGCACTGCGTAAGGAGAAAAACGGGCCTTCTTCATACTTTCTGCATGAGTTTAAAATGAAGGCTGTCATTATGATGAACAGTCCCGCCAACAGATATTTAAACTTTATTCCCATTGCTTTATCTTTAAATTAAAACCTAAATCGAATACCAAATAGTCAAAGCCTATGCCTTGCCTTCCAAACTTCGAAGCTCCACCAAGGGCCGCATTGATTCCGAATTTATTATTATAAAAGTAATCGAGACCAACAAGCACAGATGGGCCATATTCCAATGTAAACTCCTGATTAATAAAATTTTGCTCAATGGTTCCAACAGCAACATCCAAATAGAAAGAATTATAGAAAAAGTATTTAAACCCAATATTAAACCAGAGATTTTCATGAGTTCCACCAGAATCGGGATAAATTCCAAGGCCAGTATGAATTCCATAGCCCATTTTCTTCCCCATTCGGGTTTGAAGCCTGATGCCTATCATTCCATAGCTGTTTCCAATTCCGGGCGAAATAGAAATATATTGGTTATGCGAATAATGTTCAGCTGTTGTGGAGTTGATAATTCTAATCTCGTCGAAATATACAAGGGCTGTGTCGCCAATATTTAGCTTTATTAAAAGGAATTCCTGGGGATTCATTTCAACGATTTCGCCGGTTAAACGGGAACCGTTGTTTAGATGAACTGTAGATTCCAGAATAGATTGGGCGCTGGAAACCAGAACTATCGAAAGCAATAGGATGGTTATAATCGTTCTCATTTGTCATACTTTTTATGAAGTTTAAGAATTATTCCAAATTCCACAACCAAATATCTTGGTAAAATAAGTCCATTTACATCGGCATCGAAATTATTGGCATAACCATTATTATGAATATATTCCGGGGCTATGCCCAAAGCAACATTGGCTCCAATATTTCGGGTAGAAAAAATATCGGTTCCTAGACTTATATAGTAATTATAAATATCGATTTCAGCTCGCGGAATTTGTTTTCGGAACAGGAAACCATAGGAAAGGTCGAGATATAGGTTCCTGTAATAGTACCATTTTATCCCTGCATTATAGCGAACTCTGGTGTTTTGCATAAATAAATCAAAATGTAAACCCAGACCCAAATGATAGGCGAATCCCATTTCTCCTCCCCAGCGTTGCTGAAATTTTACTCCGAGTCCTCCAAAGCCATTCCCAATACCAAAGCCGAAGGAGGTATAGCGGTTATGGCTTCTTTTGAAAAATAAGTCGCTGGCTGAAGCTATTCGCTCAATATCTTTTTTGGCAATCCCAATTTCTGATTTATTGGGCAACCGAAGGGTTATATTATCTGAACTATCGCTGACAATCTCCCCAACTATCATGTCGCGGTTTCTGAGATATATCATTTCATGGAAATCATTCACTGGGAATTCTTTCGGTTTGGTTTTGAAGTTTCTACGATCCACTGTTATCTTCCGGATGTGTTTTCTGGCGATTCTTAAACTGTCGCCATAGAAAGTAAAAATTTGGACCATGCTGTCACTGGGATTGTTTTTGGTGATTGTCCCTCTGATTCTGTCACCATTAAACATCAAAATATAATCCGCATAATGCTTTGAAATATCTGTTTCCCAGATAATTCGCTCAATTGAATTTACAGGTATTTTCCTAAGGCTGTCTTTAGTTTGAATTTCGATAGTTTGCCTGGAATTCAATTTTTCAACGAACCCGTGGTAACTCCTGGTTGTATCCACCACCACAGCCTTCATGCGGGTTTGGGCTTGTAAATAAATGGATATAAAAACTAAAAGGAGAATGAAAATATTTTTTATCATATGGTTTAATCCTTTCCAAATTTATAGAATACGCCAATATCAAAAATGAGATTCGATGGTTCTGTAATCAACGCGCTGCCACTTTTATCCATGGTGCCTATGGCTGCATTCAAACCAAAATTCTTGTAAAAAACCCAGTCGGCACCCAAAGAAAAAGCAGTCCTGGCAATCTCTGGCCCTTCAATGAATGTAAAACCAACCGAGATGCCTGCATAGAAATGCTTATAAAAAAAGAATTTCACCCCTCCCGCAAGAATTCCTATATTTTTCCTCGGTGCCTTGCGATTTTCGGCGAGGTTAGAAAAATTCCTGTTCAAACCAATGCCAAAATGATAGGCAAATCCCGTTATCCGACCTATTCTTTGTTGAAAGCGAAATCCTGCACCACCATAACTCGATCCATAGCCCAGACCCAGACTTAGGTATTTATTCCTGCGGGAATCGAGAAATTTTTCATTGTGTTTATTGATGTCCTTTCGGCGGATGAGGTAAATATCTTCGTAATTATAGATCATTATTCCCAATTCATTGCTTTGGATAGTTATAGAAATTTTTGGTATTTCGCTGATGATTAACCCCGAAATGCGATCCCCATTTTTGAGATATACCATATCGGTCAGACGTTTTTGCGCCATGGAACTCACAGCCAGGGTAACGATGAATGAGAAAATCAGCAGACTTCGCATTTTGATGAATCTTTGATTTCCCGAAATTAGTATATATTTTAATATTACCCTAAAAAATGATTATTATTTTATAGGGAAATATTATTGTGTATATTCAATTGCTTAAAATGCTGAATACCTTGTTAACCAATGTAAATCAAATAATTAGCTGTGGGTCTTTATGCTTATTTCCCATGATAAAGCGCACCACTTACACTGTTTCTTGTGGCTCCTGTAACTTCTGAATAAATATTGAATTCATTCAACATTCTCAAAACCCCCAAAAAGGCAAAAATGATGGCTTCCTTCATCTCGATGATATTTTTATGCGGAGTGGAAATTTTATGTAAGGTTAAGGAAGCTATTCGCTTCATCAGGAAGTCATTAAAAACGCCTCCGCCCGTAAAAAGAACATCACTTTTATCCGGAAGTACCTCCATACACCTGGCTATTTGCATTGAAATATGCTCGGTAAAAGTTCTTAGCAGATTTAGGGTGTTGTCTTGTTCCGAAATCAAGGGGAGAATAAAACTGTTTACCCATTCTTTTCCCAACGATTTGGGGTGAGGAAGTGAATAGTAGGGGAGTTGGTTGAGTTTATGGAGAATGTCCATATTTACCTGCCCCTGCTCTGCCAATTTCCCACCATTGTCATAGGGAAGATTCAATTGTTGGGTCAGCATATTGAGCACAATGTTTACCGGGCAAATATCAAATGCAACCAAATTTTTTTCATTTCGGAAGGAAATATTCGAAAAACCACCCAAATTGATTCTGGCGTTGTATTCGGAGAACAGTAAATCGTCGCCCAGAGGAACCAATGGGGCGCCCTGTCCACCAAGTGCCACATCCATGCTTCGAAAATCGCAGGCTACAAGTTGCTGGCAAACTGAAGCCATGGCTGCTCCATCGCCAATTTGATTTGTATAGCCCAAAGCGGGATTGTGAAAAATAGTATGGCCATGAAATCCTACCACATCATCTTCGAGATTGTTTTCCTGAATAAACTTATGAACTATTTCGCCATTCAGCCGGCCATATTCCACATGGGTTTTAACAAAATCCAAAGCCGAAGAATCTGGCAAAAAACGCAATCGGTTTTGCCAGGCAGTGGAGTAGGGGATGCTTTTCCAGGGACCCAGGCTAAATTGCCAAATATCTTTTTCCTTCCGAAATTCCACATAGGCCAAATCAATCCCGTCGAGTGATGTGCCTGACATAACACCTATTGCACGATATTTTTCCATGGTTTAAAGCAGTGTTTCCTTGAGCAATTCAAGTTTAATTCCCCTGCTGCCTTTTAGCAGAATGACTTTCCCACGGGGCTTTACTGATTTTAAATAATCCAGTGCCGCCACATTATTTTCAAAGAAATGAAATTCAGGGTATTCTGCTTTCCAATGAAAAAAGGCTTTTCCCACCAGAATGATTTGCCCAAATTCAGCAATTTTCAACTCATCCAAAATGTTTTTATGTTCCTGTTTTTCATAGGCTCCTAACTCCAGCATATCGCCAAGAATCGTCATTTTATCATCGCCAGGATGTTTTCTAAATGATAAAACAGCCTGTTTCATGCTGCTGGGATTGGCATTATAGGCATCGAGAATCAAGGTGTTGCTCGAGCCTTTCTCCACCTGCGAGCGGTTATTGGTGGGTTTGTAGTTTGTGAGCGACGCCACAATATTTTCGGGGGAAATTTTAAAGTACGTTCCTACGGCAATAGCAGATGCAGCATTTGTTAAATTGTATTCCCCAAATAGATGGGTGGCAATAGTATTTCCGATCCAGTCAAAAATAAGCTGATGGTCCGAAGGTTTTAGTTGCACAGAAAATTGGCTTTGTGAATTTGAACCATAGGTAATTCTTGAAATGGAGCTGCTTTTTTCCATCAATAAAGAATCATCGGCATTCACGAAAACAGTCCCATGTTTTACTGAAACTGATTCATAGAGAGCCAATTTGGTTTTAATAATATTTTCATAGGATCCGAACCCTTCCAAATGGGCCTTTCCAATATTGGTGATAATCCCAAAATCGGGTTGCGATAGCGCACAAAGCTCAGCAATCTCTCCCACATGATTGGCGCCCATTTCAATCACAGCAATTTGATGTTCGGGTTTTAATCGTAATAAAGTCAGGGGAACGCCGATATGGTTATTGAGATTCCCGAGTGTAAACAGCACCTTGAGTTCTGAGCCTAAAACAGTAGAGACGAGTTCTTTGGTGGTGGTTTTGCCATTGGTTCCGGTAATTCCAATTATGGGAATCCGGAATTGATTTCTATGCAATACTGCCAATTGTTGAAGAGTTTTCAGGCTGTCATCGACCAATGTCATATTCTTGTGGGACAAATAAAAATCCGCGTCATCAACTATTACATGGCTTGCACCCATTTCGAGTGCTTTAAGAGCAAAGGAATTGCCATTAAAGTTTTCGCCTTTTAGGCAGAAAAACAATTCTCCACCGCCGATATTTCTTGTATCAATAGAAACTCCGGTAGAATTGCAGAAGGTTTTGTAGATTTCGTTTAGCATTTTAGGGCATAAAAAAAGTCATTTTGATTCCGGATTCCTCCTTCTCAAAATGACTTGTATTGTATTATAAATCTTTATTTACTTCCAGACATGGGGCTACCCACGCGGGTCATGGCACATCTGAATCCAATAAAATTTGTGGATTCGGTTTGATGTAAGAAACGACGAACAGAAGGACTCAGATAGTAAGCAGGGTCTGCCCAGCTACCACCTTTATAAACCCGTACATCGTCGTTAATCATTGATGTTTTTCCATATTCATACATCAGGCTGGTAGCAGTACCAGTTTGAAGAGAATCAGGGATTGATTTCCAATCTTCGCCGTTTATGATAGCAGAGGTAAAATCACCATCTAAATGGTTGATATTGTCGGCTTTGCGATAGTTTTTGCGGCCTTCAGCTTCTTCAACAGCAATGTTTCTGTATTTAATTCTTCCCAAACTGTCTTTAGGAGCAATAAAACCATCCTGATCGGTAACTTTTGTTTGGAATACGTTACCCCTATAGGCTGCGAGGTCGTCAAAATCGTCGAGTGAAGAAGGACGGTAAACATCGAGTACCCATTCGGCTACGTTACCACCCATATTATACAACCCGTAATCGTTGGGGAAATAGGTTCCAACTTCGGTAGGAATATCGGCTCCATCGTTCAATGCACCTGCAACCCCCATATAGTCACCACGACCTCTTTTAAAGTTGGCAACAAAATTACCATAGTATTTTTTATCGTCTGTACGAACATAGTTACCATTCCATGGATAGGTTTTTCTTTGGCTAATGCGTTCATACTGGGTATTTTCGATAAGACCAAGAGCGGCATATTCCCATTCAGCTTCGGTGGGGAGACGATAATCTGGCAACAGATAACCATCTTCCATGCGGGCAATACGAGTTCCGTCGCTGTTGGGGTTCAGGTTTTCGATGGGTTCGTTAACCAGACCTTCATATTGACCAGCCATATATGCGGTGGTGTTAAAGTTGTTTTCGTCGGCCTGATCCAGGTCAATATCCAATACTTTTCTTTCCACTAATTTCCACTCGTTAACCCTGTCTGTACGCCATTTGGCATAATCGTTAGCCTGTAACCAGTTAACACCAACCACAGGATAATTTCTGTAAGCGGGGTGACGGAGATAGTTATCAACTAAGGGTTCGTTGAATCCTAAACGTGATCTCCAGACTAAAGTATCGGGCAAAGCTTTACGGTGAACTTCGGGGTAGTTAACTCCGTACACACGATTTAACCAATAAAGATATTCAAGATAATCCACATTGGCTACCTCTGTTTGGTCCATATAGAACGAACGTATGGTTACGCGGCGAGGAAAGTTGTTTGTATTAAAAACAACCTGATCCTGAGTTGTTCCCATAACGAAGGTACCTCCTTCAATAAGAACCAGACCTGGGCCGGTTTCCTGTTCTACATAATCTTTGACTTCAAAACCACCTGTTTCAGGGTCGTTATAGGACCAGCCGGTGGTTCGTGAACCATCTTTGCCACCACAAGAACTCAAGGCGACCAAAAGAGCCGCCGTAGTTACAAATCCTATTGTTTTTCTCAAACTATACATTTATCGATTTTTTTTGCAAATTTAGTACTTTTATTAAAAACTGGGCGATGGAATAGCATCTAATCTTGTGCGTCTTGACCGGTACTGAGAACCTGTATCAAAGGTATAGCCCAGCGAAATCTCGTGTGCCCCACCAGTGTTGTTCTGCAGTTTGGAAACAGTTACATCGTAGCTGTAGCCAAAACGAAGACTTTTGTATTCAAAACCCAATAAAACTATGATAGCATCGGCATTGGTAATATCGTGACGATACCATGTTCCAATAACGAAGGGATTCTTATTAAAGTATACACCAACATTCAGCTGCTTAAAATTATCCTGCTGTTGGTAAATAATATTTGGGGATACGGTGATTCGGTCATATCGGGCACCTCTGTATTTACGATTTCTGAGGTCGATAACGGCGCCCCCGTGCAAAGTAATTTTCATGTGCAGCTTGCTGAGCTTATCATCGTAGAATCCATTGGACGGCTGAGTTAAGTGATCCACAGAAACACCTCCAAAGAAAATATCCTTGTAAGTATAAACCATACCTGCACTAAAGTCGACAATACTTTTGCTGGTGGATGCAGGAGCTACTTCATCAGTTTCAAACACCAAACCTCTGATAGGGTCAAACTGATCGGGCCATTGCAGGGCACTCCAATCTAACCTGCCTTGAAAGAAACTGGCCTTTACTCCGAAATTGACAAACATCTCGCGGTTAATTTTCAGTCGGTAACTATACAAAGCACTGATACCCCCGCTCACCAAAACTCCCTGTCCGGCTCTGTCGGTCATAAACGACAAGCCGATACCACTGTTAATTGCCGGCAAATATTGATCGTAGGCTGCGCCATAGGTAACAAAATTTGCATCAAGAGATGGCCATTGATTCCGGTAATTAAGCGTAAGGCGTGGTGTTAAAGCAGATCCGGCTAATGCTGGATTGAGGTATAGTGGGTTTGCGTAAAACTGCGAAAAGTGTGGATCCTGGGCCATTGTAGAGCCTGTCAGGCCTACGATTAGCAAGGTAAAAATGATTTTCGTTAGTTTGTTGTTCATATGGTTATTCAAATTTGAACAGGTTCTGTCGTTTAAGAAAACAATATTACGAATATTTTTTTGATTCCTAAAAATATTTATCAAATCAATTTACGTCTCTTTTTTTTGTGTTTTCGGTGGTTATACTTGCTGTCGACATTTTTTGTTTCGATGTTTCGAACATTAATTTTGATTCTCTTTTACGATACCCTGATTGTTAAAATAATTATTAATTCTCTCTCAAAATTAGCAATAATAAAAACTATTATCAACGAAAAAAATTATGCCCCAAAAAAAGAATTTTGGAGACAGGCATTGTTCATTGTTAAATTTTGCATAAACGACCACTTTGATGCCGTAGTAGTTGTCTGATATTAGAAAAAAGGTAATAATGCATGTATAATAAAAGTAAATTTGTGCCGTTATCTTATTGTATTTTCGAAAAAGCATTTTTTTCTGATTATAATAGGAGTTACCAAAAACAAAAATCATAACAATGAAACATTATTTCTTACTTCTTGCAACCCTTGTCATGCCTTTGTTTCTTATGGCGCAGCTGACCAGCCAAAAAGTGGAAATCAAATGGATAGATAACATTTCTAACCAGCAGGATTCACAACCAAATTTTTATTTTGAAGGCATGAAAAATTTTGGGCCTACGGGCCTAGTGCCGTATTTTTATACAGAATTTGAACTGCTGCCGCAGCAGGAAATCAGTAGAATATGGTTGTCCAATATTATAGAAGAGACAATGCCAATAAACCCGGTATCATTCGATGGTTTAAATATGGATTTAGTAAATCAATATAAGCCTGAATACGAAATAAAAGAATTTGATGGCAAAAGATTAGCGCGGGTTTATATACCCTGCCTGGCGAAAAATCAATTGTCTGGTTATATAAACCGCCTTCAAAGTTTCGATTTAGAGTATAGTGTAGATGAAAACAATATAACCCTTGATAAAGAACTTAAATCAAGGAATTTCGCTCAAAGTTCGGCGTTGGGTTCTGGCAGCTGGTACCAATTTAAAGTGTCGAACACAGGTATTTATAAGATAACCTATGAACAAGCCGTTTCTGCAGGGATGAATTTCGAAGGACTTTCTTCTCAAAAGATTAAGGTTTATGGCTTTGGGGGTATGCTTCCGGAAAATAACAATGATTTGAAATATGAAGATATACCAGAAATTTCGATTAAAATGGTTGATGGTGGTGATGGGGTTTTTGGTTCGGGCGACTATATTCTTTTCTTTGCGGAGGGTCCTGATACCTGGACCTATAACAGTGAGATGGAAGTCTTTCAGCACAATTTAAATATTTATAGCCGCGAAGCCTATTATTTTATGGTTTTGAGCAATGGCGAAGGTAAGAGAGTGAATTCTATCAATACAACTCAAAACGCCAATTACTCGGTTAATACTTTTTCGGATTATCAGGTTAAAGAAGATGAAACAACTAACCTAATTAATTCAGGCAGACGTTGGTTTGGTGATAAATATGAGTTTACCACAGAATATCAATATCCTTTTAGTTTTGAAAACATTGCCACAGGATCAGGAGTTTATGTTAAAGCAGTTTTTGGCGCCCGCAGTTCAACATCGAGCAGGTTTACCCTTACAGCCTTCGATATATCCAAATCGGTGAGTATTGCAGCCATACCATCAGGAAGTTATCCGAGCTATGCGGTTAATGGTGAAATTCGTCACCAGTTTAACCCAACCACAACTCCCTCATCCTTTAATATTAAGGTGAATTATAATCAGCCCACTTCGAGCAGCATTGGATGGCTCGATTTTATTGAGGTGAATGTGGAAAGAAATCTGATTTTCAATGGAACTCAAATGACTTTCAGAAATCCCAAAAGCATTGGAGAAGACAGAATTTCGGAATTTGTTATGCAAAAAAATGCCAGTCATTCTCCCGAAATCTGGGATATCACCAACTTTACAACTCCCACAGTTGTTTCTGCCAACCAACAGTCAAACTCCGTAACCTTCAAATCAAATACATCAATTCTAAGAGAATTTGTGGCCTTTCAGGAAAGTTCGGCTCTAAGGGCGGAGTTTGTGAAATCCATTGAAAATCAGGATTTACATGGCAATTTTAATTACGACTATATCATTATCACCCATCCCGACTTTTTGGCTCAGGCCAACGAACTTGCCGATTTTCATCGTGAAACCAGCAATTTAGATGTATTTGTCACCACTCTTGAGCCCATTTACAATGAGTTTAGTAGTGGACGGCAAGATGTTAGTGCCATTCGCGATTATATGCGATGCGTTTATGAGAATTCCAATAAAAAGCTCAAATACCTGTTGCTTTTTGGTGATGCCAGCATGGACTATTTGAATCGTGTGGATAACAATACCAACATGGTGCCTACCTGGCAATCATACGAAAGTTTTAATCCCATTTCATCCCTGGCCACTGATGATTATTTTGGATATCTGGATGTAAACGAAGGGGATTTTTCGTACGATGAAATTGATTTGGGGATAGGAAGATTTCCGGTTGTAACCGTTGATGAAGCTCAGCAAATGGTTGATAAAGTGAAACATTATAAAAGCTTTTCCGAAGGCGTGCATGCCGATTGGCTGAATAATATTTGCATTATTGCCGACGATGAAGATAATAACCTTCATGTTACTCAGGCCGATGATTTAAGTATTCTGGTGGACAGCATCTATCCTTCGGCCAATATTGATAAGATTTATGTGGATGCTTATGCGCAGGAATCAACACCGGCGGGTCAAAGATATCCCAAGGTTAATGAATCAATCAATGAGAAAATAGATAAAGGTGCACTCATTATCAGTTATACCGGACATGGTGGAGAAGTAGGCTGGGGACAGGAGCGTTATCTCGATGTTCCGGATATATATACCTGGACAAACTATAACAAACTAGCTGTGTTTTTGACTGCCACCTGCGAATTTGCGCGTTACGACGATCCGGACAGGGTGAGTGCCGGGGAGCTTATTTTTCTCAACAACCGCGGAGGTGGAATAGCATTATTTACCACATCAAGAGCTACCTATGCCGGTTCCAATTTCGTGGTTTCCACAAACTTCTATAAAATCGCACTTAAAAAAGACCAGGGCGAATATCCTACCTTGGGCGATTTGCTCAAAAAAACCAAGCTCGCCAGTGGTGAAGGCGTTAATGTGATGAAATTTGTTCTTTTGGGCGATCCCGCCATGAAAATGAATATGCCCGAAAATCAGGTGAAAATAACTTCTATTATCAATAATGGAAATAATCAGGAAACCGATACTTTAAAGGCTCTTTCTAACATAACCATTTCAGGTGAAATTGTTGATGTTAACAACAATCTGATGTCGCAGTTTAATGGTTCTGTGTATCCTTCTATTTACGACAAACCAACCACAGTGAGCACTTTAGCCAATGATGCAGCGAGTAAAGTATTTGATTTTGAGCTTCAAAAAAACATTCTTTACAAAGGGAAAGCCGATGTGGTGAATGGGAAATTTGAGTTTTCATTCATTGTTCCAAGAGACATTGCCTATAAATATGGCGAAGGAAAAATTAGCTTTTACGCCGAAAATGGCATTACAGATGCCAGTGGTTATAAGAGGGATATTGTTATTGGTGGTTATGATGAGAATTCTACCTCGGACGAGGAAGGGCCAGAAATAGAATTATTTATCAACAATACCAATTTTGAAGCTGGAGGAATTACCAATGAGAATCCAGTATTGTTGGCTTTTGTTTCCGACGCCAACGGCATCAATACCACCGGGAATGGCATAGGCCACGACATTTCTGCCACCCTCGATGGCGACCCCAATTATGTAAAGATTTTAAACGATTACTATGTGTCCGATGCCAACAGCTATAAAAGCGGAGCAATAAGTTTCCCATTTTTCAATTTAGCCGATGGCGAGCATGAAATTGAACTTCGGGTTTGGGATATTCATAACAATTCATCCAAGGCTTCCATAAAGTTTTTGGTGGTTTCGTCGGGGCAAATGGCTCTGGAAAATCTTTTTAATTACCCCAACCCTGTAGTTGATTTTACAACTTTCTCCTTCGAGCATAATCAGGCCAACGAGAATATAGATATTGTTCTGGATATCTACAGCATCGATGGGAAGCTGGCTACCAGAATGGAAGAAAGTTTTCTGGCCACTGGTTACCGAAACAACGAAATCAAATGGGATGTTACCGATGAAAGTGGAAACAGACTGAGAAAGGGTATTTATATTTACAGAGTTACTGTAAAATCGCCCGATGGCAACGAAGCGAGTAAAACAAACCGGATGGTTATTATTAAATAGCAGAAATATGAAACGAATAATTACACTTAGAACGCTTTCAATAGTCCTTATGATTATTGTTTTGGGGAATTCCAACCCACTTCATTCCCAATCGGTTCTAAAATCGGGGCAATGGTATAAAATTGCTGTGGAAGAAAATGGAGTTTATAAGATTTCGTATGAAGATTTTATAACAATGGGGTTTGATGCATCACAAATTATTCCATCCAATATTCAGGTATTTGGCAATGTTGAAGGCGTTTTGCCGGAAAAAAACAATATTCTTGTCCCCAATGAATTAATAGAAAACCCAATATATGTTCATGGTGCCGATGACAATAGTTTTGATGCAGGCGATTATATAGCATTTTATGCCAAGGGGCCCGACGATATTGAATACGAGCGACTTCTGGAACGTTTCCGCTATTATGGCCATCCATACAGCGACCAGAATTTCTACTTCATCACCGTGGGTGAAACACCAGGGAAGCGTATAACAGATGTCCAAAGTTCCTCAGAGCCACCTTTTAAAACAGTTACAGATTTTATCGATTTCCAGTATCACGAAGTTAACCTGGTGAATTTTGTTAAATCAGGAAGAAAGTGGTTTGGAGAAAATTTTGACGACAATCCGGTATTGACATTAGATTTTGACTATCCAAATTTAAACAATGAAAAAGCTGTAAAATTTGGTATTTACGCAGCTGGCCGCAGCACTTCGAACAGTAAAATATTCGTAACCCCTGCTGGTAGCGAAGTTCAGGAAATATCTATGCCTAAAATATTAGGTCAGTATCAATATGCCAAGGAAACAGAAAGCCGCTTGTTCTATTATACCACCGATTCTGATATTTCTTTCAATTTAACCTATTCTAAACCTGATGGTGGTTCCAATGCCTGGCTTGATTATTTCGAAGTAAATGCCTATCGCCACCTAATTATGACCAATCATCAGATGGCTTTTAATTATGATGTGCTTTTGGAAACCGATAAGTTCTTTGAATTTGAATTGTCAGGAGCCCATGAAGGGCAGATGATTTGGGAAGTCACCAATCCTTATGAGGTAAAAAACATCTCTGATTTCGAATTTGACAACGGAACATTGTCATACTGTTTGCAGCTTCCCAGAACCCACTATTTTGTCGCCTTCGACGAGCAGGGTTATTATGTTCCCCAATTTGTTGGCCAGGTGGAGAATCAAGACCTTTTGGGTAGTAATCCTTTTGATATTGCCATTGTCACCAGCGAAGAATTTAGGCAAGAAGCCCAACGATTGGCCAATTTCCATTTGGAACACGATCAGTTGACCACACTTGTTGTTACTGCAGAGCAGATTTATAATGAATTCTCATCGGGGAAACAAGACCCCTCCGCCATCAGAAATTTTCTTAAATATCATTACAATACTTCAGGTGGCGAATATCCACAATACTTGCTGCTTTTTGGCGATGCCAGCTACGATTATAAATCTGTTTTGCCCAATAATACGAATATTGTCCCTGTTTATCAGTCTATTGGCAGCACATCGCTCACAGATACCTATAATACTGACGATTATTTTGGAATCTTTGGTCAGCTCGATGGCGATTCATCCTTTGGTGAAATACAAATGTCAATTGGTCGCTTCCCGGTCAATAATGTGGAAGATGCCAGAATAATGGTTGACAAAACGCTTGCTTATGCATCAAACCAAACCGCCAATATGGGCGACTGGCGCAATAAAGTATGTTTTATTGCCGACGATGAAGACAGAAATCTGCATTTTAACGACAGTAACCGCTTGGCCGACACATTTTTGCTCACCCATCCGGAGTTTAATGTGGAGAAAATCTTTCTGGATAGTTATGTTCAGCAGTCTACCCCAAATGGTCCCCGATATCCCGATGTTACAGAAGCAATTAACAGGAAAGTGGAAGAAGGAGTATTGTTTTTCAACTACACAGGTCATGGTGGGCATTTATCGTTGACTGATGAAAGAATTCTTCAAATACCCGATATTACAAGCTGGAAGAACTTGGATAAACTGGGGGTTTGGATTGTGGCCAGTTGTGAGTTTGGTCCATTCGATAATCCCGATCATATATCGGCGGGAGAGCACATGGTTCTTAATCCTTTTGGGGGCGGTGTGGCTCTGTTTACCACCACGCGATTGGCTTATGCAGGTTACAATATTCGCCTCAATGAAAAATTCCACGAAATAGCATTCTCCAGAAAAGAAGATGGTTCACATTACAGAATGGGAGAAATTATAAAATATGCCAAGAATGAAAGTGGTAACGATGAGCGGAATTTAAACTTTTCGTTTCTGGGTGATCCTGTACTTAAAATTGCTTATCCCGAGTATCATGTTGAAACCACTCATATTAATGGAGTTCCAGTGACACAAATGATTAGCGATACTTTAAAATCGCGTCAAACTGTTCAGATAAAAGGAAAAGTAACTGGTTTAAACAATGAATTACTTTCAGATTTTGATGGGATAATTCAGGTGAAAGTTTTCGGGAAGCCTTCTACGTATAGAACTTTGGGTAATGATCCGACAAGCTATAAAGATACCTTTGAAGTTACCGATATGGTGATTTTTAATGGAAATATAAAAGCCACAAGAGGCCAGTTTGAATTCACATTTGTGGTTCCTCCGGTGGTTGCCAACACTTATGGGCACGGAAAAATAAGCTATTATGCCATTGATACGCTTAACGCAAATACCTTGTATGATGCCAATGGGGGATATATGGGTTTTATTGTGGGAGGAGTCGACGAGACCATTGACGCAGATTTAAGCGGTCCTGAATTAAATGTCTATCTGGAATCACATAAATTCTCCAATGGCGATGCTACCTCAACCGACCCTATGATGATGATAGAACTGTTCGATAATAGCGGAATAGACAATATTGCCCTGGATTTTGGTCGTGAGATAAAGGCAAAACTCGATAACGAAACCACCTACTATCTTAACGATTATTATTCCCCCGATGGAAGCGATTACAGAAGAGGAGATATTAATTATCAGCTCAGCAACTTATCCTATGGAAGCCATGAACTTACAGTTAAAGCCTGGGATATTTTTGATAATTCAACTGAAAAGAAAATCAGCTTTGTGGTGGTATCGCCAAAAACACTGGCGGTTTATGATTTGCAGAACACACCCAATCCTTTTCAAATTTCCACAAATTTCGAGTTTAAACACAATCAAACAGATGAGGATTATTTAAATGTCGTTATAAAAATTTACGATTTGAAAGGGCAGCTTATCTGGCAGATTGAAGAACAGGCTATTGTGACTGGCAATACGGTGAATCCCATAAGCCTTGAAAATGGTCGGGTCATGGTAAATGAAATCAAATCCGGACTTTATTCTTATATCATCGAAGTAACCAATAGTGAAGGCCAAAAGGTAAATGAACAACAAAAATTAATGATTATAAAATAAACATCATTTTTATTCGTTACTTTTGCACCCTTTAATTAGAAATAATACAAACAAGATAATAATTATAAATAATGAAAAAAACTTTTAGCATCTTACTTTTAGCAATAGTGCTTGTAAGTACTAATAATTTGGCCCTTTCTCAGGATACAGGAGTTAAGAGAGAATGGGGAACAATAACCACTGCAGTACCATTTTTAATGATAGGTCCCGATGCCCGTGCAGGTGGTATGGGTGATGTTGGAGCCGCCACCACTCCCGATGGAAACAGTATCTATTGGAACGCATCAAAGCTCGCTTTTATCGATAAGTCATTTGGATTAAATGTTTCCTATGTGCCATGGCTCAAAGGCCTCGTGGAAGACATAGGAATGGGATATGTTTCCGGATATGGTAAAATTGGTGATAAACAAACTGTTGGAGCCTCTTTGCGCTATTTTTCTCTTGGAAATATCACTTTCACCAACGATCAGGGAGATAATCAGGGAACATACAAACCCAACGAGTTTGCCTTAGATTTGGCCTATGCCAGAAAACTTGGCGAAAATTTTTCTGCTGCTGTGGTTGGTAAATTCATTTACTCTAACCTGACTCTCGGTCAGGATGTTGGGGGAATAGAATCGAGACCTGGTACTGCAGTTGCAGCCGATGTTTCAATGTATTACACCAAACCACTTCGTTTTTCTCAAGGTCGCAGAGGCACCTGGGCACTTGGAGTTGGTATTAATAATATTGGTAACAAGATTTCTTATACAAGTTCAACAGAGAAAGACTTTATTCCTACAAATCTCAAAGTGGGTACTTCTTTCTCAATGGATTTAGATGATTATAATTTTATTGCTATCAACCTGGATTTAAATAAGTTGTTGGTTCCAACACCCCCAATTTACGATACCAACGATGTACTTGTTGAACCCTATATGGATAATGACGTAAGTGTTGTAACAGGTATGCTGCATTCGTTCTACGATGCTCCATTTGGCGAAGAAATGCAGGAAATCAATATTTCTGCTGGTTTGGAATATTGGTACGACAAGCAGTTTGCGCTCAGAGGTGGATATTTTTATGAGTCACCTAAAAAAGGAAACAGACAGTATTTTTCTCTTGGTGCCGGATTGCGCTATAATGTATTTGGATTGGATTTCTCTTATCTGATTTCCACCAACCCAACCAACCCCCTGAAAAATACACTAAGATTCACCCTTACATACGATTTGGAATAGAATCCGTTTCGAAAAATTTAAAATGCGGCTCCAATTGGAACCGCATTTTTTTTTGTGGGCAAGTTGTCTCAATTGAACACGAATAAATTTGGGGGCTTAAGAAAAGTCAGTATCATTGAAAATCATTAATTTCGCTGAAAACATAAGATATGAGAATAGGTATAGGCTACGATGTTCACCGACTTGAGCCGGGTCTGGAATTTAAACTTGGGGGCATTTCAATTCCGCATGACAAAGGCAGCCTTGGTCACTCCGACGCCGACGTGCTCATTCACGCAATTTGCGATGCCATGCTTGGAGCCCTTGCCCTGGGTGATATCGGGCAGCATTTTCCTGATACTTCGGATGAATATAGAGGAATCGACAGCCGTATTTTGTTAAAGCGCGTGAGTGAGTTGATGAAAAACGAAGGTTATGGCATTGGAAATATCGATGCTACCATAGTCCTTCAAAGGCCAAAAATAAAAGATTATATTCCCCTGATGCGAGCTGAACTGGCCGAAGTGCTTCAAATAGAAATCGGTAAAATTTCCATCAAGGCTACAACCACCGAGAAACTTGGTTTTGAAGGAAGAGAAGAAGGCGTGAGCGCTCAGGCTGTTTGTTTGCTGATGCCATTATAAATTGCCGCTAAAGCTTTGTAAACCCAATTTTGTTGTGCCTGATGAAAGTTGTCCTAGAAAGGCATCATTCAATATTGGTTATATTGTCCGAAATCATTTCTTGCAAAAATAGCTCGACTTCGGGGGTATTTAGAGGCACTTCTCCCAAGGCTTCTACGATTTCATCTGTGTCAAAACGAAATTCATTTTCTCCTGTTTCAAAATCGAATAAGAAATGAATTTGAGGATAGGAACAACAAAGTCCGGAAATAACTCCCGCCAAATCGCCCAACTCCGGAAGATCGATGTGGCTGAGCTGAAAATTGGCTTTGATGGTGGTGCCTTTCGCTAATTCTGAATCTATCAATAAGGCTCCGCCACATTCCTCCGCTTTTTGTAAAAGCAGCGGAATTCCCAGCCCCACTTTTCTCGTTGTCCGTGTGGTATAAAAAGGGTCGGTAATGGCTCTTATCTGATTGCTATTCATGCCGCTACCATTGTCCTGAATGGAAATGATTAATTGGTCAGAACTGTTTTTAATCAGGACTTTAATGTGAATCAGAGTGGCTTTGGCTCTGATGCTGTTGTGGGCGATATCAAGTATATGGAGCGAAAGGTCTTTCATGATTCAACTATTTTGCAGTGTCGGCCCGATTGCTGGTTTAAAGCCAATTTTATCTCGTCGAAACTTCGTTCCATCAGGTAGAATTCTGTGCTTTTGATTCCAATATCGTTTATGAAATGGGCATCGGAAGAGCGAATAAAGGATGAGTTTTTGATGTATGGGAATTGAGTTGTTATCTTTTTGGAATCGGTTTTCCACAGCTCAAAAGCATCGCAAATTAAATCGGGGGGAATAAAACCCAGCTGACCCAGCAAGCTAAAAGCGGGCCTGTCGATGTGAGCGGGAATAAAAATCCCCTGATGAAGGTGCACAAATTCGCTGATTTGATTGATGTTCTGGTCAATGGCATTGATGAGAAGATAATCTTCCTCCTCAAGAATTTCTTCGTCCTCATTTACAACGAGCTGTTCACCAAATAGTTTTACATTGTTTTCTACTTTTATAAGGTAGGTGTCGATATATTCCTGTAGAAGGGACAGGCTTTTTGAATCGGGCATAAAACAAAGTACATGAACTTCTTCTTTGGTCGTAATTTCGGCACCGCAGAGAACAAAAATATTTTCTCTGGCTGCAATTTTCTGGGTCAGCAGGGCATGTTTGGTAGAGTTATGGTCGGTGATGCCCAGGATGTCTAATCCCACTTTTTTCGCCTGTTCAACCAGTTTAATGGGGCTCATATCCAAATCACCACAGGGCGAAAGGACGGTGTGTAAATGTAAATCGGCTTTGTATTTTTTTATTTGTTCCACAGCAATGGGTAGAGTAAACCGCAGATTTCGAAGGCAGATTTTTCGGTGCCTAAGAGTGGAATTCCTTCTTCGTTGGCAGCTTCTATGGCGTCGGCATTGGGCTGATGATTGTTGACCAGGATTTGACCCGACAAGTCCTTGAGAACAGCAACTGCCACAGCATTTTTGTGGGTTTGAAGCGTTATCCAGATATTGTTTTCCTGGGCATTTCCCATCACATCGCTCAAAAGGTCGGAACAATAGGCCGAAGAAATGGTTTTATTCAGCCCCTGCTGACCTGCAAAAACAGTCAGTTTTAACTCGTTTACAAGTTCTTTAATAGTCATTTATGGCTCCTTTTTTATCACATTTTTTATCTAATCTGTCTTTCCCCCAAATGCTTTCTATAATGTTGAACGCATGTTCCGGACTCAGGCTGTGATGTTTTTCCATTTGCCGCTGCATAAAAACGCAATGCGATAAAATGGCATTTCCCTTGGCCACATCTTCGGCCAGCGATTTGCAGGTTGGGGCACCGCAGGCACCACAATCAAAACCCGGTAAATAGCACATGAGTCGCTGGGTTTTGTTCATCATTTTCAATGAGATTGCGGGATTTTTATCCAGGGTTAAAACCGATTTATCGGGGATGGGGGGTAATTCGAAATCGCTTTTTTGAAAGAATTCATCGGGATACGATTTATTTTGATGCTCATTGGCTATCATACGCTTCTTCAGGCTTTCGACACAAAGAAAGCGGTTTTGAGGATTGAGAATTCCACCTGCGCAACCCTGGTCGCAGGCTTTCATTTCCAGAAAATCTATTTCCCTGAAATTTTCCTTATCCATATTGTCAAGAAACTCAATACAATGCTGCATTCCATCGATGCTGAGGCTGGTTGAGGGCAAATGATTACCTTCGCCCCCCCTAAGACTCCAGCCCACGCTTTTCGCACTCAAACCATCTTCACAACTGTGAGTGGGGTTTGCTTCGTTGCGCTTTAGAATGCCATTGATTAAGTTGTAGAAAGTATTCATGTTAATGGTTCCCGAAATGTGAAAATTCTCAGATTTCGTTTGATTTTGTATGGCGACCACTTTTGCGGCGCAAGGAGTAACGTAAAATATCCGCACCTGCATGGGCGCTTTTTCTTTCTGAAGATCGCGCCAAATGGCCTGAGCAGTAATTTCCACTGGCGATTTTAGATGTACAATAGTGGGAATGAGTTCAGGATAGCGGGTTTGGATGAGCCGGATAACAGCTGGACAATACGACGAAATATTTTTCTGACCCTGATGTTCCTCCAGGTACATTTCAATTTCGGCTGATAGCGCTTCCACACTTTCTTCCACTTCCACAATTTGTTGAAATCCAGCTTTTGAAATAGCATCGCATATGGAGTTTCGGCTTTTTCCATAGTGAAATTGACCGAAAAAAACAGCGGGAACCAGCGCTACATTCCAATGGTTGGGCGAGATGATTTGCTTTTTTTCCTCAGCCACATAAATGGCTTTTACCGGACAAACTCTGTAGCAATCGCCACAATCCACACATTTGGTTTCGTCGAGGGTAGCTTTTCCATTCCAAACTCTTAAAGCTTCAGTAGGGCAAGCCTTTACGCAGTGAGAACAACCAATACAAATGTCTTCGTCAATGGCAATGGCATGAAAAAAGGGGTCGGCTGTCATAGTTCATCAGATTGGTTAGTAAAATAGGAGATGATGGTTACCTGAGTTCCTTTCCCAACTTCGGTGGTAATCAATAATTTATCCGAATTTTTTTGAATATTCGGAAGACCCATTCCTGCTCCAAATCCCAGTTGGCGAACCTCGTCGGAGGCTGTTGAGAAACCCTTCTGCATGGCCAGATTGATATCGGGAATGCCTGGACCCACATCGTTAAAAACGGCCACTATTTTTTCTTCGTCCACAGTAACAACAATATTCCCCCCGTTGGCATGAGCAATCATATTCACTTCCGCTTCGTAAATGGAAACCACAACCCGCTTGATAAAAGCAGGGTCGAGACCCAGCATTTTCAGGTTTTTTTTAATATCGCTACTGGCATTTCCGGCATTGCTGAAATCGCCATCGAGGATTTTATAATTCAGCGAGTACATTTCCATGGCCTAGTAGATTGGTTTAATTCCTTCGTTGTATAGAATTCCGCAGATTCTGAATATGGAAAATGGGGATGACAGCATGGTGATGCCGCAAGATTCGGCCATTTGAGTCATCTCGGTGGTTATTTGTTTGCCACGAGCCACTACTATAATGCTGATGTCGGCCATTTCGGCAGTTCTGATGCATTGTACATTGGCCAGTCCGGTGATGAGAAGCGGCGTTTGGTTTTCGAGGGTGAGCACATCGCTCATAAGGTCAGAAGCAAAGGCAACTGAGGGAATGATGGCTTTTGGGTCACCTGTGAACAGAGTGGCATCGAGTTTTGAGAGCAGGTTTTCTATTGTCAACATTTTTTGGTCGGTTTGAAATGCAAAAATACCGCTTTTTTAGATTTTGTTATTGAATTCACAGTTCTGGGAGCCATAATTTATAGTTGATTTAAAAAGCAGGGACTGATGGAATCGTTTTATTGAATTCTAGGTTTATGGGGTTTGGGTTTCCCTTTTTTTGGGTTTGTAAAGATGGATAAATGATGGTTTTGTTGCTGGATTTGTTTGAACGATGCGAGTTGCCAACTATTTACTTGTCATTTCATTCATTGCCATTGAAGACTATTCCGTAAAATCATTCATTGCTAATGAAGACTATATGATAAAATTCTGCATTGGGAATGAAGACTATTGATATTTTTTTCCAAAAATATGATAATAGGAGTATCGAACATTCTATGTTCTGCAGTATTGAAAACGAATATTGATGTACAAAACGGTCTTAAAATGACAGGTAATTCTGACGGTGGATTAAAATAAACCTATGGATTTTGAAAAAAATGGGTAATTTTGCGCCCACAATAGTTCTTAACATAGAAACCAGGAAATGCTTAACAGAAGACATATCAGAATCAAGGTACTACAAGCTCTTTACGCTGCCATTCAATCGGAACAAACCGATATTTATTTAGGACAGAAGCAGTTGATGGAGAAATTTGACAAGATATACGATTTGGCCATTTATCAGCTTAGTTTTATTTTGGAATTGCGCGATTTTGCGGAAAACAGAATAGAAGAGGCTAAGTTAAAACATTTGCCCACCGAGGAAGACCTCAATCCCAACACAAAATTTTTAAATAATCTACTGCTTCATCAAATTGCTGAAAATAAGGATTATAAGCGTCGTGCCAATGCTTTGGCCATTAACTGGAGCACCGAGCCCGATATGATTCGCAATGTGTACTTAAATGTCACAGCATCAGAGTTGTACAAAGAGTATGTTGCTGTACCCCAATCCACCTATAAGCACGATAAAGAGTTTTTGCTTGGTATTTTTGAGGAAATCATTTTGCCCCACGAAAGTCTGCATGCCTTATTTGCAGAGAAGAATTTACATTGGGAAGACGATTACAATCTTTCGGCCGAAGTGGTGATGATGATTCTGGCATCCTATAAGGAAAAATGGGAGGCCGACCGCGCTTTCCCTCCTTTGTTTAAAGACGATGAATCGGATGAATTAAGTCAGGACAGAGCCTTTGCCAGAGATTTGTATAAGATTGTTTTGTCGAAACGAGCAGAATACGACGAGCTTATAAAACCCAAGATTACCAATTGGGAAATTGACCGCCTGGCAGCCATTGACCGGATTCTCATTCACATGTCCCTGGCCGAAGTGCTCGAAATGCCTATTATTCCTATAAAAGTCTCCATGAACGAATATATCGACCTGAGCAAATATTTCAGCACCCCCAAAAGCAAGCAGTTTATCAACGGAATTTTAGATCATATCATTGCCGATTTAAAATCCGAAGGAAAAATAAACAAATTGGGCAGGGGTTTGGTCGACTAATACCATCTAAACCTATAAAAAAACCGATTTCCTCATGAGGGGAAATCGGTTTTGTTTTTTTAGGGAGTGGAGATTGCCTAAGCCTTGTAAATGGGGAGTTTTACAATTTTGGCTTTTAAGAGTTTACCACGAATTTGAATATAAATCTCGCTTCCAATTTTTGAGTGTGAGGCATCCACATAACCCATTCCAATGCCTGTTTTCATCATGGGCGATTGGGTTCCCGAGGTCACTTCGCCAATTACGGCTCCGGTTTCATCGCATATTTCGTAGTGCTGACGGGGAATTCCGCGGTCAATCATTTCGAATCCACGCAAATTTCTGGTGGTTCCTTCGGCTTTTTGTTTTTCCATCAGCGGGCGGTCGATGAAATCTTTCCCGTCGACAAATTTGGTGATCCAGCCCAATCCAGCTTCGATAGGCGAAGTGGTATCGTTTATATCGTTGCCATACAAACAGAATCCCATTTCCAGACGCAGGGTATCGCGGGCACCAAGACCAATGGGTTTAATGCCAAATTCTGCTCCGGCTTCAAAAACTTTTTCCCACAAATGGGCAGCCTGGCTGTTTGGAATATATATTTCGCATCCTCCGGCGCCTGTATATCCGGTGGTGGAGAAAAGTACATCGGAAAGGCCTGCAAACTCTATCACCTGAAAGGTATAATATTCCATATCGATAACATTGGCTGATGTGAGTTTTTGCATGGCTTTAAGCGCCAATGGGCCTTGAACGGCCAATTGAGCATAACCTTCCGAAGCATTAATCAGGTCTTTACCTACGGTAAATCCAAAATCAGCCGATTGTTTCACACACCAGTTCCAATCTTTGTCAATATTAGCGGCATTCACCACCAGCAGGTATTTTTCGTGGTTGAAGCGGTAGACCAGCAAATCGTCTACAATACCACCATCGCCATTGGGAAAACAGCTGTATTGCACTTTGCCATCGGTTAGAGCGGCCACATTGTTGGTAGTAATTTTTTGCAGAAAGGGGAGTGCATTGGGTCCGGTAACCCAGAATTCACCCATATGCGAAACATCAAATACGCCCACGGAGTTTCTCACTATTTCGTGTTCAATATTTAAACCTTCATATTGAATGGGCATATAATACCCCGCAAATTCAACCATTTTGGCGCCTAAGCTCTCATGAATTGAAGTGAATGCTGTTGTTTTCATGTTTTATAGTTTTAATTTTTTTTGAATGAAGAATAAAAGGCCTGTTTGAAAACAAATTTCATTGTTCCTGCAAAAAACTGTGACAGGTTTCAAGGTCAGTTACACTTGATTATTATTCAGTAATTTGTTTTTTTTTCACGTGCAAAAGTAGTCAAATAATACAATAAAAAATTTTTGCAGCCCCTTTGTTTTTGCGATGTTCAGTATTTCTCTGATGATTTTTTTTTATCTAATAGAATCAGCAGCAATGGGTTTGGTTTTCATTAATTTAATGTACCCTGTGGGTTGCGTCAAAAGAATTGGCATGACATAATTTCCCCTATTTCCATTACTGCCATCTGTCTAATTAAATTATATTTGCCTTCATTAATATGATTGACCGGATTCTAAATTTTCAGGTTCCCCGATGGAGCGTTTTTGTTTTGGACACTTTAATTATTGTGTTCAGCATCAACACTGCCTATATGCTCAGGTTCAATTTTCATATTCCTGTGAGCGAGCTGGAAGTTTTTAAGCAGGCTTTTATCATAATCCTGCTCACCAGAATCATTGGTTTTATTCTCTTCAGGATTTATTCGGGTATTATTCAACATACAAGCACAGGCGATGCCAGCCGCATTTTCTTAGTGATTCTGGGGGGAAGTGTTGTTTTTTCCCTCGCCAATATCATTGCTTTTTATGGGGGTTTGGAGCGTTATTTGATTCCCTACAGCATTATCATTCTGGAGTTTATAACATCGCTCATGTTTTTGGTGGGATATAGGGTTTTTGTTAAAATTGCCTATATTGAGTTGGCCAAGTCGCATACAGGTTTAGCCAAAGTGATGATTTTTGGAGCTGGTGAAGCTGGATTAATTACCAAAAGAGCGCTTGAAACCGAAGGAAATTCAAAGGTTAAAATCCTGGGTTTTATCGACGATGCTGCCCGCAAAGCCAACAAACGCCTGGGCGGACTCACCATTTATCCATCTTCCGATTTGCGGCAACTGTTTACAGAAAAGCATGTTGAACGGCTTATTCTGGCTGTCCAAAACCTGTCGGTGAGGCGCAAGCAGGAGCTTATTGATTTATGTCTGGAATTAAAGATTGAAGTTCTGAATGTTCCGCCGGTGACCACTTGGATTAATGGCGAGTTGAGTTTGAAACAAATCAGAAGTGTGAGGATAGAAGATTTGCTCAACCGCAACGAAATTGTGCTGACCGAAGAAAACATTAAAAACGATTTGCGTGATAAAATAGTTCTTATTACCGGAGCGGCTGGAAGCATTGGCAGCGAATTGGTGAATCAGGTGAGCAGGTTTCATCCAAAAAAATTGCTTTTGGTGGATCAGGCGGAGTCGCCACTATTTCATCTGGAATTGATGCAGAACGCCCGTTTCCCCCATATTTCTGCCCATTATATTGTGGCCGATGTTACCAATAAGGCACGTATGCAGGTTATTTTTGAACGCTTTCGGCCCGACTATGTCTTCCATGCGGCGGCTTACAAGCATGTTCCCATGATGGAGAAAAATCCATTGGAGGCTGTGCGGGTAAACGTGATGGGCACCAAAAATCTGGCCGATTTGGCCATTAAAAACGAAGTTCGAAAGTTTGTGATGATTTCCACGGACAAAGCGGTGAATCCCACCAATGTGATGGGAGCCAGCAAACGCATGGCCGAAATCTATGTTCAATCGCGCAGCCATTCGGGGAAAACCCAGTTTATCACCACACGGTTTGGCAATGTGCTGGGGTCCAATGGTTCGGTGATTCCACTCTTTGAAAAACAAATTGCCAAAGGTGGCCCCATCACCGTTACGCATCCCGACATTACCCGTTATTTTATGACCATTCCCGAAGCCTGTCGTTTGGTTTTGGAAGCTGGAAGTATGGGAAACGGGGGAGAGATTTTTGTGTTCGACATGGGCCAATCGGTTAAAATAGTTGATTTGGCCAAACAGATGATTCAACTTTCGGGTTTGGAATTGGGGAAAGATATTCAGATAGTTTTTACGGGGTTGCGACCGGGAGAGAAATTGTACGAAGAATTGCTGGCCACAGAAGAATCCACCAAGCCAACCCATCATCAAAAGATTTTAATTGCTCAGGTCTCGTCCGTTGAAAGCGAAGTGGTTAATGTGGGAATAGTCGAAATGGGAAAATCGCTGGCCGAACAAGATGTGTATGAGCTCGTTGGACTGCTGAAAAAGTTTATCCCCGAATACAAAAGCGAGAATTCCGAATTTTCTATTCTAGACACTGTCGGAGCTCAGCAATAGCTGTTCGGGACAATGTTTAAGAGCCATATTGTAAATCTTGTGGTTTAGCACCTGTTTTTTAAAGGGTTTACTCACCAAATCATTCATTCCCTGACTCATTACTTTGTCTCTGGTTTCGGGGAAAGCATCAGCCGTAAGGGCAATAATAGGAATTCTGATATTCCCAATTCCAGCCTTGCCCATTCTAATCTCTTTGGTGGCTGTAAAGCCATCCATAACAGGCATTTGCAAATCCATTAATACTATATCAAAGGGCTTTTCCTTTAAAATTTCAAGCCCCAGCACACCATTGGTGGCCAAGGTATATTTCACCGACCATTTATCTAGAATTTGAGATATCACTTTTTGATTGATGAGATTGTCTTCGAAAACAAGGATATTGAGTCCTGCCAGATTTTTCTCCCCAAAAAGAATATTGTCCGATTCTGACTCAATCATTTTGCTTATTTCGAAATCGAGGGTAAAAAAGAATTTTGAGCCTTTGCCCAGTTCGCTTTGGAGTTTGATTTCTCCCCCCATAAGTTGTAACAGCTGTTTGGTGATGGTGAGTCCAAGACCCGTTCCGCCGAACTGACGGGTTATGTTGATGTCGGCCTGGGTAAAACTTTCGAAAATTTGCAGTTGGGCTTTTTCGGAGATTCCAATGCCAGAATCTTCCACACAGAAATAGACGCGGGCTTTTTTATTCGTTTTGTTTTCTAATTTCACATTGATTTTAACAAAGCCCGAATCGGTAAATTTTATGGCATTTGAGCAAAGATTTAATAGAATCTGGTTTATGCGGAAAGGGTCGCCAACAAGATATTGCGGAATTTCGGGGTCCACAATAACTTCAAAATCAAGATTTTTATTGGCAGAATTGAAAGTCATGGTTTTGGCAATGTGATCCAATTGGTAGGAGAAGTTGAAGGGAATACTTTCTATACTGACCTTACCGGCTTCAAGTTTCGAGATATCGAGCACATCGTTGATGACCACCAGCAAATTATCGGCAGATTGTTTAATAAGCTTTAGGTTATCTTTTACGGGTTGTTCCAGATGTTCCTGCAATACTATTTCTGTGAGCCCAATGATGGCATTCATGGGGGTACGAATTTCGTGGCTCATGTTCGACAGGAATTCTGCCTTAATTTGAAGGGCTTTCTCGGCCATCTCCTTGGCTTTGGCATATTCCTGTTCCACTTTTTTCAGGTTGGAGATATTGGTGGAGGTTCCAATAATTTCTGATACCAGATTGTTTTCGGAACGCGAATAAACGGTGTCGCGGTTAAAAAACCAAATCCATTCCCCGCGGGCACTTTTCAATCGGAATTCCAGTTCAAAAACCTTATTGATGGGCGAATTTCTGATGTTTTCAAGATAATCATCCCATTTCTGGTTGTCGTCGGGGTGCAGATAGCCCTTGATTTGAGAATAGTCGCTGGTGCTGTTTTTATCGGTTTTATAACCCAGGTCTTCCAGAATATTCCGGTTGGAATACATGTATTTACATTCCTGAATATTAAGCGTGTAGATAATATTGGGCGATGATTGAGTAACGCCTTGCAAAAAGTGTTTCTGTTTTTCGAGGGCCAGTTCAACTTTTCGTTTTTCCTGCTGAATATTGTTGTAGTGGATGATGGAATGTGCCTTTTTAATCATTTTTTCTGATCGCACATCCGATTTGGGGAAATAGTCAAAAGCACCAGCCTTCATAATTTCCACTGCAATTTTCTCATCCCCATGGGAGGTAATCACGCTGATGGGAGCCAAAATTTTTCTGGCTTTGAGTTCCTTGAGCAGTTGGAGTCCATCGAAATCGGGTAACAAATAGTCGATAAAGATGGCGTCGAACGCGTTTTGATTCTCGTCGACCAACTGCAGCGCTTCGGCTGCGTAAGTGCAGGTTTCAATTTTGTAGGGAATTTCGGCCTTTTTCAGAGCTCTTTCGAAGGCTAAAATATCTATTTCATCGTCATCAACTAAAAGTATATTTAGTTTGGTTAAATCGTTCATGGTTTAGTGGTTTGAAGGGAATTCGCAAAGCTTCCAATAGCTTTTAAGTGTTGAAACTGCTGCCACGAAACTCTCCATAGAAAGAGGTTTTAAAATATATCCGGCCACATTTAAATTATAGGCTTTCAGTTTGTCGTTTTCTTCGTTGGAGGTGGTCATAATGAATACGGAGATGTTTTTCAGCAAGTCGTTTTTTCTTATGTTTTCCAGAAATTCAAGTCCACCCATACGTGGCATATTGATATCCAGCAGAATAATGCGCGGAAGCGGAATGGAGCGTCCGCCAATGCCCAGAAGCATTTCGAGAGCTTCCACGCCATCATGTGCAATATACAGTGGATTTTCTATGTGGTTTCGTTTAAAGGCACGTTCAACATTCATAATGTCTACTTCGTCGTCTTCCACAAGCAGGATATTAATCATGGAATCGTTCATAGGTCGTTAATTTGATTGTTAATAATGATGGGCCAGGAAAAAGCAAAAGAGCTCCCTTTGCCTACTTCACTTGTTACTGTAATGGTTCCCCCTTTATCTTCCACTATTTTTTTTACTATGGCCAGGCCCACTCCGGTGCTCTCCACCTTATCGCGGGCTTGAAGTGTCTGAAAAATTACAAAGATTTTGGAGAGATATTCTTCTGCTATTCCCATACCGTTGTCGCTGATACTGAAATGATAGAAGGGCGGTTTTATTTCGAATTTTATATTTACCTGAGGAACAGGGCTATTATTATATTTTATGGCATTGCTGATGAGATTTTGTAAAACCTGATAAAGAGTAACGCGTTCGGTATGAATTACCGGAAGCTGGGACGGGTAGAATATTTCGGTATTTTGCTTTGTATAGTTGGCTTCTTTGAGCTCGAGAAACAAGTCGTTGAGGTCCACCTTCACTATTTTCGCTTTTACTCGTCCCACGCGGCTATACTCCAAAATCCCATCGATGAGGCCTTCCATCCGTTTCACTCTTCCCCTAAGGAGTTTCATGTTGGTTTTGTTATCCTCGTTCATAATGGCTTGCAAATCTTCTTCAATCCACTCCGAAAGGTTGTTGATGGCTCTAAGGGGAGCTTTTAAGTCGTGCGAAACCACATAGGCAAACTTGTCAAGTTCCTGATTTATTTTCTCTAAGTTTTTGGAGTGGGTCAGGAGTTCCTGTTCGGCATTTTTAATCTTCGAGATGTCGAATTTAAAAGTGATAAACTTGAAAGGTTTCCCCATATCGTTGAGAAGCGGAACAATGGTTGTATCGGTCCAAAGGGGTTTTCCATCCTTTGTTTTATCCATTATTTCACCTTTCCAGACAATTCCGTCTTCAATGGTTTTGTGCATTTCAATATAAAACTGCGATGGGTGGTGCTTGCTGTAGAATTTCATGATGGGGAATCCAATCACTTCTTCTTTTTCATAGCCCGAATTCTCCAGGAAATTGTCGTTGACGTAGGTAATATTTCCTTTAAAGTCAGTAATGATAACGATGGATGTTATACTAATGGCATTTTTAAGATCAGATAATTCCTTAAATGATTCTTTAGCGCTGATTTCAAGAGTTCTTTCAAGTTGTTCATAGTCGGCATTGAAATTTTTATATGCATCGTTCACCGCACCAATAAAATCCTTGATGGGCTCCAGTTCCAGAAGTTCCGGGGGTAGATGTTTTTTCAATTGTCGTTGTAGCAGTCGGTGCATAGGATTGCTTTTGTATTTGTTGTCTATTCGCTAAATGTGGTTACAGTCATGGTTTGGTTGTGTAGTTCGCAAGAGGAGCCTTCGCTAAAGGGAGCTATTTCGCCATAGGAGTAGAAACCGGTGATACAGGCATCGTCGCCCAGTACTGTTTTAACAGCTTCCACTTCTTCTTCCACCATTTGCTTGAGTACCAATTTGCGGCCTACACAGCTGATGAGAATGGCTAATTGTGCCTGATGGTTTAAAAATGGTTCAATACTAACCTGTGCGGCACTCTCGGCACCGTTGATAAGTCGGTCGATATTGGCTTTCATGAGTTTAATAAACGATCCTTCGGGTATGTCGCCGGCAAAGGTGAGGCTTTGTTCCTCTTCGTTTACAGCCAATATGGTTCTTACTACAGGTTCATTGTTGGAAACCGTGCGCATACTTAGTGGGAAAAGAAGTCCGGATGACGGAAGTTCTTTTGCTTTTTCGCCCAGGAATGATTTATAGAGTGACAGAGCGGGTTGGTTATCTATTTCAAAGAGCACATTGCCTTTTGATTTGGTGACGGAGCGTTCCACGCCAAAGCTATCCCAACCGCCCAGGCTACCATAGCCTATCTTAATGTCGTGACCATAAAACCCAAGGGCCGAGATCAATCCGCTTTGGGCTGTTCCTGTGTTGGAAATGACCACTGTTTTTTCGAAAGTAGCACCATCGCCCGCCAATCCGCCGGTTGCGTTTACCCCATCGGGGAGAACAGAAATGATACCTTTTACCAAATCGGTTCCATTAACTTTTAGTCCTTCCGATAGAACAAAAACATGTCTTAAATCTTTCTGTTCAAGCTTATTCAACAGGCTTTCTGCAGCGACTTTGGAGTTGGAGAAATCTTCGATATTGACCTCGGCATACTGAATGGTTGTTTTCTCGAAAAGAATTCCGGTAGTAGTGATGCTTTGGTCATTAACATTAACACCAATAATTTCGCCACTGGTACTGCAACCGGTTATAATGGATTTGGGATAGGTATCGCGAAGCATTTTTACCAGAGGTGAATGTTCCAAAATTTCTCTTTGGCCAAAAACCAGGATTAAATCGGGGGGGAAATTAAATTTTTGCAGGGAAAAATTTTCTTCAGTTGATTGAAAATAAACGAATTGTTGCGATTTCATGGGTGTAAAAGTAAATTGTTAAAATAATTGCCGATCGATTTCAAGCCCTATCTTTCATTTACTGAAAAACAATGCTTTGCTAATATACTTAAAAAATAATAGCGGCGAAAGACAAGATAAAAAAATAACATTCGTTTAGAACTTCGATTCGTTTATAATGGGCCTTGTCTGAAAAAAGCAAGCACAAAAAAAACCACCACTTACAGAAGTGATGGTTTAAAAATGATATTTTTTTTGGTTATCCTACAACTTCCTTTACAAGATTTGCAGCATCTTCGAGAGCTATTGCAGAGAAAACTTTCAGTCCTGATTTATCAATCAATTCTTTGCCTTCTTCGGCATTGGTTCCCTGTAGGCGAACAATGATGGGCACTTTGATATCGCCGATATTGGCATAGGCATCAACAATTCCCTGAGCTACGCGGTCGCAGCGAACAATTCCCCCAAAAATATTAACGAGAATGGCTTCCACATTGGGATCTTTAAGGATGATACGGAAAGCTTCTTCTACGCGTTTGGCATTGGCAGTACCTCCCACATCGAGGAAGTTGGCTGGTTCACCACCGCTCATTTTAATCATATCCATGGTGGCCATGGCAAGTCCGGCACCATTTACCATACAACCAACATTTCCATCGAGTTTCACGTAGTTGAGGTCGAAACGGCGGGCTTCCACTTCAATGGGGTCTTCTTCGGTGGTGTCGCGGAGTTCTTTAAAGTCTAAATGGCGGAACAGCGCGTTGTCGTCGAGAGTAACTTTGGCATCGACGGCTAAGATTTTATTGTCGGAGGTTTTTAGTACAGGATTGATTTCGAACATACTGCTATCGGTTCCCACGTAGGCGGCGTAGAGGGCGTTTACAAATTTCACCATCTCTTTCACGGCATCGCCTTCGAGACCAAGGTTAAAGGCAATTTTGCGGGCCTGGAAAGCCTGAAGACCTACTTTAGGATCTATTTCTTCTTTAAAAATCAAATGGGGAGTTTGTTCGGCAACAGCTTCAATATCCATACCGCCTTGTGGGCTGTACATGATGATGTTTCGTCCGGTGGCTCTGTTGAGCAACACGCCCATGTAAAATTCTTCGGTTTTATGAGGGCCTGGATAGTAAACATCCTGAGCAATAAGCACTTTGAGTACTTTTTTGCCTTTTGGGCCGGTTTGGTGGGTCACCAACTGCATTCCCAGAATCTGGTCGGCGATGTCTTTAACTTCATCAATGGTTTTAGCAAGTTTAACACCTCCACCTTTACCGCGTCCGCCGGCATGAATCTGAGCTTTAACCACCCACCAGCCAGTACCGGTTTGTTTTTGCAATTCTTTGGCGGCATCCACAGCTTTTTCGGGGGTTGCAACCACAATCCCTTCCTGGATGGTAACACCATAACTCTTCAGGATTTTTTTTCCTTGATATTCGTGTATATTCATTTGTTAGGTTTTTTGTTATTCTTGGAATTTGTTGAAGCCTCAAAATTAAAAATATATTCTCAATCTAAAGGCTATAATCATGAATAAAAAAGCTTAGTGAGTTTCATTCTAAATAACCTTTCTTATCATTTATTTAACGGATGCCTATCTTTAAAGACTGTACTTTTGTGTTATTAAAATAACAATATATGTTTATCGATTTTTATATAGAGAATGTGAAATGCCAGGGTTGTAAAAACACCATTATCAAGGAATTAAAGATGCAGGATGGTATTAAATATGCCGATGTTGACATTGAAACTGGTTTATTAAAATTAGAATATGAAGGTGGCGAGGAAACCCTTTTGAGGGTTAAGTCGAAGTTAAGAAGGAAGGGTTATCCTGAAAAAGGAAAGAAAACCATCAAAACAACAGCTCAATCCTATTTAAGTTGTGCCATGGGTCGCATGAGTGAGCCGGCAAAATTTGAGATTCCAACCATAAATTTCGACCCGCATCAATAGTTTAGAACTTTAATTGCGCGGCTTTCACCGTTTTCGTATTGCGCCTCAATAAAATAGATGCCCTTTTCGCTGGGCAGGTCAATTTTCATGTTTTCATTCGAATTGTTGGAAAAGGTTTTTAGCAGCGAACCTGTTGAATTGTAAATGGCTATGGATTTTACATCCTTCAGATTTTGCACATTTACCCATCCATGGGCAGGATTTGGATAAGCCACCAATTGGTGTATTTCCTGCTCATAAGTTTGAAGAGCATCGCTGATAAACTGGGCCGATTTCATCAAAATGGGACTTTTATCCGCTTCGTTGTAGAGGGTTTCGAATAAATCTATTTCCGGACTGGTTTCAGAGAATAAATCGGTAATCCAACGAGGAGAGATGGATTGATAATATACCCGAACTTCTGCGGTGAGCAAACCTGGATATTGGTGGGTTGGAATATGAAAATTTATAATATCACCCCCTTGATTGTTGAAATTAAAATTGGCGTCGTTTTCGGCGGAGCCCACTATTTTAATTGTATCGTAGTTGGGATGTGATGTGCTGAAACCTGCAGGGGGCAAACGATTGTCTTTGAGTGGCATGGCGGCATGCAGCAGGGTTGAAGTCACCTCGCCGTTTACATTGCCCATAACCATTTGGTATATTTGAACATGCTCTTCGCTGTTGATGATGGCGTGATGCTGTTCGAAGTCGGCGTCCTCGTTCAGAAGCTCAAAATTCTCGTTCCACTCCCCGCTGTAAAACACAGTTTCGTCGAGCTCGTTTTTAACTTCCAATTGAACAATAACGCGGCGGCTTGGATATCCGCTGGGAATTTTATGTCCTGCCAGATTGCTCAGCTGAATATTGACGAAAAGGGTATCGGTGGTTCTATCTTGTATATCACATTCAACAGCAATACTTCTTTCCTGAAGAATGGATAAGGTGCGGGCGATGGTGGCATCAAAATCGGTAGTTTCGGCTGTTAATTCAAGCGCATCGATGTTGTTTCGGAGTAGTTTGAGCATAAAAGCATTTCCCCCTACCAATTCATGTTTCCCAAAAGGTGTTTGACCGTCGAGCCAGGGTGGCATGGTGCTGATGATGATAGATTCGTTGATTTCGGGCAAATGGCAGGCCTGACAGCTCACACCATTTTGAAAGGACAATGAGTTTTCCCATTCCTGATACACGGCTTGTTCGGTAAAATAGTTTCCGGTGAGCTGGCCATCTAAATCGACGGTAGGTGTGAACAGTGTGTGGCAGCTGGCGCAAAGCTCCGAATCTTTTATGTGCGCTCCGTAAATTGGTGTGTATCCGGTATTTTCAATCATAGGATTGGCAAAAACGTTGGTATAGGGGCCCCAGATTTTATGCTCGGTGCCAAAAAGAATTTCTCCGCTATAATTGCCCAGCGATTCGGATTTAATCTGGTGACAGGCTGTACAAGAAACACCATCTTTGGCAATGGGGTCGTTGTAAAGTTCTGCCAATGAGTAATGGGTTTGGCCATTGTGCAATGCATCGAAATTGCCCATTGGGGCATGGCAACGGGTGCAGGTGGTTTCTATTTCGGTTTGAAGCCCCGGATTTTTTATGTTTTCGTAGCTAACCTTGGCGCGCCAGAAAGGGTCTTTTCCCGAGTTGGCCATCATGGTCGATTTCCAAAAACTCAAAATACCCAGATTATTGCCAAACATGTCGACCATGCTGTTGTGGCACTGCAAACACTCGCCCGAACCCGCAAAAAGGCTGTTATAGCCCATAGGAAGTGGCAGACCCTGATTGTTTTTGTTTTCTTTTGTGTTGCTGAGCCCATCGAAATGGGTGAGAAGTAAGAAAGCAAAGAATATAAGTGTAAATCTGGAGATGGTTTTCATAACTTGCTGTATTTTAGTATTTATAAGTAATAGCTTAACCGATTGAGCTTTTTCTAATACTCAGTTTGGTGGCTAAAGGTCCGTTTTATTATAGGTTTGAGGTTAAAATTTTGTTAAATATACAAAATTTTAAATCCACCAAACTACCAAAATAGCAGGAAATGAAATTTTTCCGGTTTATAGGAAAAAATGATTCAGGGGATTGATTAGAAGGGCAAGTCGTCCAAATCGGTGTCAACAGGTGGAGCTGCTGGAGGAGGTGGTGTGGAAGGGGCTGACTTTGCAACGGGAGCCGAAGCTTGTTGTTCACCTGTTGCAGACTCAATTCTCCATGCATCGAGATTTACAAAATAGCTCACCTGACCGTTTTTCTCCCACTTGGTGCCTCTAATATTGAAGGTAACCTGAATGTTTTCGCCCAATTGAATCTTGTCGAGCAGGCTGCATTTATCCTGGGTGAGCTGGAATTTAATGGTATCGACAAATTCGAAACCATTGGGGCTCATCTCTTTTTTCTCGATGACAAATTCTCTTTTTTTAAACTTATCGCTAATAATTTGAGTGTCGTTTTTAACGATTAAAACTCCTTGTAAATCAAAATTCATGTTGTATCGTTTTAGTCCATTTACCTAAGCAAGTGGGATGATTAGTTGCTGTTTCTAGAATTTGCAGAAAGTGGCTTCGTTCCATTTTTACAGCCCCCAAACTCATGAGATGTGAAGTTTCGACCTGTGCATCGATAAAATGGAAGCCCCAACGGCTCAATTCCTGGCAAAGATAATAAAGTGACAATTTGGAAGCATCTCTTTGAAGAAAAAACATGCTTTCGCCAAAAAATGCTTTTCCAAGCGATACACCATAGAGCCCGCCGACTAGTTTATCCTTATCAAAAACTTCCACGCTGTGAGCAATGCCGAACTCGTGCAGGTCGGTGTAAGCTCGTTTAACTTCGGATGTTATCCAGGTTCCGGGGTTGTCCTGTCGTGGTGTAATGGCACAGTTTTCTATCACCTGACTAAAGCAGCTGTCGAACCGAACTTCAAATTTTTTTTGTTTAATAACCCGCCGCAACGATTTGCTCAATTTGAAATCCTGAGGAAAAAGAACAATTCTGGGGTTTGGCGACCACCACAATATTGGATTTTCGTCGTCGAACCAGGGGAAAATACCTTGTTCATAGGCAGTAATCAACCATTGAATATCGAGTTTTCCGCCAATGGCCAGCAACCCATCGGGGTTGGCGTTTTCGGGATGGGGAAAAGCAGGAGTATCGCTGGTGAGAAAAACAGCCATTATTGATCCATATATTGCTGAAACAATATCTGCAAATAGGCTTTTCCTTCGGTGGCAAGACTGTCTCTGATTTCGTTGGGGGCGCCATTGGGGAAATGATATTGGTTATATTCTTTGTCGAAAGATATAAACCCCGAAGGTCGTTTCCAGGCAAAACCTATCTCATACGAAACAAAGGCAAACTCTGGCGAATTGGGGTTGAGTAGATTGAAACTCCAGGGATAGGCTTGTGCATCCATATTCAGCTGACAAAGCAATGTGGCCGCAATATTGGTTTGGATACCCAAATGCGAAATGGTCTTTCCGCGCCATGCCGAATCAATCACCGGGCCATAGAAAAGCAAGGGGATTTTCTGGTATTCGGGATTTTTCATGGGCAGATTTTTGTAGGAATTGTGAGAATGGTCGGCCACAAAAATGAAGAGCGTATTCTCATACCAGCTCGTTTTACGGGCATTATCCATAAACTGACCCAGAGCAAAATCTGTATAATAGGCCGAGTTGAGATATTGCTGTTCGTTATCGCCCCAGCTTATTTTTTCGTCCATGGGCTGATCGTAGGGCGAATGGGTGCTCAGGGTAAAAATGGAGCTGAAAAACGGCTCTTTTTCCTGGTTCAAATCGTGGAGCATTTCGTTCAGTGTGAACTCATCGTGAATGCCCAATTTCCCCTGTGGCAGACTGGGATCGAAATCATACACTTCCTTAATCCTGTCGAACTCGTTGAACAACATATAACTCTTAATATTTCCATAAATGAGCTGTCCGCCGAAATAAAAAGATGTGCCATATCCCTTTTTAGCAAAATCTTTCACCATGCTGGGCAATCGCTGATATTTATCGGGCTGAACGGTGATGGAGCTGATGGGGTGGGCCGGAAATCCGGAAAAAATACTGGCCATGCCTTGTTCCGAACGGGCGCCGGTGCTGTAAATCTGATCGAAATAGACCCCTTCGGACATTAACTCATGAAATCTGGGGGTTACTGTTTCCTTGCCTTCGGGGATAAAAATCAAATCCGCCGACCAGCTTTCCATGATGATGAGAACAATATTGGGCTTTTCGGTATTTAAAATTTTTGTGCAGCTATCACCCTGGGTTTGGTAAATCCTATCCACTATGGCCAAGGCTTTCTCGTCGCTCATTTCCTTAAAAGGGTTTTCCTTCAGGCTTTTTTTGTTTTCGAAATAGCTGATATACAGATTGAAAATGGAATTGGTGGCTGCTGTATTCAGAATGGGAGTTTTGCTATAATAGCTCTGACTTTGGTTGATGGGGATTTCCTGCAATCCGCCGCGGGCGCCAATAAGAATGAGCACGGGAATCACAAGAATCCAGACAATGGAAATGAATTTGAAGGGACGAGATGCGGGGAACTCGCTGTAAAAGAATCGTTTATAGCAATAAATCCCGATGATGGCAAGCACTATGGTCAGGAGCGAAAACCCAATGATTTGCCCGGTTTGAGCTGTATTCATCACCTCCGATGGGTTTTGGAGATAGAGTAGGGCTTTGTAGTTGACTTTGGTTCTCCACTCATCGTAAATTCCCAGCTCACTGCTCACGAGCAGCGAATAGAGGGCGATGAGCAAGGCTTGATAGTAGAAAATAATCCGTTTGAGAAAAGCACGGTTAACCAAAAGATGAACCAGATAAACAAGATAGGGGAAAGCCAAAAAGTAGCTGGCAGTGGCCAAATCGAGTTTAAAGCCTTTAATGAAGCTCATGAAAACTTCGAAAAACGAATCGGAAGCAGAAAAAACTTCCTGGAAATTATATGTCAGAAACACCAGGCGACCCAGGGCAAAAAAGGCCAGCCAGAAGGCCAAAGCTTTCAAAAAGACTATTGCAGACTTGAACATAGTTGGGGTTAAGAAAAAGCAAAAATAAGAATCATTTGGATTGCTTCAGAAAATCAACCAATTTGGCCACCGCACGGGCTCTGTGGCTTATTTGGTTTTTCTGGTCGAGGGGCATTTGGGCAAAAGAGGTAGAAAAACCTTCGGGGATAAAAACAGGATCGTAGCCAAAGCCTTCGTTGCCTGCGGTTTCATGGGCAATATGGCCGTCCACTTTCCCTTCGAAATGATATTCCTGTCCGTTCAGAATGAGCGAGATAACCGTGCGAAAGCAGGCATTTCGGTTGGTTTTGTCTTTCATCTCCCTGAGCAACTTCACCACATTGTCCTGAAAAGTACAGCCAGGCCCGGCATAGCGCGCCGAAAACACACCTGGTTCGCCATTCAGGGCTTCCACTTCAAGGCCTGTATCATCGGCAAAACAATCGAGTCCAAAGCGGTTATAAATGGTTTGGGATTTAACAGAAGCGTTTTCGTGGAGGGTAAAATAAGGCTCATCAATATCCTCGTTAAAACCAATATCTTTTAGGCTAAGAATTTCGAATTGGTCTTTAAGGTAGTGGCGCACCTCTTCGAGTTTGTGCGCGTTGTTGGTGGCAAAAATTATTTTTTTCAAGGTCATAAGGAATCTTCGGCCAGCTCAAATTCTTTTTTCTTACGTTTTAATTTTCCGAAGGAACGGCTGAAATAGCCAATAAAGCCAAACACATAGAACAGGGCTACAAAGCTCAGGATATTGAGGAAAAACCACAAATCGCCGCCATAGGAAAGAATCCATTGACCATTGCTGATGAAGAGTTGAGCCAAAATTACCACCGCCAATGCTACGAAAACTAAGAGTAGCAGCCAGGATGAAATGTTGCGGAGAAAGCTGATGGCGTGTTGATTAAATTTAGAGGAGACGCTTCGGTTGTTCCAGTTTTCTTCTTCCCACTGAGCTTTGTAGGTTTGAATATCCTGAAATCTGAAATCGCGGCTTTCCAGAATTCTGGCAGCCATGTAGCGCTCGTCTAAGGGCCTGTGTTTGGGGTATCCGCAGTAGATACTAAACAATTCCTGGTCAGTTTTTTCGGAAAGGGTATCCAGACAATTGTAGATTTGATTCATTGTACTTTTGTTTAGTAGGTCAACGAGCCTATGACTCCTTTATTGTGCAAAAGGTTGTATTAAATAATGAAAAAAGGCACAATTAGGTTAATCACCCAAAAGGAGACAGTATTAGACTTATTTCGACGAGAGTGCCTCGGTGAGCATCATGTCGAAAAGCTGATTGATGGAATAGCCAAGCTCACGAATCTGTTTCGGAACAATGCTTTCGTTTGACAAGCCCGGAACGGTATTCACTTCGAGAAAATATAATCCCTTGATACTGTGTATAAAATCGAATCTCACGACGCCTTTCAGATTGAGCACTTTGTAGAGTTGAACCGCAGTTTTTTGAATTTCGGCGGTGAGGCTCAGGGGGATTTGCGCAGGAGTAACTTCGCTGTTGAGGGCAGGATTGTATTTGGCTTCGAAGTCGAAGAATTCCTTTTTGCTGATGACTTCGGTGATGGGGAAAGGCATTATTTGGCCCTGATATTTCAAAACGCCGATGGTGAGTTCGCGGCCTTCCACAAATTCTTCAATCAGAATTTCGGTATCTTCGGCAAAGGCTTTCACCAGAGCAGGAGCCAACTCATCGGCAGTTTTAACTTTGCTCATCCCCACGCTACTGCCGCCCTGATTGGGTTTTACGAAGCAGGGCAGTTGAATTTGCTCTAAGATTTCGGCGGGGGTAATATCCTGATGATTAAATATATGCATCGATTTTGACACCAATACACCCGAATTTCGCACCACATGATTGCAGTAGGCTTTGTTAAAAGTGAGCGCGCTTACGATGGACGAGCAGCTGGTGACAGGTAAACCCATCATTTCGAAATAGGCTGTAAGTTTACCATCTTCGCCCGGAGTGCCGTGAATGGCATTAAAAACCACATCGAATGTCACTTTTTGCTGGCCTATGGTGATGCTAAAATCGTTTTTATCCACCTGAATGCTACCCAGTTGGGGGTGTTGATAGACCCACTGAAAAGCTTTAATTTCAATTACATACACCGAATATTTATCCGCTGGAATATTTTCGGCCACCACTTTGGCGCTTTTAATGGAGATAACGGCTTCGCTCGAATCGCCGCCAGCCACCACAGCTACGTTTATCATAACATGAATTTTTTTCAAAGGTGCAGAAAATTTTGAAAGTTAGCATTGACCCAGCCATTATTTGTTCACATGGGGAGTTTGATAATTTTACGCTTTCAGGCATCAGGTTTTTGCATCTCAGGTTAAGCCATGGCTTAGAGAATTAGTTGATTGTTGAAAAAATGGGGTCAACGGAAATAAAATAAAACACCAGGCAATAAAAGTTTTTTATAACTTTAGCCTCTCAATTAAATTCCCGCAACATGAGCGAGCATACCAAGTTGAACCGGTTACTTAGTTTTATTCTTCTGCTTTTAGGCCCACGAAAGTATGACAGACCCGAGATACAAGAGCGTTTTGGGATTTCGAAAAGCACCTTTCACCGAAACATAAAATTGTTGCGTGAGTGCGGAATTATTGTGGAGGAGGACAAGGGTTTGTATTCCATTAGAAAAATAGAACCCGAATTTAAGGAAATATCTGAATTGTTGCATTTTACACAGGAGGAAGCAGCCATTCTGCATAAAGCCATCGATTATATTGATGATGAAAATCTCATCAGGCATCATTTAGCCTTAAAGCTCTATTCCATCTACGATTTCGACCGCATTCCGAAAGCTGTTTATAAGTCTTCGCGACCGAAGAATATCGAGTCGCTTCAAAAGGCCATCAAAAACAAAAGACAGGTGGTTTTGGTGGATTATCAATCGGCCCACAGCCAGTTAACGCGGTCGCGGTTGGTTGAGCCCTTCGATTTTACTTTTCATTATCAGATGGTTTGGGCATATGAAGTAGAAAGTGGCGAAAACAAGCAGTTTAAGCTAAGCAGAATTAAGGAAGTGCAACTGAAGGATGCGTGGGAAAACGAACAGATGCATCAAAAACAACCCAACGATGTATTTAGAATGACGGGCGACCAAGGCGAGATATGCGAGTTGCGATTGAGCCTGCGGGCAGCCAATTTGCTTAAAGAAGAATACCCTGCTTCGGAGAGTTTTATTAAGCCGGTTGATGCCCATTATTCAGTATTTAAAGACATGATTTACAATTATCAGGGGGTGGGAAGGTTTTGTTTGAGTTTGCTCAACGAGATAGAGATTGTTTCGCCCGAAGGATTGAAGCAATATGTGGACGATTGTATAAAAAATTACCAACAAAAAAAATGAGTGTCATGATTTGCGACTGCGGGAATTTAATTTAGCCCCTTTAAATTGAAGGCAATAGACACTGGAAATTTTTTCGCAAAGCAAATTTGACACAGCATTAAATAAAAGGAATGAAAATTACAGAATAAGAACATGAAACTAAAACTACAATTTCAATTACCAGGAGAGCGGCAGGTTTTGCCGCTTAATTATCAATATCCGTTGAGTTCGTGGATTTACAAGGTGATGAGTGCTGCCGACCAGACTTTTACCGATTTGCTTCACAATGAAGGTTACCGGTTGGAGAATGGTAAGAATTTTAAGCTGTTTTGTTTTTCCAAGCTTCATTTTCCGCCAAAAACCTGGCGCATCATTCCAGGGAGCGACCGCATGGAAGTTTGGGCACGAAATGGATGGCTGGAGATAAGTTTTCAGTTGCCCGAGCAAACCGAGAAGTTTATAATAGGCTTGTTTAAAAATCAGGAATTGACCTTGGGCGACAAAATATCGAAGATAAAAATGCAGGTTGGGCAAATTGAATCGCTCAGGCAACCTGCCTTAATTTCAGGAACCGTTCGGCTTTCCACAAAAACGCCCATGGTTTTAGGACTGAATATGGATGAAGAACTACATGAGCAATATGTTTCGCCACTGAATGATGATTATGCAGCGGTTTTTGTTAAAAACCTGATTGAAAAGCATCAAGCCAGCGGAAAGGGTTTGGTGGATGCAGGACAAGTGATTTTTAAGGTATTGCAAATACATAGAAATAAAAAAGGCGACCCCAAAACCGAGCTTCAGACCATAAAAGCCCATACGCACGAAGAAACCCGTGTGAAAGGCTGGTATTTCGATTTCGAATTAACCGCTCCGGCGGCACTTATTGAAACCGGATTGAATAGTGGTTTTGGAAGTATGAATTCGCTTGGGTTTGGGTGGGGAGAGATTGTAAAAAACTGAAAATTATAATATGAAAAATTTAAAAGGAAATATCGATTATGATTGGCTTACTAAAGCAACAGGTGACCCTTTTGTTGATGCTGGGGGTTTTGCCATTGGATATCTAATGGAGAAGCACCCCGAAAAGGATATTCTGCAACTGATTGATTTCATAACTAAAATTTATGTTGAGAAATGGGGAGGAAAACTACATGCCTTTTTTCTCAATTCAAAGGTAACGCAGGCTGCTTTTAAAGGACAAAAAAAAATTGATGAAACGAATTTGTATTTTAGGAGAATGATTGAAGGGAAAGAGCCACATGAAATAGGTTTTTGTCGTATAACTGGCAGAGAAACTAGTCTGTTTTATGGTGGTCGGGACAATTCAATCATGACTGGTTCAGGAACATTAGTAAACTTTCATCACTTTTTCCAGAAGGGGATTTCACTCTCAAAAGAGGCTCTGATTAGAATACATTTTGTGCCTTTTGCTTGCCAACAGCTACAAGGGAAAATTAGTTTGATGCAAAGCAGCAATGAAGAGTTAAGTAAGTTATTTGTAAGATGGACCATTGATAAAAACTATCATGAAATAGGGGTTGGACTATCTGAAGGTGTTGCTAAATCAGATTTTAATAAACCAGCAAACGCAATTTTTGATTTCATAGATTTAACTCTAAGGCAATTAAAAGAATTTCAAATTGGAAATGTTTTACCATCTTTAACTTTGTACCATTTTACCAATTTTGGGGCAAGTCCAGAAATTCAAATGTACCAACTGCCTGCAAAAGTGTTCCTTTTTTATAGGACTTGTTTACAACCTAAATATAAAGATGATTGGCAAAAATTTGTTAGATATCATTATATTGATACTCAACACAAAGGAGCAAAATTTAACATTCAAACAGAGAATTTTGAGATGTTGAAATCATCTGAATTATTGAAGATAGAGCACAATGAATACAAACATTGGTTTAATCGAGTTTTGAACAAACTATTAATAAATGAAAATTTAAGGTCTGAATTTCTTCGATGGTCAAGGAAGCATTCATTCAATTTCGAAATTGTATCAATATATCAACAAAACATAATAGGTATGAAAAAAGAAACCATTAACAAGATTAAAGAATTGGCTAAATTCCTTGTAAGGGAAGAAGATGTCGATAAGATTAAAAAGCGGATTAAAGCTTTGGACGGTGCTAAAAATGCTTCTGCTATGAGACGATTCATTTTAAAAGATGTAGTGGCCGCAAACTACGCTGCTGGTAATAATGATCCTGTTGTATCGGTAGAAGACTATGTTAATTACCTTTTTCCCGATGGCTCATATTGGGCTGAAATTAGGGATATTCTACTTATCGCTATCTATCAAGAGCTTCATGAAAGAGATTTAATCTCTGAAGAACTAAAAGTTGAATTGGAATCAGAAGTTGAAGAAGAAAAAAATAATGAATAAATCAAATAAACTATGAAAAACATTAAAACACAAGGATTTGTCCTAATCGATGTAGATGTTGTTGCATTAAATAATGCAGGAAAAAACACACAAAGCAATAATGACAATGCTGTCGCCACTAAATCGATACGTAAAAATGGGAGGAGCTATGTATATGTATCTGGTCAAGCATGGCGTTATTGGTGGAGAGAAGCTTTACAGAAAAATGAAGGCTGGACATTGTCTCCAATAACCCGCGACGGAAAAATTGCCTTTACCAATGCAGATCCATTTAAATATCCCGATGATGATGTTTTTGGATATATGCGTGCTGCTAAGGATGCAGAATTGGACGAAAACGGAGAGCCTGTAAAAGATAAAAAAGGGAATATTAAAATGACAAATGTAACAGTCACCCGTGTTTCACCATTAAAAAACTCTGCAATTATTTCTGCGGCTAGTGTTCGCCCAGAAGAGAACTGGTCTAGCATGTCACGACAGCAGGGAGATGCTGTACCATATGAAAAACAAGAGTATTCCGCTATTATGAAAGGTATGTTTAGTCTAGATTTATCAATGGTAGGCACATTCTCAAATTATGATAAAACAGGTTTTAAAAACTTGTCGGTCGTATTGCAGGAAGAAGCATTAAATTCCGGTGCTGAAGAAATTGATGACCCTTTCGTTTTTGACTCCAAAGGAAATCCAAAAAAACTATTGCGATTAGAAAAATCGATAAGACAAAAAAGGATTATTGATACGATAAATGCTCTTAAATCAATTTCTGGAGGTGCAATGCAAACCAATAATATGGGCGACGTAACTCCAAAGTTTATAATTCTTGCTACAACTCTTACTGGCAACCATCCTTTCAGCCATGTTGTTGGAAGCAAAGGACAACGCGATGAAGAAGTTGTTTTTAATATTGATGGTTTGATTGAGGTTTTAAAGGATTATAAAAACACTTTTGAAGGATCAATATTTATTGGACGGAGAAGTGGATTTATGGATGAAATTGCTCAAGATTTAAAAGCATTGGAAGTGATGGCTGATATTCCGAAAGTTTCAGTGCTTTCTGTTAATGATGCAATTGATAATTATTGCCAGCAGTTAAAATCTCAAATTGAATAATGAAAGCGTTCCGTATAAAAATAAACTCATGGACTTCAAGTTTTAGGTTCCCCAATATAATTTCGGGTTTCCAGCCTACACTTGAAGTACCTCCAGTGAGTACAGTAATGGGACTAATTAATGCTGCATCGGGTAAGTACATTGAAAATCGTGAAATAGAGCTGGGATTTTATTTTGAATTTGCAGTCAAGACTGTAGATTTGGAAACAATATATCAGATTAAGTCAAATGATAAAAATTTTCCAGAGAATTCGGTAAAATCTAATGTTATCAAAAGAGAATTTCTTTACGACTGCAAGCTGTATCTATATCTGACTGATGAAGAGCTGGTTTCATTTTTCAGAAAACCGATTTATCAACTTTTACTCGGAAGGAGCTGTGATTTAGCTGGTGTTGAGAGCATTAAGGAAGTTGAATTGCGAGAAGTAAGTAATGCAAAATTTGCCGGTCAACTAATTCCTTTCAATGGGAACTTTTTACCTGGGCAAATTCAAGCATTGCCTAAGTATTTTAGCAATACCATTCCTAGAAAAAATCTTATGACTGAGCCGTATTCTATTATCTCGTTTAACAATCCGGTTAACACTAATTTAGTTGGATACCATTCTGAATATGAAGAATTTGATAGCGATCTTTTCTTTCACAAATTTTTAGTATGATTTTTAAAACAAAGGAGGTTCTTGCAAAATCAGAACCTCCTATTTCATTGAAACAACATGTTGACGAGTGTCTTAGCGTATTTGAGTTGCTTAAAAAGGCATTTAATCGGCTCCCTGTTGCTGATTTAAATCATTTTTGGGAGATTGTGCGCATTGGTATTATTTTTCATGATTTAGGGAAATCACATTCAGAATTTCAAAAGTTACTTATGGGTCAGAAGGCTCAATGGTATCACCAAAGACATGAATTGTTTTCTACTCCATTTATCGATTATTTGGATATATCTGATGATGATAAAATTTTGCTAAAATTGATTGTGATGGGTCATCACAAGGATTTCGATTTTTTATTCAATCATATTCAAAATGAATATATTACAGAGGAAGATTTTTTCTCTTTTGGGGATGATGGAAAATTAGAATGGCAAGATGAAACTGTAAAAATTGATTTTGAATTTGTTAAGGTATTTTTGGAGCAATACGATATTCCCTTGAAAGTAAGGTCTTTGGAATTGCCACTTCAATTAGTCAAAAGCTATATTCGGGAGCCAAAGATGTCTATTAAGGTAAATTTTAAAGACTTATTGTTGGCTGCAGGGGCCTTAAAGCAATGCGACCATTTAGCTTCAGCTGGAGTTTTTAAAGTAAATATTTTGGAAGATAGAAATTTCAGATTTTTATATGATACAAAATGGTCGCCATATGCCCATCAAAAAAAAGCATCTGAAATTAAAGGGAATATAGTACTCACAGCTCCAACTGGTTCTGGAAAAACTGAGGCCTCTTTAATGTGGTTACATAAGCAAATAAAGGAAGGTGGGCAAGGGCGTGCCTTTTATATTTTGCCATTTACGGCATCAATCAATGCTATGTTTGAGCGACTCGATGAGAAAATGGAAGGAAATAATGAGATAGTTGGCGTTATTCATGGTAAACTTTCCGAATACATTGAAAGTAGGTTTAGCGAAGAAAATTTTAGTTGGCAAAATGAAGCTATAAAGCGTGAACTTAAAGAAAGTTTCAGGGCAATGGTTCCGCCCCTAAAAATTGCAACACCTTTTCAGCTTTTGAAATCTATTTTTGGTATCAAGGGTTTTGAAAAAGGTATTTTTGAAATGAGCGGTGGATATTTTATTTTCGATGAAATTCATGCATATGATCCGGAGGTAACAGCTCAAATAAAAGTTTTGATTGAATTTGCAACTAAAGTTTTGAATGTTAAGGTTTGTTTAATGACTGCTACCTTGCCCGGTTTTCTTAAGAATGAATTTGCTGATGCAATTGGGGATTTTAATGAGGTTTTGTGCGATTCGGAACTTTATCAATCCTTTATTCGACATCGGATTAAAGTTGAAGAAGGCTTACTTTCTGCAAAAATTAATACTATTCAAAATAGATTAGATAAAGGAGATAGGGTACTTGTAGTTTGTAACACTGTAAAACAAGCTCAGAATATTTACAACTTATTAAAATCATCAAAAAAGGTTTTGCTACACAGTGCTTTCAATGGTATTGACCGTAACCAAAAAGAGGCTGACTTAAAATCAGATGAAGTCAAATTATTGGTTGGAACACAAGCAATTGAAGTGAGTTTAGATATAAGCTATGATGTTATTTTTACAGAACCAGCACCATTTGATGCATTGTTGCAGCGATTTGGGCGAGTAAATCGGCATAGAGTTAATGGTAATTATCGGCAACCATGCGATTGTATAGTTTTTTCAGAACGGAACGAAGTGGATAAGTTTATCTATAAAGATGAAAGTGTTATTGCTCGAACTTTGATCTCGTTAAGAGACATGGAATCAAGAAATTCAGGGATAATTGTGGAGAAAGAACTGCAAGACTATATTGATTTTGTTTATCCTGACTGGTCAGTTGAAGACAAGGAAAATTTTGATAGGGTATATTATCATTTAAAATTTGAAGTTTTTGAAAAGCTGGCACCATTTGTCTACGATTCACATCGTGAAGAGGAATTTGAGAAACAGTTTGATGGTATAAAGGTACTACCTGTTAGCCTTAATAAAGTGTATAAGGATTTAATCGCGTCGAATCAATATATTAAAGCTGAATCTTTAAAAGTTTCAATTTCAAAAAAGCGTTTTGCATCATTAATTACGAGGGAGGGAATATTTAAAGACAGTTTTTCTTTTCAGTCAAAGGCTAAAGAAGAAATAAAGCAACAAAACTATTATATCGTGAAGCGCAAATATGATGATAATTTAGGTCTTCAGTTAGATGTAGAGGAAAAAGATAATACTGTAAATGCTGTGTAAGATCTTGTAAGTAAATGGTTTTGGATATATTTTAGATAAATTTATTTGTTAGTTTTAAAATTGACATGTTTAATATCTTATTAAAATCCACTATTTTGAAGAATCCTGAAGTTTTATAAAAAAACTAAGTATTAAGTTCTTTGACATCTTGATAATGAAGCGTTTGATAACGATGAGTATTTGCAAACGCAAACGCTACATTTAATCGCACCAATCTGGAATTTGTCTTGTCCTAAAATAGGTTTACACAAAAAAGTGTAAAAATGGTCAAAAAAAG